>NZ_CP024201.1:2554545-2873863 GCF_002749615.1 Caulobacter mirabilis
CTGGGTCATGCACAGCCTGTCGCCCTTCATCTGCCAGCTGCCGCCCGTACGCTGGCCATTGGCGCGCAGGGCTTCGTACTGCCCATTCCGCTCCAGCCACAGCTTGGTCGACTTGCCGTCCGGATAGGTGCTGACGATGGTGTTCTGGAACGCGGGCTCCAGAATGGCGAGCGGCAGGGGCGCCGGGGCGAGCAAGGTCGCCACGAGCGCGCCCGCGCCCACGATGATTGCCGACATCCGTCCTCCTCCCGGCCCTCCTCGCTACGGCCACATCACACGACTGTTGCAAAACCGTCACCCGATTTCTTCCGAACCGGGAACATATCCACAGCCGGAGTGTCGCACTTGACGCCCGGCGGGAGAGGCCTCATTGCGCCGCCATCACCCCTTCCGGCTGGACCTCGACGCGCCGATGACGCGCCCGATCACGCGACCGACCCTCGATACGCTGCAGGCCGGGCGGGCGTTCGCCGCGCTCGTGGTGCTGCTGTTCCATGTCGAGATCACCCTGGCTCTGCCCCAGTACCTGGGCCGCGAGATCCATCCCGTCTTCGACATGGGCTACAGCGGCGTCCACTTCTTCTTCGTGCTCAGCGGCTTCGTGATCATGCTGGCGCACGGCCGCGACCTGGGCCGCCCGGAAGCCGTCTCGGAATTCGTCTGGAAGCGGTTCCGGCGCATCTATCCGCCGCTCTGGATCGTCCTGCTGGCGATGCTCCCGCTGGTCCTGGCCGCGCCGGCGGTGAACCACAACGCTCCGCTCGATCCCCTGGACCTGCTGTCCGCCTTCGCCCTGGCTCCGGCCCTGCACGAGCCGCTCCTCAGCGTGGCCTGGACGCTGCGCCATGAGATGCTGTTCTACGCCGTGTTCGGACTGATCATCTGGCGGCCAAAGCTCGGCCTTTCGGTCGGCGCGATCTGGATGGCGCTGTCCGCCGTGCTGCCCTGGCTGGGGATCGACGACTGGCTGCGCTTCTTCTTCACCAGCCAGCATCTGCTGTTCGGGTTCGGGGCCTTGGCCTACGTCGCCCTGGAACGCGGCTGGGTGCGGCTCCCGCGACTCACCCTGTTCGTCGGGATCGCCCTGTTCACGGTCACCTGGAGCATCCCGCTGCTCAAGCTTCCGCTCAACGGCGTCATCGGCAATTGGGCGTTCGGCCTGGGCGCCGCCCTGGCCATCGCCGGGGCCGCCGCCGTGGAGCGCGGCCGGGGACTGCGCACGCCGCGCGCGCTCGCCTTCCTGGGCGAGGCGTCCTACGCCGTCTACCTGGCGCATCTGCCGATCATCTACCTGGCGGCCGAGGTCATCGACCGGAGCGCCGTCCTGCGCGGCCTGCCCGCGCCGCTGCTGTTCTGGAGCGTCGCCGCCGTCTCCCTGGCCGTCGGCGTCGCCTTCCATCTGGCCGTCGAGAAGCCCCTGCTGAAGCGCCTCCCGAACCGGTCGCCGCTGCGCGCGGCGACCGGCGGCGCCCTGCCCTGAGTCCTCGCGAAACCAAGCAAACATTGACTTTGCGAGGTTTCCGCCTATGTAGACCGCCAAGCTCCGGGCAGGTCTGGCGAATCCGCGCCGCCCGCTCGCCCAAGATCCGGGCGGCTCGGCGCTTCCGATTAAGCGAGACATGACCGAATTTTCCCAGCTGGGGCTTAGCGCTCCCACCCTGCAGGCGGTGGCCGATACCGGCTACACGACCGCCACCCCCATCCAAGAGCAGGCCATCCCGGTGGCCCTGGCCGGCCGCGACGTCCTGGGCATCGCCCAGACCGGCACCGGCAAGACCGCCGCCTTCACCCTGCCGATGATCGACCGCCTGGCCTCGGGCCGCGCCCGCGCGCGGATGCCCCGCGCCCTGGTGCTCGCCCCGACCCGCGAACTGGCCGACCAGGTCGCCGCCTCGTTCGAGAAGTACGCCAAGGGCCAGAAGCTCAGCTGGGCCCTGCTGATCGGCGGCGTCTCGATGGGCGACCAGGTCGCCGCCCTCGACAAGGGCGTGGACGTGCTGATCGCCACCCCGGGCCGCCTGCTCGACCTGTTCGACCGCAGCAAGATCCTGCTGACCGGCGTGCAGCTGATGGTCGTCGACGAAGCCGACCGCATGCTCGACATGGGCTTCATCCCGGACATCGAGCGGATCTTCAAGCTGACGCCGCCCAAGCGTCAGACCCTGTTCTTCAGCGCCACCATGCCGCCGGAAATCACCCGGCTGACGCAGCAGTTCCTGAAGGACCCGACCCGCATCGAGGTCGCCCGTCCGGCCACGACCGCCGACACCATCACCCAGTACCTGGCCAAGATCCCGACCAGCGACCCGAAGGCCAAGCGCACCGCGCTGCGCAGCCTGATCGACCGCAGCGAGATCAAGAACGGGATCGTCTTCTGCAACCGCAAGAGCGAGGTCGACATCGTCGCCAAGTCGCTGCGGACCCACGGCTATGACGCCGGCGCCATCCACGGCGACCTGGATCAGGCCACGCGGATGAGGACGCTGGAGAACTTCCGCAAGGGCGAGCTGAAGTTGCTCTGCGCCTCGGATGTCGCCGCCCGCGGCCTCGACATCCCGGACGTCAGCCACGTCTTCAACTACGATGTCCCGCACCACGCCGACGACTATGTCCACCGCATCGGCCGCACCGGCCGCGCCGGCCGCACCGGCGAGGCGTTCATGATCGTGACGCCGGGCGACGACAAGAACCTGGACAAGGTCCTCAAGCTGATCGGCAAGACCCCGAAGGAAGCCACCTTCGAGGGCATCGACTGGTCGACGGTGAAGACCGAGGCCCGCCATAAGGAAGCCAACAAGCGCGACCGTGAACGCGCCCGGGGCGACAAGGGCCGCGGTCGCGGCCGTCCGGCCTCGGAGACCTCGGTCGTGTCGATGGAGGCCATCGCCGCCCCCACGCCGACCTCCGAAACGCCGGCCGAGAAACCCGCGCGCCGCAAGCGCCCGGCCAAGACCGAGCCGGTCGAGACCGTCGTCGCCGCGCCGGTGAAGGCCGCCAAGCCGCCCAGGGCGGAAGAGGCGCCGATCCCGCTGCCCTCCGAACGTCCGGACCGCCAGCGTCGCGAAGCCGCCCGCCCGGAACCGCGCGAGCGGGATCGCGACCGGGATCGCGGCCGTCGCGACGACCGCCGCCGCGACGATCGCGGCGAGGATCGTGACGACCGCCGCGTCGTCGGCTTCGGCGCCGACATGCCGGCCTTCATGATGCGCGCCACGCCCCTCGCGACGACGACGCCGGAAGACTAGAGCCTGAGCAGAACCCGCCCCTGTTTGGCGCGGGTTTCGAACCGTTCGAAGGCGGCGTCGGCGTTTGAAACGTCGAAGACGCTGTCGATGACCGGTTTCAGCACGCCCGCCTCGTACAGCGCCACCAGTCGGGCCAGCTTGGCCGGATCGGTGCGCAGCATCATCAGCCAGCCGGCGCGTTTGCGGCCGAAGGCGGCGCGGACGAAGGCCCCCAGGTCGTGGGTCGGGTTGCTGCTGACGAAGGTCCCGTCCCGCGAGAGATAGGGCGAGGCCTCCGCGAAGGACGACTTGGCCGGCGCGTCCAGGATCAGGTCGAAGCGATCGCCCTTGCGGTATCGCGGCTCGGTCTCGTACGGCCGCACCTCGGTCGCGCCCTGCATGCCGACCCAGTCGGCGTTGACCGCCGAACAGATCGCCGTCACCCGCGCGCCCCGGCTGGCCGCCAGCTGCACCGCATAGGCCCCGACGCCGCCGGCCGCCCCGATCACCAAACACCTCTGGCCCGGCGTCAGGGGGCGGATCCGCTCCAGCACCTCGATGGCGGTCAGTCCCATGACCACCAGGGCGGCGGCCGCCTCGTCCCCCAAGGTATCCGGGATGGCGACCATGTCGCGCTCGTCCACACAGGCGAATTCGGCATGGACGCGCGGGCCGTTCAGCACGTGGCAGTAGCCGATGACGCGCTGGCCGGCGCGGATGCGGGCGCCGTCGGTCCGCGCCGTCCCGACGAACTCGAACCCGGTCAGGACAGGTCCCGCGCGGCGGAAGCCCTTCACCTGCGAAGCCCAGCCGCCGGCGCGGACCTGGACGTCCATTTCGTTCACCGCCGAGACGGCGATCTGGACCAGAATCCGACCAGGACCGGGAACGGGTCTCGGAACCTCGATGACCCGCGAGCGATGATTCACCGTGTCCACGGCCAGAGCGCGCATCGCGTTCACGCCGCCGCCTCGATCCGGACGCCGAACGACCGCATCCGAGCGACGGCGCGGCCGGGATCGATGATCTGTTCCGGAAACAGCAGCCCGCCCGCCGGCGGCGGATCGCCGTCCAGGCCCAGCAGCCGTTCGACGCCGATCAGCACGCCCAGCCCGGTCAGATGCGCCTGCCCCTTGGGATCGCTCACCAGCGTCCGCTGGCTCGTCGTCTCGCCGGTCGCGGCCAGGCCGGTCAGGTCGATGTACAGATCATGCGAGGCTGGACCGCCCGCCGCCGTTCCGATGGAAGTCCCGCTGCCCAGATCGAAGCGCACGTCGCGCGCGCCGGTCACGGCGGCCAAACCCGGCGTGTCGAGCACGCCCATCGGCAGGGCGTCGAAAGGGTCCCCGCCGCCACGCGTCACCGACCGGCCGTTTTCAGCCGCCTCGACCGTCGCCCAGACTCCGTCCCTGCGGATCAGCGCCCGCCCGACGAAACCCTCGGCGTCGCCGGCGGTCATCGGCCCGATCGGGTCGGCATAGTCGTACAGCGACGCCAGTTCGATCCGGTCCACGCGCGTGAACCCCTTCGCGGCCGCCATGGCGGCGAAGGTCAGGGCGCCCGCCAGCCAGTGGCCGAGCATCAGCGCCGGGCGGCGCGATAGGATCGCAGCGGTCATCGCCCGCGGCGCCATCAGGCTGTCCGCCGTCCCGACGATGCTGATGTGACCGGCCCCGGTCAGCAGCGCCGCCGTCTGCAGATGATCGCCCGGGTCATGCAAGGCGGCGATGACCAGGTCGACCGGCCCCACGGCGGCCAGGTCGGCGACAGGATCGGCGACGTCTAGGCGAGCCGTACGTGCGCGCAGCTCCCCGGCCAGCGCTTCGCCGCTTTCCGGATGGCGGCCGGCGAGGATCAGGTCCAGGTCATGCCCCGCCGCGCGCAGATGGCGGGCGATCATGCCCCCGACCAGGCCGTAGCCGCCGGCGATGAGGATCCGCGCGCTCACAGGGCTGCCGCCATGCGGTATTCGCTGGGAAAACCGTGATCCCGCGTCAACCTCGGCGATCGGGTCTCGCTCAGGATGCGCAGCCCCATCGCCTGGTAGAAGCCGACCGCCGGATTGTCGGCCAGGACGTCGAGCTGCAGCTCGCGATAGCCCGCCGCCCTCGCCCGTCCGATCGCCGCCTCGAGCAGCGCCCGGCCGGCGCCCTTGCCGCGATGGGCCGGCGGGGCCGACAGCGCGTGAAGATAGTAGACGTCGTCGGGAACGTGGGCGTTGAGATAGCTGGCCTCCTCGGCCCGCTCAAGCAGCCCCGCCAGTTCCTCATGGGTCGCGACCCCGCGGGCCAGCAGGTCCGACGCGAGGCCCGCCAGGTTGGCCTTGAAGGCATAGAAGTTCGGGCCGGCGAACCCCAGCTCGATGCCAAGCAGGTCGTCGCCGTCGAACATCGCCGTAGTGCAGGCGGCGCAGAACAAGGTGTCCGCTGTCGGCCAGGACGCTCCCACCATCCGATCCAGCAGATCCCCGGGGCCGAACTGGTAGCCGTAGCTGACCGGTCCGGTGGCGCGGATCAGATCGGGTATCAGGGCGGCGATGTGTTCGGCCTGTTCCGTGGTCGGCGTCGCGGGTGGATTGAGCTTGGCGGTCATCGTTCCCTCCGTTAGATGTGTTGTTATTACGATTGGTAACTTACTTATCGTAACTTATGTCGGACGCGCTGGCTGTCAAGCGGCGGTCGCAGCCAGAAGGGAGCGCACATGTCGAACAGGCGAATGCCGCGCGAGGAACGGCGGCGACAGCTTCTGGAAACCGCGGCGACCGTCATCCGCACCGAGGGCACCGACGCCCTCACCCTGGCGCGCCTGGCCGAACAGGCCGGGGTGACCAAACCGATCGCCTACGAACACTTCGGAACCCGAGCCGGACTGCTGATCGCCCTCTATCGGCACTTCGACGAGCAGCAGTCGGAGGCCGTGCACGCCGCCCTGGCCGAGACCGCCAGGACGCTCGACGACGCGGTCGCCATCGTCGCGGCGGCCTATGTCGACTGCGTTCTACAAGCCGGACCCGAGTACGGCGCGATCGCCGCGGCTTTGTCGGCCAGCGAGGAGATGAGCGACGTCCGCCAGACCCTGCGCGAGGGCTACGTCGACCTCTACCAGGCGGCGCTGGCCCGATTCGTCTTGGATCCGGCCGCAGTGTCCCGTCCGCTTCTTCTGGGCCTGATCGCCGCCGCCGACGGCTTGTCGGAAGCCGCCGCCGCCGAACGCATGAGCCGCGACGAAGCCGTCGACGCCCTCTCGCGGATCATGCTGGGCGCGCTGAGGGACTAGCGCCGGACGAACGGCGTTCCCAACTGAGAGTCAGCTTCAGTCGGAGGGTTTCCCCATGTTCGATCACCTGTCCGTAGGCGTCCGCGACCTGGCCGCCGCGCGCCGCTTCTACGACGCCTTCTTCGCGCCGCTGGGCAGCGCCAACGCCTGGGCCGCGGAGGCGGAGCTGGCCTACGGGCCCGGCGGAACCAGCCGACAGTTCTTCCTCTATCCGGTGACCGGCGACCAGGTTCACGGCCTGGGAACCCACATCGCCTTCTCGGCCGACAGCCGCGCGGCGGTCGACGCCGCCTATGCGGCCGCCCTCGCCCACGGCGCGACCACGATCCGGGCCGCCGGCCTGCACCCGGACGTCGCGCCCGACTACTACGGCGCGGTGGTGCTCGATCCAGACGGCAACAAGCTCGAGATCGTCGCCGACACCATGCACTGATCGCCCGCTGACCCAGCGGACAAACGAAAGGGCGCGGCTTCCACCGCGCCCTTTCTCAATTTCAGGTCGGCTCTAGAGCCCGAGCTGGCTGTCGCAGTTGTCGGCGGCGGCCTGGACCGCGGCCGGGGCCAGCTTGTCGAGGCGAGCCTCCTCGGCCTTGCGTTCCTGCTGGCTGGCGCGGCTGTCGGCCGGCGACAGGTCGGTGCGGGTGGCCAGGGCCAGCGAGGTGCGCTCGCGCGCGGCGTCCAGCTTGGCGATGCGCTTCTTGGCGCCGGCGTTGGCCGAATCGGACTCGAGCTGGCTGGCGGCCACTTCATAGGCGGCGATACAGCGAGCCTGGACCCGGAAATCGACCCGGGCCTGGGCCGCCGTGACGGCGGTCAGCGAGGCCAGAGCGGCCACGAAGGCAACCTTACGCATGATACTCTCCAGTCGCAGCGGGGCCGGAAAGCCCCGGGAGGCGAAACATCCTGCTTCGCCATGAGGGCTTCAATACGGCGCCGAAGCTGACGCGTCGATGAACGGCTCAGCTTCGGCGTCCGATTTACCGGGTCAGCGTGCCGGCGAGATACTTGCGAATGCCCGGGCCATACGGCGGCCGCATCTGCTTGAGCGGCGCGATGTCCTTCTTCAGCTGGGTGAAGATCGCCTTCTTGTGACTGAACTCCTTGAAGCCGTCATGGCCGTGGTAGCTGCCCATGCCGGACGGGCCGACGCCGCCGAACGGCAAGTCCTCCTGGGCGACGTGCATGACCACGTCGTTGACCGTGACCCCGCCGCTGGTCGTGCGCTCCAGCACCTTGGCCTTCTCCGCCTCGTCGGTCCCGAACCAGTAGAGGCCCAGCGGCCGTTCGTTGGCGTTGATGTAGTTCACCGCCTCGTCGACCTGCTTGTAGGTCTTCACCGGCAGGACCGGGCCGAAGATCTCCTCCTGCATGACCTTCATGTCGTCCGACGGGTTCAGGATCAGGGTCGGCGGGATCTTGCGATGCTCCTGCTGGCTGAAGTCCTCGCCCGCCGGGTTGATCTCGACGATCTGCGCGCCCTTGGCCCGGGCGTCGTCGATGTAGCCCTTGATCCGATCGTAGTGCCGCTGGGCGACCACGGCGGTGTAGTCGGGATTGTCCTTGAGGGTCGGGAACATCCGCGTCACCGCGCCCTGGGCCTCCTTCACGAACTCGCCGACGCTCTCCTCCGGCGCCAGGACGTAGTCGGGCGCCAGGCAGATCTGGCCGGCGTTCAGCGTCTTGCCGTTCATGATCCGCGCCGCGGCCAGCGAGACGTCCGCCGACTTGGACAGGATCACCGGACTCTTGCCGCCCAGCTCCAGCGTCAGCGGCACCAGGTTCTCGGCCGCCGCCCGCATGACGTGGCGGGCGATCGAGGTCGCGCCGGTGAAGATCATGTGGTCGAACGGCAGCTCGGAGAAGGCCTGGCCGACCTCCGGCCCGCCCGTTAGGACCGCGATCTCTTCCTCGCTGAACACCTTGCCGAACATGGTCTTCATCAGCTCGGAGGTGGCCGGCGTGAACTCCGACGGCTTGATCATGGCGCGGTTGCCCGCCGCCAGGATGCCGGCCAGCGGCGCGAAGGTCAGGTTCACCGGGAAGTTCCAGGGACTGATCACGCCGACCACGCCCTTGGGCTGGTAGACGACCTCGGCCTTGGCGCCGAACAGGCCCAGGATCGCCGGCGTGGTCTTGCGCTTCTCGCCCTTCATCCACTTGCGGACGTTTTCCTTGGCGTGCTTCAGCGGGCCGATCGAACCGCTGACGTCGGTCAACAGGGTGGCGTCCTTGGAGCGGTTGCCGAAGTCCTCGTTGAGCGCCTCCTGGATGTCCTTGGCGTGGTCGACCAGCAGGCCGATGCAGCGATCCAGCCGCTCGATGCGCTGCTCGGCGGTCGGGGCGCCGTCCCGCAGATGCGCGGCCTTCTGGCGCTCGAGCACCGCCAGCATGGCGGCCTTGTGGCCTTCGGCCCCGAGGTTGGCGGGAGCGTTCATCTTGGTCTTCCTCCAGGCGACCGGGCTCGCTCCCGGTTCAAGTGATCGGCGATCAGAATGACCCCTGTCGCGCCTCGCCGCAAGCGAACGGCGTTACCGCTTTTAACCGCTCGTTCGGACCTTCCGGCCTAGGTTGCCCGCCATCTACTGCCCACGTGCTTCAGAAGAGGCGCGTGACTACGGGGGAACTTAACGATGTCCGGCAACGTAGAAACCACGCTGCGCGGTCCCGACGCCTACAAGGTCGCTCACAGGACGCTCGAAATCATGGAGCGGCACGCCGTTTGGCCGACGCCGCTGAACTTCGAGCTGTGGTCGCACTACGTCGCCGATCCGGAAGGCCCGCTTGCCCGGGAACTCAATCGCCTGCTGTCGATCGGCGAGCCGCTGACCGAAACGGTCAGCGAGGAACTGGCCGCCGTCTACCTGGCGAAGGCGCGCCTGAACGAACAGATCCGCGACGCCGGCGACCAGCTGTCCAAGGAGCTGGCGGCCGTTTCCCGCGCCATCGTCCAGGCGCAGAAGTCGCACGAGACCTACGGCCAGACCCTGGCCGGCGCCAGCAAGGGCCTGGCCGACGCCAAGGACACCGCGCAGATCAAGGCGATGGTCGACTCCCTGTCGACCGCGACCCGCCGGGTCCAGCGCGAGAACAAGTCTCTCGAGAAGAAGCTGGCGGAGTCGACCGGCGAGGTCCAACGCCTGCGCGAACACCTGGAGCAGGTCCGCCGCGACGCCACCACCGACGGCCTGACCAACCTGGCCAACCGCAAGGCCTTCGACGAGGAACTGGCCCGCGCCTGCGCCGAGGCCGACGAGAACGGCTCGATCCTGACGCTGGCCGTGCTCGATATCGACCATTTCAAGAGCTTCAACGACACCTGGGGCCACCAGACCGGCGACCAGGTGATCCGCTACGTCGCCAGCGTCATCGGCAGCCGCGGCGCCACGCCACGCTTCTCCGCCCGCTACGGCGGCGAGGAGTTCGCGATGATCTTCCCAGGCGAGGACGCCGCGCTGGTCGAGGCCTGCCTCGAGGAAATCCGCGAGGAAGTGGCCTCGCGCATGCTCAAGCGTCGCTCGACCAACGAAGACCTGGGCACGGTCACCGTCTCCGCCGGCCTGGCCACGCGCCAGGAGGGCGAGACCGGCAGCTGTGTCATGGAGCGGGCCGACAAGGCGCTCTACGCCTCCAAGCGCACGGGCCGCAACCGCGTGACCAACGCCGAGAAACCGGCCAAGGCGGCCTGAGGCCGCCCCTTCCCGCCTACCCCGAATGCTTGCGGGACGATCGCTTCCAAACCCTCCATACCGATCGTCCCGGCGAAGGCCGGGACCCAGCCTCAACCTCGGCGACAGGTGATTTCGCACCGGCGCGCAGACCCATGGCCTGGATCCCGGCCTTCGCCGGGATGAACGGATGAAGAGGCATGGCAAACCTTCGGCTATTGAGCGCTGAGGCGAGCGCTGCCACACCAGCTCTGACCTCCCCGCCGCCCCTCGGCCGACCATGTCGCTTCAGACCCCGACCGCGCTGAGCCGCGTCAACCTGCACTACGCGATCCAGGCCTTCGCCCAGGCGGCCGGCGGCGTCTTCCTGCTGGCCGTCCTGCTCAAGGCGGGCGTCTCCGTCCCGGTCGCCCTGCTGTTCCAGGCCGGCATCGTCGCCGGTCGCTTCGTGCTGCGCCCGATGGTGCTGCCGCTGGCCAAGCGCACCGGCATCAAGCCCCTACTCATCGCCGGCACCCTGGCCACGGCGGCCTACTACGCCCTGTTCGCCTACCTGGGCGGCCCCGGCCCGATCCTGATCCTGCTCAGCGCCGTCAGCTCGATCGGCTATCTGCTCTACTGGCTGAGCTTCCACGCCTATTTCGCCGCCTTGGGAGATCCGGCCCAGCGCGGCGGTCAGGTCGGCCTGCGCGAGGCGATGGTCGCGGGGGTCGGCGTCGTCGCGCCGCTGGCCGGAGCCTGGGCGCTGACCGCCGGCGGGCCGAAGATCGCCTTCCTGCTGGTCGGGCTGGTCCAGGCCCTGGCCATCGTCCCGCTGATCGGCGCGCCGAACGTACCGGTCGCCCGCACGCCGCCCGAGGGCTACCGCATGCCCAGGCTTGGTCTGGGCCTGATGTTCGGCGACGGGCTGTTCGCGGCCGGCTACCACTTCGTCTGGCTGATCGCCCTCTTCCTGACCCTCGGCGAGAGCTACGCCGCGTTCGGCGGGGCGGCGGCGGTCGCGGCGATCGCCGGAGCCGCCGGCGCCCTGTTCCTGGGCCGGCGCATCGACACCGGGCGCGGCCGGCGCGCCGTCGTCATCGCCTACGCGGCCGCGGCCGTCATCATCGTCCTGCGCGCCCTGGGCGTGGGGACGCCCTGGCTGGCGGTGCTGGCCAACGCCGGCGGCGCGCTGATGGTCGCCCTGGTCACGCCGGTGATGATGACGCCGGTCTACAATCTGTCGAAGGGCTCCAACTGCACCCTGCGCTTCCATATCGCCACCGAAGGGGCCTGGGACGCCGGCTGTTTCGTCGGCTGCGTCGGCGCGGCGGCGTTGGTCGCGGCCGGCCTGCCGCTGTCGGTCCCGATCCTGATCGCCCTCGCCGCCATCGCCCTGCTGGTCGCGCAACTGCTGCGCTACTACGGCCGTCTTCAGGCCTGAACTTTCCGCTGGCGTTCCGCCGCGTTATCCGCGCTTACCCTCTGGAGAAGAAGAAGACCCAGGGAGACGCGTCTTGGACTACACGAAGATCAAGGTCGAGCTGACCGACGGCGTAGCCGTGGTCACGCTGAACGACCCCGCCACCATGAACGCCGCCGGCCTGGACCTGGCCGCCGAGCTGAGCCACGCCTTCGCCAGCATCGCCGCCGGCAAGATCGCCGCCCGCGCGGTGGTGCTGACCGGCGAGGGCCGCGGCTTCTGCTCCGGCGCCAACCTGTCGGGCGGCGGCGCCGCCGGCCGCGAGGCGGACGTCGACGGCAAGCCGGACGCCGGCCGCGCCCTGGAAACGGTCTACAATCCTCTGGTCAACCAGATGCGCGACCTGCCCGTGCCGCTGGTCACCGCGGTGAACGGCGCGGCGGCCGGGGTCGGCTGCTCGTTCGCCCTGCTCGGCGACCTGATCATCGCCGGCGAGAGCGCCTACTTCCTGCAGGCCTTCCGCCGCATCGGCCTGGTGCCGGACGGCGGCTCGACCTACCTGCTGAGCCGCGCCGTCGGCCGGGCCCGCGCCATGGAGATGGCCCTGCTCGGCGAGAAGATCGGCGCCGCCAAGGCGCTGGAATGGGGCCTGGTCAACCGCGTCGTCCCCGACGCCGAGCTGCAGGCCGCCGCTCTGGAGCTGGCCAAGGAGCTGGCCAGCGGCCCGGCCTCGCTGGGCGCGATCCGCAAGCTGATCTGGGAAGGGCTGGACAACGACTGGGGCGGCCAGCTGACCGCCGAGCGCAAGGCCCAGAAGCTCGCCGGCAAGACCGAGGACTTCGTCGAGGGCGTCAGCGCCTTCCTCCAGAAGCGCGTGGCGGCGTTCAAGGGCAAGTAGTTCCGAGCGTCCCGGCGAAGGCCGGGATCCAGATCCAGCTCAGATATTCGAGTTCCATTTGAGGTTCCGAATCCCTGACGGGGCCCTGGCCTTCGCCGGGAAAACGGATCTGAGGTCACCCATCCCAAGGGCC
Organism: Caulobacter mirabilis; assembly: GCF_002749615.1. Lineage (GTDB taxonomy): Bacteria > Pseudomonadota > Alphaproteobacteria > Caulobacterales > Caulobacteraceae > Caulobacter > Caulobacter mirabilis. Next base: position 2,567,144 of record NZ_CP024201.1, read on the forward strand.
GGGCCCGATGTCCTCGCGCATCGCCCGGCCCTTCTTCGTTTTCGGCTGCTTGGCCCTCAGCGCCGCGTCGATCGCCAACCGGGCCCAGCGCTCGGCCGCGTCCGGATCGTCCCAGGCCGCCTCCGGCAGCCGCCAGTAGTGCAGCCGTCCGGTCTTGCCGTTCTTCATGGCGTAGACGAACGGCTCCGAGTCGGTCGCCTCGAAGGCCGCGCGGTTGAGGTCGTCGACCTTCAGATACAGGGTCTCGCCGAAGATCAGGCCGAAGTTGACGTCGCCGACCGAGACGCTGGCCCCGCCGAACATTCCCTTGAATTTCAACATTCCCAGGCCCCCCAACGCCTCCTGGACCTGATCCTTGAACTCGGCGCTGACCGCCATTCTCCACCCGTGAGCAAATGATCACTTGTCATCCCGACGCCGATATGTGAGCATTTGCTCACAACCGGAGTCGAGACCATGTCCGCCAAGCCTCGCATCGAGCGCGCCGCCCTGGAAGTCTTCGTTCGCGACGGCGTCGACGCCGCCACGACCCGGGCCATCGCGGCCCAGGCGGGGGTGTCGGAAGGCGCCCTCTATCGCCACTACCGGTCCAAGGACGAGCTGGCGATCACCCTGTTCATGACCATCCACCGCCGTCTCTCGACCCTGATCGAGGCCAGCGCGGCCGAGGCGACCGGCGTCAAGGCCAAGGCCGCCGCCATCGTGAAGGCCTACTGCCTGGTCGCCGACGAGGACTGGCTGACCTTCGCCTTCCACCTGACCCAGATCCACCGCTTCATCCCCTACTACCAGGAGGACGGGAAGGATCCGGTCACGGTGACCGAAAACGTGATCAAACAGGCGATGATCGGCGCCGAGCTGCCGCCGGCCGACCCCCGCGTGCTGGCCGCCATGGCCATCGGCGTGATCACCCAGACAGCCCAGAACAAGGCCTACGGCCGGATCGGGGACGACCCCCTTTCCGCCCACGCCCCGCTCATGACCGCGGCCGTCCAGGCCGTTCTCTTCGCCCGTTAGCGAGCGCGATCAGGCGAAGTGGATGCCGGTTCGCCGCCCGGATCGCGCGACAAACAAGGAATCTCCAACGCCATGACCTTCCGCAATCGACTGTTCAACGCCTACTACTGGGTGCTGTCGATCTTCTACGGCCTGACCGCCGCCCTCTGCGCCCTGTTTCCGGGCCGCGGCCTGATGACCGGGGCGATCAAGCTCTACACCCGCCGAATGCTGTGGGCGATGCGGACCTTCGCCGGCATCAAGATCGATCTGCGCGGCCAGGAGAAGCTGCCGGAGGGCGCCTTCATCATCGCCGCCAAGCACCATAGCTGGGGCGACGGCTTCGTGATGTTCGCCAATGTGCCGAACCTCAGCTTCGTGACCGGCGACCATATGGAGCGCTTCCCGCTGGTCGGGGCCATCCTGCGCAAGTTCGGGGCGATCATCGTCAACAGCTGCGGCGGCCCGGAAGCCCGCGAGGCCCTGTCGCGGAGCGCGGCCCAGGTGGCCAAGGAAGGCCGCCGCATCCTGATCTATCCGGAAGGCCACCTGGCCAGGCCGGGCGAGCGGTTCCGCTACCGCACCGGCGTCTACTACATGTCCAAGGACTTCGACCTGCCGGTGGTGCCGGTGGCGACGAACCTCGGCCTGTTCTGGGAGCAGACCTCGAAGATCAAGACGCCGGGGACGGCCACCATCGAGTTCCTCGACCCGATCCCGACCGGCCTCGAGAAGGACGAGTTCCTGCGCCGCCTGGAGACCGTGGTCGAAACCCGCAGCCAGGAACTGATCGCCATGGCCACGAGCGAGCCGGTCCGGCCGAGCGTCCTGGTCCCGACGCCGAACGAGGCCCGGGCGGCAGAGGCGGCCTAGGGGCGGGCCAGCCTCAGCTCCCTGAGGATCGCATCGACGACGGCCGTGGTCTCCGTGAGCACGGCCGCGTTCCAGAATCGCCGGACGGTCCAGCCGCAACCTTCCAGGACCTCGGTCCGCGCCGCATCATACGCGACCCGTTCGGCATGCTGGCCGCCGTCCAGCTCGATGACGAGCTTGGCTTCCACGCAGGCGAAGTCGGCGAAATACCTGTCGATCGGCATCTGCCGGCGGAACTTGAAACCGTCGAGTTTCCACCCACGCAGGATCGACCAGAGCTTTCGCTCCGCACCGGTCTGCTCCTGTCGCAGCCGCCTGGCGTTCCCCACACGATCCATGGATCGAGCCTACTTCCCTTCTCCCGGAGGGAGAAGGAGGGGCCCGCGAGCCGCAGGCGAAGCGGGAGGATGAGGGGTTGGGGACGGCGCAGACTTGGCGAGGGCGAAACACCTCACCCTCCCACGCTTCGCGTGGGCCCCTCCCTCTCCCTAAAGGAGAGGGGTTTTAGCCGGTTCGATCGTCACGCTTTCCCCACAGCCGCAGGCGTCGGTCTCGTTCGGGTTGCGGAACACGAACTTCGACGACAGGCGGGTGATCTCGTAGTCGATCTCGGTGCCGACCAGGAACAGGACGGCCTTGGGCTCGATCAGGATGGTGACGCCCTTGTCCTCGACCACCTCGTCCAGCGGATCGGCGGCCTCGGCGTAGGCGAGGATGTACTCCTGGCCGGCGCAGCCGCTGTTCTTCACGCCCACGCGCAGGCCGGCGTAGGGCTTGTCGGGCTCCTGCTCCGCCTTGCGGGCCATGATCTCCTTGACCCGCGTCGCGGCGGCGTCGGTCAGGGTGACGATCTTGGGCCGCGGGCGGCGGGGTCTCGGAGCGTTGATCTGCGGTTCCATCGTCATCACCAAACCCATCAAACCCCGGTCATCCCGGCGAAGGCCGGGACCCAGATCCAACCACAGCCTGTCGAAGCCTGACCCAGGTCCGGCGCTCGCAACTGGGTCCCGGCCTTCGCCGGGATGACGGGAGAAACTGTGTGCATCAGAACATGTTCAGCTGCAGCTTGGCCTCGTCGCTCATGCGCGACTGGTCCCACGGCGGGTCGAACACCAGGTCGACCGAGCAGGACTTCAGGCCCGGGATCTCCATGACCGCGTCCTCGACCCAGCCCGGCATCTCGCCGGCCACCGGGCAGCCCGGCGCGGTCAGGGTCATGTCGATCTTCACGTCCTTCTCGTCCGAGACGTCGACCTTGTAGATCAGGCCCAGCTCGTAGATGTCGACCGGGATCTCCGGGTCGAACACGGTCTTGAGCTTCTCGACCAGCTGATCGGTCAGCGAGTCGAGCTCCTTCTGGCTCAGAGCGGACGGCTTGTCGGACGCGGTGCTGATCTCGGTCATCGATGTCTCAGGCGAAGAAGCTGCGGGCCTTGACCAGCGCGTCCACGAACGCGTCGGCCTCGGCCTCGGTGTTATATAGGGCGAAGGAGGCGCGGCTGCTCGCCGTCAGGCCGAAACGGGCCATCAGCGGCTCGGCGCAGTGGGTTCCGGCGCGGATCGCGACCCCCTGCTTGTCCAGGATCTGGGCGATGTCGTGCGGGTGGGCGTCGGCGACGGTGAAGCTGAGGATGGCCCCCTTCCCCTCCGCCGTGCCGAGGATCCGCAGCCAGTTGGCGCCGTCCAGCCGTTCGACGACCCGCCGGTACAGCGCGTGCTCGTGGGCCAGCACCGCGTCGCGGTCCAGGCTCATGATCCAGTCGACCGCCGCGCCCAGCGCGATCGCCTCGATGATCGGCGGGGTGCCGGCCTCGAACCGCATCGGCGGCTCGGCGTAGGTGATCTCATCCTCACGGACATAGCCGATCATCTCGCCGCCGCCCTGGTAGGGCGGCAGGACGGCCAGCCGCTCGGCCTTGCCGTACAGGATGCCGATCCCAGTGGGACCGTACAGCTTGTGGCCGGTGGCGACGTAGAAGTCGACGTCCAGGTCCTTCACATCGACCCTGGCGTGGACCGCGCCCTGACAACCGTCGACCAGCACCGCCGCGCCGGCGGCATGGGCCATCTCGGTCAGGGCCTTCACCGGGTTCAGCGTGCCCAGCACATTGGACATGTGGGTGAAGGCGACCAGCCTGGTCCTCTCGCCGATCAGGTTCCGGGCCGCTTCCAGATCCAGCGAGCCGTCGTCCAGCACCGGGATGAAGCGCAGCACCACGCCCTTGCGCTCGCGCAGCAGGTGCCAGGGCACGATGTTGGAGTGGTGCTCCATCTGGGTGAGGACGATCTCGTCGCCGGCCTTCAGCCCCAGGCCGAAGGTCGCGGCGACCAGGTTGATCGCCTCGGTGCCCCCCTTGGTGAAGATGATCTCGTCGCGCGAACAGCCTATGAAGGCGGCGACGCTTTCGCGGGCTTTTTCATAGGCTTCTGTCGTTTCGTTGGCGAGCGTGTGCAGACCGCGATGGACGTTGGCGTAGCTGCCCTCCATGGTCCGAGTGATCGCCTCGATCACCGCGCGCGGCTTCTGGGCGCTGGCCGCGTTGTCCAGATAGACCAGCGGCCGGCCGTTCACCTGGCGCGACAGGATCGGAAACTGGGCGCGGACGGCTTCTGCATCAAAGGCCACTACCCGGCCCTCCCCAGCTGCGCGGCGACCCAGGCGGCGGCGACCTCGCGGGCCGGTTCGTAGGCGATGCGGTCGACCACCTCGCCAACGAAGGCGGCGGTGAGCAGGGCCTTGGCCTCGTCCAGCGGAATGCCGCGCTGGCGGGCGTAGAACAGGGCGTTCTCGTCGAGCGCGCCGATGGTGTTGCCGTGGGCGCACTGGACGTCGTCGGCGAAGATCAGCAGCTCGGGCTTGGCGTCGATCTCGGCCTTGTCCGACAGGATCAGCGCGTGGTGGCCCATGCGGGCGTCGGTCTTGTCGGCGCCGTGCTCGACGACGATCCGCCCCTGGAACACCCCGCGAGCCTGGTCGTGGACCACGCCCTTGGTCAGCTGCGAGGTCGTCCCGTCCAGGCCGCCGTGGGTGACCACGGTGGTCAAGTCGGCGTGGCGCTGGTCTCGTAGCAGGTAGGCGCCGTCCATCCGGATCGTGGCGTGTATCCCGGGATGTGCGACATGGGTCTCGATGCGCTGGCGGCGACCGCCGCTGGTCAGGACCGTCTGGCCCATCTCGGCGCCGGCGGCCAGGAAGATGCGGGCCTGGGAGACGGTGACGCTCTCGGGGCCGTCCTGGACCAGGACCACCCGCTCCAGCCGCGCGCCCTCGCCCAGTACGATGTCGACCTCGGCGCTGGCGACCGCGCCGTCGGCCTGGGCCTCGTAGCTCTCCAGCAGGTGCAGCGACGCGCCCGGCTTGATCTCGATCTTGACCTTGGCGGCATGGCTGCCCAGGGCCGTCGAGACGAAGCGCAGGCGGACCAGCCGCTCACCCTCGACGATCAGCCCGGCGGCGCCGGCGACACGGCCGTTGACGACGGACAGCTCTTCGCCGCCCGCCGCCTCGAACGGCCCGCCCGGCGCGATTTGCGCTTCCGGCGAGGCCGGCGGCAGCGCGCGCAGCAGCCCGCGCAAGTCGGTCCAGCGCCAGTCCTCGTCGCGGCGCGACGGCAGCTGGGTCAGGTCGCCGGTCTCGATGGCCTTGGCCAGACTCACGCGGCGGCCCTCACGTACTTGTCGTAGCCGTCGCGCTCGAGCTCATGGGCCAGTTCGGGCCCGCCCGAGGCGACGATGCGGCCGGCGCTCAGCACGTGCACGCGGTCGGGTTTGATGTAGTCGAGCAGCCGCTGGTAGTGGGTGATCACCAGCATGGCGCGGTCCGGCGAGCGCATGGCGTTGACGCCTTCGGACACGATGCGCAGCGCGTCGATGTCCAGGCCGCTGTCGGTCTCGTCCAGGATCAGGAAGCGCGGCTCCAGCATGGCCATCTGGAAGATCTCCATGCGCTTCTTCTCGCCGCCCGAGAAGCCGACGTTCAGGGCCCGCTTGAGCATGTCGAAGTCGATCTTCAGCGAAGTCGCCACGGCGCGGGCGCGCTTGAGGAACTCCGGCGCGCTGATCTCGTCCTGGCCGCGCGCCTTACGCTGGGCGTTGACCGCGGTGCGGATGAAGGTCAGGGCCGGAACGCCCGGGATTTCAAGCGGATACTGGAAGGACAGGAACAGCCCCTTGGCCGCCCGCTCGTTGGGCTCCAGGCTCAGCAGGTCCTCGCCGTCCAGGGTCGCGGTTCCGTCGACGACCTCGTAGCCCTCGCGGCCGGTCAGCACGTAGCTCAGCGTCGACTTGCCGGCCCCGTTCGGCCCCATGATGGCGTGCACCTCGCCCGCGGGGACGTCGAGAGTCAGGCCGTTGATGATCGGCTTGTCGGCGACCGTGGCGTGGAGGTTGTTGATCGAAAGCATGGTCATTCGTTGCAGTTCTTATCTTCCGTCATCGTCGGACTTGTTCCGACGACCCATGCACACGGGCTGACGGGGTGTTCATGGGTCCTCGCGACAAGCGCGAGGATGACGCTGGGGGTGAAGGCGGCGATCATTCGGAACCTCTCAGGGGCCTGAGAAACTCCAAGCGATTGCCGAAGGGATCGTAGATGAAGACGCGCTCGTAACCTTCGAGATCGTCATCGGATTTCGTGTCGTAGCCGGCAACCCGGGCGCGCGCGGCGATATCCGCTACGTCGTCGACCTGGAAAGCCACATGCGCCTTGGTGTTGGCGCGGAAGTCCTGCTCGACGCCGAGATGCACCTTGATCGCGCCGGCCTCGAACCAGGCCCCGCCGCGCTTGGCCATCTCGGCCGGCTTGGGAACCTCGGCCAGGCCCAGCAGGTCGCGATAGAACGGACGCGCCCGCTCCTCCCCGCCGACGGGGATCGCGATCTGGACATGGTCGATGGCGCGGAGCACTAGCCGACCGAGCCTTCCAGCGAGATCGCCACCAGCTTCTGGGCCTCGACGGCGAACTCCATCGGGAGCTCCTGGAGGACGTCCTTGACGAAGCCGTTGACCAGCAGGGCCACGGCGGCCTCCTCGTCCAGGCCGCGCTGCTGGCAATAGAACAGCTGGTCTTCGGAGAGGCGGGTCGTGGTCGCCTCGTGCTCGAACACCGACTGGCCGTTGCGGGCCTCGATGTAGGGCACGGTGTGGGCGGCGCAGTCCTTGCCGATCAGCAGGCTGTCGCACTGGGTGAAGTTGCGCGCGCCCTTGGCCTTGGGGTGGGCCGAGACCAGGCCGCGGTAGGTGTTGGACGACTTGCCCGCCGAAATCCCTTTGGAGATGATCCGCGACTTCGTGTTGGCGCCCAGGTGGATCATCTTGGTGCCGGTGTCAGCCTGCTGGAAGCCGTTGGTCACCGCGATCGAATAGAACTCGCCGGAGCTGCCCTCGCCCCGCAGGACGCAGGACGGATACTTCCAGGTGATCGCCGAGCCGGTCTCGACCTGGGTCCAGCTGACCTTGGCCCGGTCCTCGCGGCAGTCGGCGCGCTTGGTGACGAAGTTGTAGATGCCGCCCTTCCCGGTCTTGGGATCGCCCGGGTACCAGTTCTGGACCGTCGAGTATTTGATCTCGGCGTCTTCCAGGATGACCAGCTCGACCACGGCGGCGTGCAGCTGGTTCTCGTCCCGCATCGGGGCCGTGCAGCCTTCCAGATAGGAGACGTAGGCGCCCTTGTCGGCGATGATCAGGGTCCGCTCGAACTGGCCGCTCTCGGCGGCGTTGATGCGGAAATAGGTCGACAGCTCCATCGGGCAGCGCACGCCGGGCGGCACATATACGAAGCTGCCGTCGCTGAAGACGGCGCTGTTCAGGCAGGCGAAGTAGTTGTCGCTGACCGGCACGACCGAGCCGAGGTACTTGCGGACCAGCTCGGGATGCTCGCGCACCGCCTCGCTCATCGAGCAGAAGATGACGCCGGCCTGGGCCAGCTCCTTCTTGAAGGTGGTGACCACGCTGACGCTGTCGAACACCGCGTCGACGGCGTACTTCGGCGCACCGGCGACGCCGGCCAGGACCTCCTGCTCCTTCAGCGGGATGCCGAGCTTGGCGTAGGTCTCCAGCAGCTCCGGATCGACCTCGTCGAGGGACTTTGGCCCCTCCTTCTTGGTCGGGGCGGCGTAGTAGTAGGCGTCCTGGTAGTCGATCTTCGGATAGCTGACCTTGGCCCAGTCGGGCTCGTCCATGGCCTGCCAGCGCTCGAACGCCTCCAGCCGCCATTGCAGCATCCACTCCGGCTCGCCCTTCTTGGCCGAGATGAAGCGCACGATGTCGGGGTTCAGGCCCTTGGGCGCGAACTCCTGCTCGATGTCGGTGACGAAGCCGTGCTCGTACTTCTCGAGCTCGGCGACCGCGTCGACGGTTTCCTTCACCGCAGCCATCAGGCCACTTCCTTCCTGCGCGAGAGATGCCGCGCGTACAGTTCGAGCCAGGCGTCGCCCGCCCGGCTCCAGTCGTCTTGAGTGGTCGTCCAGCCGCCGCTGATGCGGACGGCGAACGGCGCGAGGTCGGCGCGGCCCATGGCCGCCACCACCTCGCTGGGCTTCATCTTGCCGGAGGAGCAGGCCGGGCCGGCGCTGATCATCACGCCCGCCAGATCCATGCCCATGACCTGCATCTGGGCGTCGAAGCCGGCGGCGGCGAAGCCCAGGGTCTGCGGCAGGCGCGGCGCGCCCTTGCCCAGGATCACGACGCCGGCCTCCTCGACCCGCGCCTGCATCGCGTCGCGCCAGCGAGCCTGCTCGGCGACATGCGGCAGGTCGCGGACGGCGGCGACGGCGGCGGCGCCGAAACCGGCGATGCCGGTCAGGTTCTCCGCCCCGGCGCGGCGGCCGCGCTCCTGGCCGCCGCCGTGCAGACGGCGAACGACGGTCGAGCGCGTGCCGGCGATCAGGGCCCCGCTGCCGAACGGCCCGCCGATCTTGTGCGCGGCCAGGGCCAGAGTGTCGGCGCCCAGGTCGGTGAAGTCGATGGCGATCTTGCCGGCGGCCTGGACGGCGTCGACGTGCAGCCAGCCGCCGGCCTCGCGCACCAGGGCCGAAGCCTCGGCGACGGGCTGGATGACGCCCGTCTCGTTGTTGGCCAGCATCAGGCAGACCAGCGGCCGGCCGCCCTTGGAAAGCTCGTCCTTCAGCCAGTCCAGATCGGCGACGCCCTCGGCGTTCACCGGCCAGAGGGCGACGGGAACCTTGGCGGCCCGGACGTTCTCGCCCACGGCCCCGTGCTCGGTCCCGCCGAGGATGATGCGGTCGAAGCCGGCGGCGACCGCGCTCTCGATGGCCAGGGCGTTGGATTCGGTGCCGCCGCTGGTGAAGGTGACCGAGCCGACCTTGACCCCGACCAGGTCCGCGACCTGCTGCCGGGCGGTCTCGATCAGGTTGCGGGCGGCGCGGCCGGCGGCGTGGACGGACGAGGGATTGCCGCCGACCTCGAGCGCGCGCACGACCGCGTCCTTCGCCTCGGGGCGGACCGGCGCGGTGGCGTTATGGTCGAGGTAGACGGTCACGCGGCGGCGGCCTCCGCGGAAGGGCGCAGCTTCCCGGCCAGAACATCGGCCAGCGAGACCGACTCCAGATAGCTGTGCAGCTGGCGGCCCATCTCCTCCCACAGGTCGTGGGTCATGCAGCGCTCGCCGCCGATCATGCAGCCCTTGCCGATGGTCTTGCCGCAGCGAGTCGCGCGCAGCGGCTCGTCGACGGCCAGGACGATGTCGGAGATCCGGGTCTTGCAGGCGTCGTGCGCCAGGCGGTAGCCGCCGCCCGGCCCGCGCACGCTCTTGACCAGTCCGCGGCGGCGCAGGCGCGCGAACAGCTGCTCCAGATAGGACAGCGAAATCTGCTGGCGGGCGGCGATATCGGCCAGCGAAACGGCCCGCAGGGCTTCGTCCGCATCCTGACGGGAAGCGAGGTCGGTCATGGCCATAACGGCGTAGCGGCCCTTGGTCGACAGGCGCATGGCGAGATTCCTTGGCATCCGGCGCGCGGCCTGTGCTAAAGCCGCGCCTCGCGCGCGGCCGCCGACGAGGCCGGACCGCGCAAGGCGGATTTAGGAAAACCAAGCGCAGTGGTCAAGTATTCTGACCCTCGCCTGGGCAAGATGGGAGCCCTCGATGCCCGAGGTTGTTCTGACCGGCGCGGCCGGCCGGATCGAAGGTCGCTATTCCCCCGGCAAGCGCGAGAACGCGCCGATCGCCCTGGTCCTGCACCCTCACCCCCGCGCCGGCGGTCATATGAACAACCCGGTCGCGGTGCAGATGTACCACCTGTTCATGCAGCGCGGCTTCTCGGTGCTGCGCTTCAATTTCCGCGGCGTCGGCCGCAGCCAGGGCGAATTCGATTCGGGCATCGGCGAGCTGGCCGACGCGGCGACGGCGCTCGATTGGCTGCAGGCCACCAACCCGCAGGCCTCCCAGTTCTGGGTCGCCGGCTACAGCTTCGGGGCCTACATCGGCATGCAGCTGCTGATGCGCCGGCCCGAGACCGACGGCTTCATCTCGGTGTCGCCGCCGACCAATATGTACGACTTCAGCTTCCTGGCGCCCTGCCCCGCCTCGGGCCTGATCCTGCACGGCGCGGCCGACACCATCGTTCCGCCCGTCGAGGTGGAGCGGGTCGTCAGCAAGCTTCGGACCCAGAAGGGCATCGTCATCGACTACGACCTGGTCGACGGCGCCAACCACTTCTGGTCCGACCATCTCACCGACGTCGAGAAGCGCGTCGGCGGCTATCTGGACAAGCGTCTGGAAGCCGAACCGGCCTGATCATCTGATCCAAGGATAAGTACGAACCATGCGTCTGGAAGCCGTGCCCGTGGGCGCTAACGCGCCGCACGAGGTCAATGTCGTGATCGAAGTGCCGATCGGCGGCGAGCCGATCAAGTACGAGATGCACAAGGAGTCGGGGGCCCTGATGGTCGACCGCTTCCTGTACACGTCGATGCGCTACCCCGGGAACTACGGCTTCATCCCGCACACCCTGTCGGACGATGGCGACCCCTGCGACGTCATCGTCGCCAACACCCGCGCCATCGTGCCGGGCGCGGTCATGGCCTGCCGCATCGTCGGCGTGCTGATCATGGAAGACGAGGCCGGCGGCGACGAGAAGCTGCTCGCCGTCCCGACCAGCAAGCTGACCAAGCGCTACGACAGCGTGAACAACTACACCGACCTGCCCAAGATCACCCTGGAGCAGATCGAGCACTTCTTCGCCCACTACAAGGACCTCGAGCCCGGCAAGTGGGTGAAGATCGTCCGCTGGGGCGACGCCGAGGAAGCCCGCAAGATGATCGAGGCCGGCATCGCCCGCGCCAAGGCGGCGAAGGCGGAATGAACCTCGTCCAGCTGGGCGGGCTGCTGCTGACGGTCGCGGGGGTCGCCCTGCTGATCATGACCGTGCTCGCCTGGCTGGTCCGCGGGATCGCCCGGCTGGCCCGCCGTCCGCTCGACCGCTGGGACGGCTTCTACGCTCGCTGGCCGGCGCGGTTCGTCATCCTGGGCGTCTTCGGCATGGCCCTGGGCTACGGCATGATGTGGGGGCCGTCCCTGGTCATGGGCGCCAAGACCGATCGGGCGGAGAAGGAACGGCGGTTCCAGTAGGGACGCTTCCCGGCGCCGTCATCCTCGCGCTTGTCGCGAGGACCCAGGAACACGGCGAACAGCAAGAAGGGCGCGGATCGTTCCGCGCCCTTTTCATATTGCTCATCACGCATGGGTCCTCACGACGAGCGCGAGGATGACGGGTGTTTGGAGGGCGCTCAGTAGATCAGGTACGGCGCCCGCTCTTGCGCCCAGGCCGCTTCGTCGGGCGTGGTGATGGCGTCGAGGTCCCCCGGCGCCGCCTCGCTGTCGTCGACCCACTCGCGCAGGCCGGGCCCGCCGTTGATGACGTCGATGGCCAGCTTGTCGAACACGTACTCGTACGGGAAGTCGCGCCACAGGTCGTAGTCCGGGTACAGCGCCCGGATCGCCTTGAAGGCCAGCGCCTGCAGCCGCCAGGGCTTGAAGGCCTCGTGATCGTAGCTCGGGTCCTCGGTGTGGATCTGCACCCCGCTGCTCAGCGTCTTGGCGTGCTTGTGGAAGGTCGGCTCGAAGGCGACCTCGCGCAGGCGGCAGCCTTTCAGCCACTGCGGCGCCAGGGCGTACATCTTGGCGATGACGTCGCGGGCGGCGATGTCCGGCGCGCCGAACAACTCCAGCGGCCGGGTCGTGCCGCGCCCCTCGCTGAGGGTCGTCCCCTCCAGCATGACCGTGCCGGCGTAGGCCCGGGCCATCCAGAGGTTCGGCGCATTGGGGCTCGGGTTGATCCAGGCCCGCTGGCCCAGCGGCCAGCCGTAGCCTGGCCCGGCGGCCGGGTCGTAACCCTCCATCTCGACCACCTTGTAGGCGACGTCGAGCCTGTAGCGAGCGATGAACCAGCGGCCCAGCTCGCCCAGGGTCAGGCCGTGACGCATCGGGATCGGGCCAGCGCCGACGAAACTCTCCCAGCCCGGGCGCAGGGTCAGTCCCTCGATCGGCCGTCCGGCGGGGTTGGGCCGGTCCAGCACCCAGACCTCCTTGCCGTGCTCGGCCGCGGCTTCCAGCACGTACAGCAGCGTGGTGATGAAGGTGTAGATGCGACAACCCAGGTCCTGCAGGTCGACGAGGATGACGTCGAAGGTCCCCATCGACTGGCCGCTGGGGCGACGCACCTCGCCATAGAGGCTGAAGACGGGAATGCCGTGCACCGGATCGGTGAAGTCCGGCGACTCCATCATGTTGTCCTGCAGGTCCCCGCGCATGCCGTGCTGCGGCCCGAAGGCGGCGGAGAGCTTGATCTCCGGGCAGGCCGCCAGGGCGTCCAGCGTATGGGTCAGGTCGGCCGTCACCGAGGCCGGGTGGCCCAGCACGGCGACCCGCTTGCCCTTCAGCTGCGCGCGGAGGGCCGGGTCGGAGATCAGGCGGTCGATGCCGAACTTCATGCGGGCTCCAGATCGTACGCGAAGGCGGCGGGATGGTGGAAGTCGGGCTTGTCCGGCGCATGGGCCAGCGCCCAGTAGGACTTGCGGCCGTCGGCCTCTTCGATGACCGCCGAGAGGCCGAGCCGCCAGTCGCCCGCGGACAGGTCGGACAGGCCGGCGAGATCCATGGTGGCGACCATCTCATAGAGCCGGCCGTCCGTCCGCTGGGTCATGTGAGTCACCGCCACGCCGTCCGGCGCGGTCATGCCGTCCCGATAACCGTCGAAGCCGTAGGCCGCCCAGCGGTTCGAGGGCGACAGGTTGAACTCATAGTACCCCGCCCCCTCTTCCTTCCTCAGGAAGGCCTCGAAACAGGTGGTCCGCCAGAGCTCGTCGGCGCGGCCTCGCTCGACCGGGCGCGGCAGGCGCAATCCGGCGATGTCGCCGGTCACGACGAAGCGCAGGGCCAGGCCGGCCGGCGCGGACCGGGCCAGGTTGACCGCGATCGTCTCGACCGCCTCGCAGGGCGTCAGGGGGTGTGGCGTCAGGGCCAGAGTCATGCCCCTTCGATACCCCGCGGTTGACGCGGGTCAATGGGCGGCGGTACGAAGCCCGCATGATCGCCAAGGCCGCCCTCGCCGCCCTCTATTACGCCCGCTCGTTCTGACGAGCGGCGCTGCGATCGCATGCCGCCCAACCTCCGGCGGCATGTCCTGATCTGATCCAGCACACGGTCGCCGGTCCCCTTCGAAGGAGACCTCCGTATGCTCATGACCTTGAACCCCTCCCCGCCTGACGTGCTAGAGCCCTCGGCGCAAGGAGACTCCCCGCCGATGACCGCCGACGCCGCCTTCAAGTCCGATTTCCTGCACACGCTGCAGGAGCGGGGCTTCATCCACCAGATCACCCATCCGGAGGAGCTGGACCAGGCGGCGTCCAAGGGACCGATCGCGGCCTACATCGGTTTCGACGCCACCGCGCCCAGCCTGCATGTCGGCAGCCTGATCCAGATCATGATGCTGCGCCGCCTGCAGCAGGCCGGCCACAAGCCGATCGTCCTGATGGGCGGCGGCACGACCAAGGTCGGCGACCCGACCGGCAAGGACGAGGCGCGCAAGCTGCTGAGCGAGGCCGACATCCAGGCCAACATCGCCTCGATCCGGACCGTGTTCGCCAAGTTCCTGACCTTCGGCGACGGCCCAACCGACGCGGTGATGGTCGACAACGACGAGTGGCTGAGCCAGTTCGGCTACGTCCAGTTCCTGCGCGACTACGGCGTGCACTTCACGATCAACCGCATGCTGTCGTTCGACTCGGTGAAGCTGCGGCTCGAGCGCGAGCAGCCGATGACCTTCCTCGAGTTCAACTACATGCTGATGCAGTCGGTGGACTTCCTGGAGCTCAGCCGGTCGCGCGCCGCGGTGCTGCAGATGGGCGGCAGCGACCAGTGGGGCAACATCCTCAACGGGGTCGAGCTGATCCGGCGCGTCGACCAGAAGCCGGCCTTCGGCCTGACCACCCCGCTGCTGTCGACCGCTTCGGGCGCCAAGATGGGCAAGACGGCCCAGGGCGCGGTCTGGCTGAACGCCGACATGCGGTCGCCGTACGACTACTGGCAGTTCTGGCGCAACGCCGAGGACGCCGACGTCGGCCGGTTCCTGCGCCTGTTCACCGACCTGCCGCTGGACAGGATCGCCGAACTGGAGGCTCTCCGGGGCGCCCAGATCAACGACGCCAAGAAGGTGCTGGCCGACGAGACCACCACCATGCTCCACGGCGCCGAGGCGGCGAAGGCCGCGCGGGAAGCCGCCGAGAAGGCGTTCGAGCAGGGCGCGCTGTCGGCCGACCTGCCGACGGTGGAGATCGCCGCCTCGGTCCTGGCCGAGGGCGTGGCCCTGGCCGTGCTGGCGACCGACATCGGCCTGACCGCCTCGCGCGGCGAGGCCCGCCGTCTGGCCCAGGGCGGCGGCCTGCGTCTCAATGACGCCCAGGAGAAGGACGGTGACCGCGTCATCACGCCGGCCGACTTGGTCGACGGCGTGGTCAAGCTGAGCCAGGGCAAGAAGAAGATCGTGCTGGTGAAGCCGGTCTAGCGACCCCAACTGTGTCATCCCGGACGGCCGCAGGCCGATCCGGGACCCAGTCGCCGGCGTTCGCCGCCCTGGGTCCCGGCTCTCTGCTTCGCTTCGGCCGGGATGACCCTTGACCATGTGGAGGCCCGAGTGAACGGACCCAACGAAGGCGACAAGGCCCCCGACTTCGACCTGCCGACCGACACCGGCCGGGTGCGGTTCGCCGACCTGAAGGGCCGCAAGGTGGTGCTGTTCTTCTATCCGAAGGACGACACCCCCGGCTGCACCACCGAGTCCGTCGGCTTCTCTCAGGCCAAGGCGGATTTCGAGGCCGTCGGCGCGGTCCTGGTCGGGGTCTCGAAGGACACCGCGGCCAAGCACGGCAAGTTCCGCGCGAAGCACGGCCTGACCGTCGAGCTGGGCTCGGACGCCGAGAGCGACGTCATCGAACGCTACGGCTCCTGGGTCGAGAAGAGCCTCTACGGCCGCCAGTACATGGGCATCGACCGCTCGACCTTCCTGATCGACGGGAACGGGGTCGTTCGCCGGATCTGGCGCAAAGTGAAGGTCAAGGGCCACGTCGAGGCGGTGCTTGAGGCCGCGCGCGAACTCGCCTGAGCGCCCGCACCAGGAAGTGTTGCGAAAAGGTCGCGCCGCGGAGCGAATATTCGCGTGAGACGTGTCATCGACGCTTCGGCGCTGGCGACCCGGGGGCGACCTGATTAACGATTGAGCCCAGTGAGGGATTCCACGTTTCGCGCCGCCCCTGACGCGCGAAGCCTCTTGCGCATTTCATAATCTTAATTGCATATCCCCAAGTCCGAAAAATTCGGGTTCGGGGGCTATGACGACTACGCGCTTGCGTCGAATTCGGCGGGCCATGGAGGAGTTGTTCCCGGAACGACACCTCTACATCCGCTCGGGCGGGGAAATGCGCGGCTTCGTGCTTTCCACCGGCAAACAGGTGATGGGCGCCGGCGTGGTCGCCGCCGCCGCGTTGTGGATGGGCGTGACCACCGCCGCCATGATGGTCAACGCGCTGTCGGCCAGCGCCGCGGACCAGGAACTCATCAAGCAGAAGCGCTATTTCGAGCGGGTCACCGCCGATCGCCAGGCGCGCCTGAACGCCGCCATCGACCAGCTGTCGACCACCGACGGCTCGCTGGACGAGCTGGCCAAGGTGGTCGAGAACCGCCACCAGGCCCTGGCGCTGCTGCTGCAGGACTACAAGGGCGCCCCGGGCGCGCTGCAGGCCCTGGCGCCGGCCAAGCCGCAGTTGGCGGCCACCACCCCGGTCCAGCGCGTCAAGAACACCCTGATCGACCAGGAGCGGATCATCTCCGCCGCCGAGGGCTTCGCCCGCAGCCGCGCCGAGCGCCTGCGTCTGGCCTTCCGCCTCGCCGGCCTGGATCCGGCCAGCTACGGCGGCCGCGGCGGCTCGCTGGGCGGCCCGCTGATCGAGGCGAAGGACCCGCGCGCGCTCGCCGCCGTGCTGGACGTCGACGAGAGCTTCGCCATGCGCATCCAGCGCGCGGCGAACAACATGTCCGACATGCGCTCGCTGCAGCAGGCGGCCAAGGCCCTGCCCTTCTATCGCCCGACCAGCGCCGGCGAGCAGTCGTCAAGCTACGGCGTGCGCCTCGACCCCTTCACGCGGCGTCCGGCCTTCCATTCGGGCCTCGACTTCCCGGGCGCCAGCTTCACCCCGATCTACGCCGCCGCGCCGGGCGTGGTGTCCTATTCCGGGGTGCGCTCTGGATACGGCAACACCGTGGAAATCGACCACGGCGGCGGATTCAAGACTCGCTACGCCCACCTCGCCGGGTTCAACGTGAGCGTCGGTCAGCGAGTCGCGGTTGGCCAGCGTATTGCATCGATGGGCTCGACCGGTCGCTCCACCGGCCCCCACTTGCACTATGAAGTGTGGGCCAACGGCCGGGCGCAGAACCCAAACCGTTTTCTGAAGGCCGGCGAATATGTTCAGCAAGCAGACTAAGACCCCGGCGAAGACGTTGCCGCCCGCGGCGCCGTCGACGCCCACCCCCGCCCTGGTGATCCCCGAACAGCCCAAGGCCCGCCCCCGCGTGGCGTCGCTGATCAGCGACGGCATCACCATCGAGGGCGGCGTCACCGGCGACGGCGAGCTGCAGATCGACGGCGTGGTCCGCGGCGACGTCCGCGTGGGCCGCCTGACCGTCGGCGACACCGGCCATATCGAGGGCTCGGTGTTCGCCGAGGCGATCGAGGTCCGCGGTCGCGTGATCGGCGCGGTGACCGCCAAGCAGGTGCGTCTTTATGGCACAGCCTACATCGACGGCGACATCACCCATGAACAGCTGGCGATGGAAACCGGCGCCTTCTTCCAGGGCCGCAGCCTGAAGTTCCAGCGCCCGGCCACGCCGCCGCCGAGCCAACCTGCGCCGCAGGCCGCCGCGGCGCCGCTGAGCGGCGAGGTTCTGCCGGCGCCCGCGCCGATCGCCTAGGCAGGGCTCTGACGTCCGGTTCCGGGACAGGTCGCTGACCTGTCCCCGACCTCCTGCATCAAATCTGCACGGACGCGATTGACAGTCCGCAGCAACCCCAATACTGCGAACGCCTCGCAATAACGGGGGTTTTCTGCATGCGTACGGCCGCGCTCTTCCTGTCGGCAGGCGTTCTTTCCTTGCTGGCGGCCGGTCTGGCGCAGGCCGCCGAAATCGCCCCCGCCGAAGCGACCGACGTCGAGGCGGTCATCATCACCGGCGAAAAGGTCGGCCGCTCGGTCCAGGAGACCGTGACCAGCGTCGCCGTCGTCGGCGCCAAACAGATCGAGCAGCAGAACATCCAGAACTTCGCGGACATCGTGCAGCGCACGGCCAACATGTCCGACACCTACGGCGCCACCGGCTTCACCATCCGCGGCGTCAGTAACACCAGCGTCTCTGGCGGCGGCAGCGCCGGCCTGGCGACGGTCTATGTCGACGGCGCCTCCATCCCCGAGCGCGGCCTCGCCAACGGCCCGCTGGAAATGTGGGACATCAGCCAGGTCGAGATCCTGCGCGGTCCTCAGTCCACCCTGCAGGGGCGCAACGCCATGGCCGGCGCGGTGATCATCCGCTCGGCCGAGCCGACCTTCGACTTCAGCGGCAAGGCCCGCCTGATCATGACGGACGCCAAGGACCGGTCGTTCGCCGTCGCCGTCAGCGGCCCGCTCATCGCCGACCAGCTGGCCTTCCGCGTCTCGGCCGAGGAGCGGCACAAGGACGGCTTCATCCGCAACATCACCCGCGGCGGCCAGGAAGACGCCCTGGACGCTTCCACGGTGCGCGCCCAGCTGATGTTCACCCCGACGGCGCTGCCGGGCCTGAAACTGCGCGCCATCTGGACGCACGACGAACGCCAGGGCGCCTACATCTACACCTACGTGCGCACCGATCGGCCGAACTTCTACGACCAGCGCGTCTCGATCTCCGACTATCCGAACAGCAGCGACAGCAAGACCGACATGCTGACGCTGGAGGGGGACTACCGGCTGAACGACCGCTTCTCGCTGTCCAGCGTCACCGCCTGGAGCAAGGTCGACAACTTCAGCCGCTACGACGGCGACGACACCGACCGCCCCCTCTCCTACGGAGACTCGCTGGAAGGCGAAGAGAGCCTGTCCCAGGAGCTGCGCCTCAACTACCAGGGCGAGCGCCTGAGCGGCGTCGTCGGCCTCTGGTACTCCAAGCGTGAGCGTGACTACGACCTGAAGAGCCTGACCAACGTCGACACGCCGCAGCCGACCCTCGCCGCCCTGCTGCAAACCCCCGCGTTCGGCAGCTTCCCGGCGGCCCAGGCCAACGCCATCGCGACCCAGTACGTCGCCGCCCTGCCGGTGATCCCGGTGAACTTCAAGGGCGTGTCGTACGAGGACATCACCACGACCGCCCTGTTCGCGGACGGCCGCTACCAGCTGACCGACAAGCTCTCGATCCTCGGCGGGTTCCGGTATGATCGCGAGGAGAACGAACAGGCCGTCGACCAGGTCACCACCTTCGCCGGGATCTATCCGAACCCGACGAACTTCGGCCCGCTGGCCCCGGTGATCGCCGGCCTGAACTTCGCGGTCAGCCAGTTCGTCGCCCAGGCCAACGCCACCACCCCGGCCTATACCCGCACCTTCGAGGCCTTCCTGCCCAAGCTGGGCGTGAAGTACGACTTCACCGACGACATCTCCGCCAGCTTCGTGGTCCAGCGCGGCTACCGCTCCGGCGGCTCGTCCGTGAACCAGGCGCGGTCCTCGGTCGTGGCCTACGATCCGGAGTACACCTGGAACTACGAGGCGGCGCTGCGGACCCAGTGGCTGGACCGCACCCTGACCGTCAACGCCAACGCCTACTACGTCGACTGGACCGACCAACAGGTCGCGGTGAACATGGGTCTCAACGCCTACGACACCCAGATCCAGAACGCCGGCGCCTCGCACCTGTACGGCTTCGAGATCGAGGCGGCCCACCAGGTGAACCCCAGCCTCGACTGGTACGCCTCGCTGGGTCACACCAAGACCAAGTTCGACGAGTTCAACGTCACGATCGGCGCCCTGACGACCGACCTGGCCGGTTCGGAGTTTCCGTTCGCCCCGGCCTGGACCCTGGCCGGCGGCGTCAACTGGCGCTGGGGGAACGGCTTCATCGGCAACCTGAACGCCAACTACCGCACCGAGTCCTATTCCAGCGTCGGCGTCGACCAGAAGAACTACAAGGTGCCGGCGCGCACCCTGGTCAACGCCAAAGTCGGCTGGGAGAACCAAGCCTACGGGATCTACGCCTACGCCAACAACCTGCTCGACGAGCAGTACATCCAGTACAATCAGGCCGCCCTGAACCGCGCCATGCTCGGCGATCCGCGCGTCATCGGCTTCATGGTCGAGGCGCGCTGGTGAGCCCCGCGGCCACGGTCGCGGGCTGCGGCCTGCTCCTCGTGCTCGGCGTCGGCGCGGCGCTGCTGCTGAGGCAGGCCTGGCGCGACCGCGGCCCGCGCCGGCCGTGGCTTATCGTCGGAGGCTGGCTGCTCATCGCCGCCGGCGTCGTCGCCTCCGGCTGGCTGCTCGGCGCCGACCGGGGGCCGTTCGCGGCCTTCGCCCTGATCCCCTTCGCCGCCCTGGTCCTGATCGCCATCGGGGTTCAGGTCCGCGACCCGAACAAGCGCGCCCCTCGTGAGATCGCTCTGGAGCCGTCCGAGCGGCCATCCAAGGCCTGGCGCGGCTGGCTGCGCGCGGCCCTGGCCGGCCCGATCGGCGGCATCGCCGCCATGGGCGTGGGTCTGGCCTGGACCGTCTGGGTTCCGGGCGAGCCGCAGACCCGGATGGTCATCGGCGGCCTGCTGGTGCCGGTTCTGTGGGGCGGCGCCATGGCCTGGACCCTGGCCGACAACAAGATCCTGCGCGCCACCGCCGTGCTGGTCGGCGTCACGGTGGTCACCTTCGCCGCCTCCGCGATCAAGGGGTTCGCATGAGCAAGTCGATCTGGCCGAAAATCCCCTCCGGCTTCGTCCGCGCCGTCCTGGCCGGCCACTCCTCGCTGGGCCTGGCCTTCGCGGCGCTGATCTACCTGGTCTGCTTCTCCGGCTCGATCGCCGTGCTGGCCAACGAGTTCAAGCGCTGGGAGCAGCCGGACGCCCCGCAGCTGACCCGCGTCGAGCCGGCCGCCATCCAGCGGGCCGTCGAGCAGGCCGTCGCCCGTCACAAGGGCGCAGAGCACATCTACCTCTACCCGCCGACGCCGGATCTGCCGCGCTTCACCCTGTACGTCGACGTCCCGAAGATCACGCACGATCCCGAGTACGTTGCCGACGGTCAGGGCACGCTCGTCTCCGATGCGCAGCACGCCTGGACCGAGTTCATGACGTCGATGCACATCTATCTGCATCTGCCGCAGACCTGGGGGATGTTCGTCGTCGGCCTGACCGGCGTGGCGCTGCTGTCATCGCTGATCTCCGGCGTGCTCGCCCACCCCCGGGTGTTCAAGGACGCCTTCCACCTGCGCTGGGGCGGCTCGAAGCGCCTGCAGGAGGCCGACCTGCACAACCGCATCGGCGTCTGGGCCCTGCCCTTCCACATCGCCATCTCGCTGACCGGCGCGCTGCTGGGCCTGACCATCGTCATCGTCGGCATCCTGGCCCTGGCCGTGTTCAAGGGCGACACCGACAAGGCCTACGCCCTCTTTATCCCGCCTCATCCGGTCGACGACCCGCGCCCGGCGGCCCTGCCCGACATCCCCGCCGCCATCAAGGTGATCCAGGCCAAGGCCCCCGGCTACGCGCCCGTGCTGGTGGTCCTGGAGCATCCCGGCGAGGAAGGCGGCGCCATCCTGATCAACGCGGCCAAGCCCGGCACGCTGTCGCGCGGCGACACCTACACCTTCGACCGCCACGGCAAGCTGATGTACTCGAAGCGGTTCGAGGAGATGAACCTGGGCGAGAAGATCATCCAGGTCCTGGCTCCGATCCACTTCGGCTGGTTCGCCGGCGGGCTGATGAAGACGGTCTATGTCGTGCTCGGCCTTGGGCTCACGGCGGTCACCTCCAGCGGCGTCGCCATCTGGCTGGCCCGCCGCCGCGCCAAGGGCCGCCCGGCGCCGCGCTGGGAACGGGTCTGGATCGCCACGGTCTGGAGCCAGCCGTTCAGCTTTGCTGTCGCGGCCGTGGTCTCCCTGCTGGCGCCGCTGCCGATGCTGGCGGTCTGGGCCGCGGCCACGGCCGTCGCCCTGGCCCTGGCCGCCGCCTGGACGCCGCAGCAGCTCAGCGCCCGCCTACGCCTGGCCACGGCCGGCTTCATGGTCGGCGCGGCCGTGCTGCACATGATCCTGAAGGGCGGCGTCATGGCCGACCCGATGGGCTGGATCATGGACGCCATCATCCTGGCCTCGGCCGCCGTCCTGGCCGCCACCGTCCTGCGCCTCAAGCCGCGTGAAACCGTCGCCGAGCCGCAGCCGGTTCCGGCGGAGTAGTCACGAAAAGGGCGACATGCTCCGCGCAGCGGTGCGTGTCCCCGTCTTCGGCTCGGCGAAAGGGGACACGTACCTGCGGTACATGTCCCGAAGGCCCCGGGGTCCCCTACCCCTCCACCGCGTCGCGGGTCGCGCCAACGCGCTGGGCCAAGGCGGCGCCCATGAAGTCGTCCAGGTCGCCGTCAAGGACGCCCTGGGTGTCTGAGGTCTCCACGCCGGTGCGCAGGTCCTTCACCATCTGGTACGGCTGCAGGACGTAGCTGCGGATCTGGTGCCCCCAGCCGATGTCGGTCTTCTGGTCCTGCAGCGCCTGCTGGGCGGCTTCCCGCTTCTGCAGCTCGGCCTCGTACATCCGCGCGCGCAGCATCTTCCAGGCCTCGTCGCGGTTGGCGTGCTGGCTGCGGCCGGCCTGGCAGGCCACGACGATGCCGGTCGGGATGTGCGTCAGACGCACGGCCGAGTCGGTCTTGTTGACGTGCTGGCCGCCGGCGCCGCTGGCGCGGTAAGTGTCGGTGCGCACGTCGGCCGGGTTGATCTCGATCTCGATGGTGTCGTCGACCACCGGATAGATCCAGGCCGAGGCGAACGAGGTGTGCCGCTTGGCCGCCGCGTCATAGGGGCTGATCCGCACCAGCCGGTGCACCCCCGCCTCGGTCTTCAGCCAGCCGTAAGCGTTGGCCCCCTTGATCTGCAGCGTCGCGGACTTGATCCCGGCCTGTTCGCCCGAGGTCTCCTCCACCAGTTCGACGCTGTAGCCATGAGCGTTGGCCCAACGGCTGTACATGCGCAGCAGCATGCCGGCCCAGTCGTTGGACTCGGTGCCCCCGGCGCCGGAATTGATCTCGACATAGGCGTCGTTGCTGTCGGCTTCACCGGACAGCAGGGCTTCCAGCTCGGCCTTGGCGGCGCGGGCGCGGATGTCCTTCAGCTGGGCGCGGGCGTCCTCCAGGGAGGCCTCGTCGCCCTCCATGTCGGCGAGCTCGGCGTATTCGACCGCGTCGGCGAGATCCTTCTCGATCGACTTCACGGCGTTCACGCGATCGGCCAGCTGCTGGCGCTCGCGCATCAGGGCCTGAGCCTCGGCCGGCTTGTCCCACAGCGTGGGATCTTCGGAACGGGCGTCCAGCTCGTGGAGACGTCTTAGAGCGACATCCCAGTCAAAGTCGCCTCCTGAGCAGTCCGGCGGACTGCTCGATGTCGGCCTTGGCGGCCTCGACATCCGGTCTCATGAAATTCTTCTCCGTTTGGAGGCGCGGACATAAGCCGCGTCGCGCCTCAATACAATCCGCTCAGGTCATCCGGGACCTTGGGCTTGGGTTGCGGCGCGCTCGGCGGCGGGGGCTGGTCGCTGTTCAGCCGTCCGCCGGGCCAGGCCTCCTGGTAGGAGATCGGGCCGTCGGCCGGACGGGCGGCCGGTCCGACCGGCGCCTTGGGCTCGCTGCCTGGCCGGAAGGCCTCGCGCTGGCCGTTGACGATGCCGAACTTGGCCGTCTTCGGCGGCTTGAACTCCTCGGCCGGCACGCCCTTGATGGCTTCCTGCATGAAGTTGATGAACACCGGCAGGGCCGAGACGCCGCCGGTCTCGCCCTCGCCCAGCGACCGGTTGTCGTCGAAGCCGATGAACACCCCGGTGACGATCTGCGGCGTGAAGCCGACGAACCAGGCGCTGCGGTACTCGTTGGTGGTGCCGGTCTTGCCGGCCACGGGGCGCCCCAGCACCCGGGCCTGGGTGGCCGTACCGCGCTGGACCACGCCCTCGAGCATCGAGGAAATCTGGTAGGCGGTGACCGGGTCCATCACCTGCTCGCCGGCCGGGGCGATGCGCGGGCTCTCGCCGCCGTCGAACCCGGCGGTGCAGCGCGGGCAGGCGCGCTTGTCGGCGCGGTAGATCACCTGGCCCTCGCGATCCTGGACCAGCTCGATCAGGTGCGGCTCGACCGTCCGGCCGCCGTTGACGAAGGCGGTGTAGGCGGTGGTCAGGCGGAAAGGCGTGGTCTCCCCCGCCCCCAGCGCCATGGCCAGCACCGGCGACATCGACTTCATGATGCCCAGCTTCACGGCCAGGTCGGCGATCTTCTTCATGCCGACGCCCTGGGCCAGGCGCACCGTCATCGCGTTGCGCGACAGCTCCAGGCCCCGGCGAAGCGGCATCGAGCCGTAGTAGCGCCGGTTGTAGTTCTCGGGCGTCCAGTCCTCGCCGTTGTTGCCGCGCAGGGTGATCTGGGCGTCGGTGACGTAGCTGGCGGGCGTGTAGCCGTTCTCCAGAGCCGCGGCGTAGACGAACGGCTTGATGGCCGAGCCCGGCTGACGCATCGCCTGGGTGGCGCGGTTGAAGTTCGACAGCGAGAAGGAATAGCCGCCGACCATGGCCAGCACTCGGCCTGAATAGGGCTCCATCGCCACCAGCGCGCCGTTCACCGCCGGCACCTGGCGGAGGCGATAGCCCGACCCGCTCTTGGCCGGCTCGACGAAGATCAGGTCGCCGGCCTTCAGCCCCTTGCCGGCGCGGGCCCAGGCCACGTCTTCGGCGACCAGGCTTCCGGGCTCGTAGTCCTTGGCCGGCTGGACGCGAACGCCGCCCTCGACGCTGGTGACCGCGGCCACCCGCCAGTCGCGACGCTCTGACGGGTGCGGCATCTGCTTGATTGCGACCGCTTCCCAGCCCCCGGCCATGTCGGTGGAGAACTTGGCGCCGCGCCAGCCATGGCGACGGTCGTAGGTTTCCAGCCCGTCCATCAGCGCCACCCGGGCCGCCGTCTGCAGACGCGGGTCGAGCGTGGTGCGCATGTAGTAGCCGCCTTTCAGCAGCCGGTCGTCCAGCGTGGCCAGGCCGCGGCGGCGGACTTCCTCGACGAAATAGTCGGCGTCCTTGTACTTGGCGCGGGTCGGCGCGGGCTGAACCTTCAGGTCCTCCTTCATCGCCGCCTCGGCGTCCGCCCGGCTGACCCAGCCCAGCTCGGCCATCTCGTTGAGCACCCAGTTGCGGCGCTCCAGGGCCTTCTGCTTGCGGCGGATCGGGTGGTAGTTGTCCGGCCCCTTCGGCAGGGCGGCCAGATAGGCGCTCTCGGCCAGGGTCAGCTGCGACACCGGCTTGCCGAAGTAGTTGTAGGCCGCGGCGCCGACGCCATAGCTGCGATAGCCCAGCCAGATCTCGTTCAGGTACAGCTCGAGGATGCGATCCTTGGTTAGCGTCTGCTCCAGCCGGCGGGCCAGGATGGCTTCCTTCAGCTTGCGGCCGACAGTGGCGTCGCTGGTCAGCAGGACGTTCTTGGCCACCTGCTGGGTGATGGTCGAACCGCCTTCGAGGCGACGACCGCGCACGGCGTTCAGGACGTTCTTGGCCATCGCCCGGCTCAGGCCCTGGACGTCCACGCCGCTGTGCTCGAAGAAGTTGCGGTCCTCCGCCGCCAGATAGGCCTGCACCAGCTGCGGCGGGATCTGGTCATAGGGCACGAAGATTCGGCGCTCGTCCGAGAATTCGCCAATCAGGGTGCCGTCCCAGGCGTAGACGCGAGTCGCCGTCGGCGGACGATAGTCGGCCAGATCGCCGGCGTCGGGCATGTCGTGAAACAGCCACGCGGCATAGATCGCCAGCGCGAAACCGCCGGCGGCGATGACGCTCAGAACCGTGACGCCGACGACGACCACCCAGCGCTCGGGGGGCTCTTCGAACGGCCAAAGTCGGCGAAGGGCCTTCTCAAGCATGGGTGCTGATTAACCCGACTGGCGACGGGCGCCAACGGCCGCGTGCGTCAGCGCGTCGCCAGCTTGTTCTCACGGGCGAACCAGGCGTCCACGGCGTCGCCGACGGCGTCCATCATCTGCTTGCGCTTGGCCGGGTTGGTGAGGGCCTTCTCGTCGTCGGGATTGTTGATGAATCCCATCTCCAGAAGGATCGCCGGCACGTCCGGCGCCAGCAGCACCATCAGATTGGCGTCGCGGTGGCTGCGCCGGAGCAGCACCGTCTTGTCGGCGATATGCTCGAGCACCATCTCCGCGAAGACCGCCGACCGGTTGCGCGTCGACCGCTGGGTCAGGTCCAGGATGATGTCGCCCACGGCCCCGCCGCCGAAGCTGGCGGGCTGCAGCCAGTCGTCCTTGCGCAGAACGGAGGCCACCCGGCGTTCTCCCTTTTCCGACAGGGTGTAGACGCTGGCCCCGCGGATTTCGGTCGTCGGACCGGAATCAGCGTGCAGTGAGATGAACAGGTCGGCGTCGGCGGCGCGGGCGATCGGCACCCGGCTCTCCAGCGGCACATAGACATCCGAGCCGCGCGTCATGACGACGCGATAGCGGCCGGTCTTTTCCAGGCGCGCCTTCAGGGCCTTGGCGGCCGCCAGGGTGACGTCCTTCTCAAGCGTGTTGACGCCGCTGGCGCCCGGATCCTTGCCGCCGTGGCCGGCGTCGATGACGATGATCTTGGGTCCCTTGCGCGCCGCCGCGCGGGCCACGACCGGCGCCGAGGGCTTGGCCGGTCCGGCCGCGACCGGACGGACGGCCGCGCCGCCCTTGGCCTTCAGGTCGATCACATAGCGGTAGTTGGCCACGCCGTCGCCCGGCGGCAACAGGAAGCGCCGGCTGACTTCGGCGTCGCGCGCCAGCTCCAGGTTGATCTTCACCGCGCCGGGACCACGCTCGACGTCCCAGCGGCGAACCAGCCCCTGCCCCGCGCCGCGCAGGCCGCCCGGCGCGTCGATGCGCGGCAGCGAGACCACGATCTTGCCGTCGGCGTCCTCGGTCGCCACCTTTCCGGAAACGGCGCGATCGAGGTCCAGAACCACTCGGGTCTCGGCTTGGTCGCCGCCCAGCCGGACCTTCAACAGACCCGACGAGCCGGCCGAGCCCTGCGCGCCGCCGCCCGCCGCGAGCGCAGCAACGGTCAGGCTGGCGAGCGCGAGAACGCCCTTCCAGCCCGCCATGACTCCGCCGGCACGCAACGCCCGCATCCTGCAGCCCACTCACATCGCTTTACGATTCAGCCTGGGACTATGGCGGCGGCGGCGTATCGAAATGGTTAAGGGTCATCAACGATCGCCAAGCTTTCCTTTTACCGGCGACTGAGGGTAATGTCCGATCGCGCGCCGGTCCCCGCGAAGACGGGGAGCCTCCGCGCAGCAGAGTTACAGGCCGCGCGTCCGGCCCATCGCCCCCAAGCGAGAGACGCACCATCCGACCCCGCGCCGATCCAAGGCGCATCAGGGAATGAACCTTATGGGCAGCGCATACGCCCCGGCCTGGCATACGCCCCAACGCATCGCGGTTCGCGACGCGTCGGTCGGCCACGCGCAGCGCGCCTCCATCACAAGCCGGCGACCGGGCTACGGCCTCGCAGCGCGCCGTGGAGACACGTTTAATGACCAAGAAGATGCTTATCGACGCGGCCCACCCGGAAGAAACCCGGGTCGTGGTCGTCGATGGAACCCGGGTTGAAGAATTCGACTTCGAAAGCCAGTCCAAGAAACAGCTTCGCGGAAACATCTATCTCGCCAAGGTGACGCGGGTGGAGCCCAGCCTCCAGGCCGCCTTCATCGAGTATGGCGGCAACCGCCACGGCTTCCTGGCCTTCAACGAAATCCATCCTGACTACTACCAGATCCCCCTCGCCGACCGCGAAGCCCTGCTGCGCGCCCAGGCCGAGGACGACGACGAACCGACCAACGGCCGGCGCGGCAAGCCCGCCGCCGCCGAGAGCGACGGCGAGGACGAGGACGAGGATCACGCCCACGGTTCGGACGACGAGGACGACGTCGTCGAGGAAGAGCTGGCGCGCCGTCGCCGCCGCCTGATGAAGACCTACAAGATCCAGGAGGTGATCCGTCGCCGCCAGATCATGCTGGTCCAGGTCGTCAAGGAAGAGCGCGGCAACAAGGGCGCGGCCCTGACCACCTACCTGTCGCTGGCCGGCCGGTACGGCGTCCTGATGCCCAACACCGCCCGGGGCGGCGGCATCAGCCGCAAGATCACCACCGCCACCGATCGCAAGAAGCTGAAGAGCATCGTCCAGAGCCTGGACGTGCCGCAGGGCATGGGCCTGATCGTCCGCACCGCAGGCGCCAAGCGGACCAAGACCGAGATCAAGCGCGACTACGACTACCTGCTGCGCCTCTGGGAGAACATCCGCGAGACCACCCTGCATTCGATCGCGCCGGCGTTGATCTACGAGGAAGAAGACCTCGTGAAGCGCGCCATCCGCGACATGTACGACAAGGACATCGACGGCGTCTGGGTCGAGGGCGAAGCCGGCTACAAGGAAGCGCGCGAGTTCATGCGCATGCTGATGCCGGCCCAGGCCAAGAAGGTTCAGCCCTACCGCGAGCCGACGCCGCTGTTCGTGGCCCACAAGGTCGAAGGCCATCTGTCGCAGATCTACAGCCCGGTCGTGCCGCTGAAGTCCGGCGGCTATCTCGTGATCAACCAGACCGAGGCCCTGGTCGCCATCGACGTCAACTCCGGCCGCGCCACCCGCGAGCGGAACATCGAGGCCACCGCCCTCAAGACCAACCTCGAGGCGGCCGAGGAAGCCGCCCGCCAGCTGCGCCTGCGCGACCTGGCCGGCCTGATCGTCATCGACTTCATCGACATGGAGGAGTCGAAGAACAACCGGGCGGTCGAGAAGAAGCTGAAGGACGCCCTGAAGGACGACCGCGCCCGCATCCAGATGGGCAAGATCAGCGCCTTCGGCCTGATGGAGATCAGCCGCCAGCGTCGCCGCTCGGGCGTCCTGGAAGGCACCACCCATGTCTGTGAGCACTGCGCCGGCACCGGCCGCGTGCGCTCCACCGAATCGGCCGCCCTCGCCGCCCTGCGCGCGGTGGAGATGGAGGCCCTGCAAGGCGGCGGCGAAGTGACGCTGAAGGTGTCGCCGGCCGTGGGCCTGTACATTCTCAATGAGAAGCGCGGCTACCTGACCCGGGTGCACCAGACGCACCACCTGTTCGTCACCGTCCTGATCGACGAGCAGCTGGGCCAGGCCGACCACGAGATCGAACGCACCGCCAGCGGCGAGCATTCGCTGCATGCCCCCGAGCCCTACGCCCCCCTCGCCCAGCCGGTCTATGAGCCGGAGGACGACCTCGTCGACGAGGTCGAGGAGGAAGAAGAGGAAGAGGACGAGGAAGACGAGGACGTCGACGCCGCGATCAGCGACGAAGAAGAAGAAGGCGGGCCGGTCTACGCCCGTGACGGCGATGACGACCGCCGCGGCGGTCGTGGCCGCCGCCGCCGCCGCCGCGGCGGTCGCCGCGACGAGGCCGAGGACGACGAGACGCCGCGCGCCGCGCGTGAGGACGACGCCGAGGACGGCGATGACAGCGGCCAGCGCCGCCGCCGTCGCGGCCGTCGCGGCGGTCGCCGGATGCGCGACGACGCCCGGCCGCAGGACGGCTTCAGCTGGACCCGTCCGCGGGTGCCCTTCGGCGACGATGCCTACATCTGGCACGATCCGGCCGCTCTGGTCGAAGGCGGCGCTGCGCCGGCCCCGGTCGATGCGCCGGCGTCCGAACCTGTCGAGGCCGAGGAGGCCCGCCCGGCCGCCGGCGACCGCGAAGGCCGCCGTCGTCGCGGCCGCGGTCGCGGCCGTGGCCGCGCCGAGACGACCGAAGCCGTCGTCGCCGAAACGCCCGCGGTGATCGAAGCCGCCGGCGAGGTCGAGGCGGAAGCGGAAGCCGAGCCCGCGCCGGAGTTCGCCATGGTCGAGGTCTTCACCGAGGATCTGCCGGCCGACGAAATCTGGGTCGAGCTGCCGGCCGATCCTGAACCCGTGAAGAAGCCGCGCCGCAGCCGCCGCAAGGCCGCCGAGCCCGTCGCTGAAGCCGTGGAGGCTGCGCCGGTCGAGACGCCGGCCGTGGTGGTGGAAGCTGCGCCGGAACCCATCGCCGAGCCCGAGCCGGCGCCCGAGCCGGAACCTCAACCCGAGCCTGTCGCCGCCGCTCCGGCCGAACCGGATCCGGCGGAAATCTCGGCGCCGCCGGAAAAGCCGCGCCGCGGCTGGTGGCGCCGCGGCTGACGGGCGCCTAAACTAACACCACTCCCCCGGCCGATCGTCACGACCGGCCGGGGACCTGGGTCTCGCACCGCGGGATCCGATGTGGCGCGGGGGCGCGAACCGGAGACGAGCCAGGGCATGATCCGAAAGACGTTCCGACCCTTCCGGACCATCGGCGCCGCCGCGGCCCTCGCCGCAGCGATCATCGGCCCGCTGGGGACGGCCTGGGCGCAGTCCTCCGGCGCGCCGGGCCGCGCCCCGACCCTGCTTCGCGACACCGAGATCGAGGAAACCCTGCACAGGCAGGCCGACCCTATCTTCGCGGCCGCCGGGCTGAACCCCAAGGATGTCCGCATCCTGCTCATCGGCGACAACGAACTGAACGCCTTCGCCACCCAGGGCCAGCAGATGGGCCTGAACACCGGCCTGATCCTGGAGACCGAGACCCCCAACCAGCTCAAGGGCGTCATCGCCCACGAAACCGGCCACATCGCCGGCGCCCACCCGCTGCGGTCGGGCGAGTTGATGCGCGCCGGGCTGCGGCCGATGCTGCTGACCATGGGCCTGGGCGTGCTGGCGCTGCTGGCCGGCGCGCCCGACGCCGGCGCCGTGCTGATCGGCAGCTCCCCACAGTTCGGCACCCTCGGCGCGCTGGGCTACAGCCGCACCCAGGAAGGCCGAGCTGACCAGGCCGCCGTCGGCTATCTCGAGAAGACCGGCCAGTCGGCCGAGGGCCTGGTCGAGTTCTTCGACAAGTTCCGCTACCAGGAAGTCTTCACCGAGGCCCGCCGCTTCCCCTATTTCCGCAGCCACCCGCTGTCGTCCGAGCGGATCGAGATGCTGCGCAACCGCGTCGCCTCGCAGCCCCACTTCAAGGTCAAGGACACGCCGGAGGAGATCGCCGAGTTCCAGATCATGAAGGCCAAGATCGACGCCTTCCTGAACCCGCAGATCGCGCTGACCAAGTACAAGGAAACCGCGACCGACTATCCGTCGCGGTACGCCCGGGTGATCGCCTACTACCAGACCAAGGAGCCGGACAAGGCGCTGAAGCTGCTCGAGGCCCTGCTGTCCGAACAGCCGAACAACCCCTACCTCTGGGAGCTGAAGGGCCAGATCCTGTTCGAATTCAACCGCATCCCCGAGGCCGAGGCGCCGCAGCGCAAGTCGGTCGAGCTGAAGCCCGACGCGCCGCTGCTGCGCACCAACCTGGGCCAGACGCTGATCAACCACGAGGACCCGAAGAAGCGCGACGAAGGCA
Organism: Caulobacter mirabilis; assembly: GCF_002749615.1. GTDB lineage: Bacteria > Pseudomonadota > Alphaproteobacteria > Caulobacterales > Caulobacteraceae > Caulobacter > Caulobacter mirabilis. Next base: position 2,598,224 of record NZ_CP024201.1, read on the forward strand.
TCGCCGAGCTGAAGAAGGTCGTGCTCCAGGAGGACGACAACGCCGAGGCCTGGCGCCTGCTGGCCATGGCCTACGACCGCCGCGGCGATGAGGGCCTCGCCCGCCTGGCCACGGCGGAACGCTACTTCTCCTACGGCGCCCTCAACGAATCCCGCGCGTTCGCCATCCGCGCGCGCGAGTTGCTGCCGCGCTCGGGCACCGACTGGGTGCGCGCCACCGACATCGTCATGGCCTCAAATCCGTCCGACCAGGACCTTCGAGAACTGGCCCGCGACGACTCGCCTCGCGGCCGCTGACGCGCCGCGCCCCATTCCTCCAGGATCAAAGAATGCGCCTTATGCTGACCGTCGCCGCCGTCGCCCTGCTCACCGCCTGCAGCCCCTCGCAGCCCAAGGCGGATCCCGAGTTCGGGGCCAAGGTGCGCGCCTATCTGCTCGAGCATCCCGAGCTCCTGGTCGAAATGAGCGAGAAGCTGGAGGTCAAACAGGCCGAGGCTTCGCGTCAGAAGGCCTTGGCCGGCATCGGCGCCAATCGCGACAAGCTTGAGCGCGACCCCCGCGACCACGTCCTGAATCCGGACGGCAAGATCACGGTGGTGCAGTTCTTCGACTACAACTGCGGCTACTGCAAACTGATCGCCCCGCAGGTCCTGACCATGGCCAAGGAGAACCCGGACGTCCGGTTCGTGTTCAAGGACCTGGTCATCTTCGGCGAGGCCAGCGAGTACTCGGCCGCCGGCGCCTCGCTGGCCAAGACGTCCGAGCAGTACAAGGCGATCCACAACGCCTTCATGTCCACCAAGCCGCTGAACGACGAGGCGGTCGACCGGATCCTGAAGGCCAACGGCGTCGACCCGGCCGAAGCCCGCAAGGCCCAGTCGGACGCCAAGCGCAAGGCCTACATCAAGGACGTCCATACCCTGGCCGAGACGCTCGGCATCCAGGGCACGCCGGCGTTCATCATCGGCGACGTGCTGATCCCCGGCGCCGACGGCGCCGCGCTCAAGGCCGCTGTCGCCAACGCCAAGAAGAAGGCGAGCTGAGCCGCGCCTGCCCGCTCATCCTCGCGAAGGCGGGGATGAGCGGACGAAGATCGCCGCGCCTAGATCAGCCCTGCCAGCGGCGACGACGGATCGGCGTACATCCGCCTGGGCATCCGCCCCGCCAGATACGCTTCCCGGCCGGCGATGACGGCGTGCTTCATCGCCACCGCCATGCGGATCGGGTCGCGCGCCTCGGCGATCGCGGTGTTCATCAGGATGCCGTCACAGCCCAGCTCCATGCCGACCGTGGCGTCCGAGGCCGTGCCCACGCCGGCGTCGACCAGCACCGGCACCTTGGCCTGTTCGACGATGAGCCGCAGGTTGACCTTGTTCTGGATGCCCAGACCCGAGCCGATCGGCGCGCCCAGCGGCATGATGGCGGCGGCGCCGGCCTCTTCCAGCTTGCGGGCGTAGACGATGTCGTCGGTGCAGTAGACCATCACGTCGAAGCCCTCGGCGACCAGCAGCTTCAGCGCCCGCAAGGTCTCCTCCATGTCCGGATAGAGGGTCTTGGGATCGCTCAGCACCTCCAGCTTGACCAGCGTCCAGCCGCCGGCCTCGCGCGCCAGGCGCAGGGTCCGCACCGCGTCCTCGCCCGTGAAGCAACCCGCCGTGTTGGGCAGATAGGTGAACCGGTCCGGCTTGATGAAGTCCATCAGCAGCGGCTGGCTGGGGTCGGAGATGTTCACCCGGCGCACGGCCACGGTGACGATCTCGGCTCCGGCGGCCTCGGCCGCGGCGGCGTTGGTCGCGTAATCCTTGTACTTTCCCGTGCCGACGATCAGGCGCGAGGAGAAGGTGCGTCCGGCGACGGTCCAGGTGTCGGCGGATGCGGCGGCGATATCGGTCACGGGGGCGTTCATGGGAGCGGTGTACGCCGCATCGGCCGCCGCTGGAAGTCCAGCCCCGTCCCCTGCATCGATCCTGCACAGGAGCGGTTCGCGCCCTGCATCCCTGCCCCGTTGACCCTGCGCGCGGCTCGCCGATGATGCAGCCATGTCGCACACCATCCTGATCGCCGACGACGACCCGCATATTCGGCAGCTGCTCGCCTTCGCCCTCTCCAAGGCCGGGCTGGCCACGCGGGAGGCCGAGGACGGCGAGGCCGCCTTGGCCTCGATCGCCGCCCAGGCGCCGGACCTGGTCGTCCTCGACATCAACATGCCACGGATGAACGGCCTGGACGTCTGCCGCCGCATCCGGGCCCAGGGCGACCTGCCGATCCTGTTTCTCAGCTCCCGCGACGACGAGATCGACCGGGTGCTCGGCATCGAGCTGGGCGGCGACGACTACGTCGTGAAACCGTTCAGCCCCCGCGAGGTGACCGCCCGCGTCCAGGCCATCCTGCGGCGCGCCCGGGTCCCCGCGGCGACAGTCGAGCCGGGCGGCGTCATCACCCACGGCCGCCTGGCCGTCGACCTGGAAGGCTGGAGCGCCCAGTGGGCCGGCGCCGATGTCGCGCTGACCGTCACCGAGTTCGGCATCCTTCGCGCCCTGGCCGGAGCCCCGACGCGGGTCTTCACCCGCGACGCCATCATCGACCGCCTGCACGGTCCCGGCTTCGCGATCACCGACCGCACCATCGACAGCCATGTCCGCAACCTGCGCGGCAAGTTCGCGGCCGTCGGCGGCAGCGACGTGGTCGAGACCAAACCCGGCGTCGGCTATCGGCTGGGAGCCTGCGCCGGCGCGCCGGCGTGATCGAGGCGCTCAAGACCCTCCTCAAGCGCCATTGGCCGGCGCTGCACCTGCGCACCATCCTGCTAGCGATGCTGTTCTTCGCCGCGGCCATGCCCGGCCTGACCGCCATCTTCCTGCGGGTCTACGAAAACACCCTGGTGCGTCAGACCGAGGCCGAGCTGGTCGCCCAGAGCGCGGCGCTGGCGGCCTCGGCGCGGGTCTTCTGGCCCGGCGCGCCCGAGACGGACACGCCCGCGCTCAAGCGCGAGCCGGGCTACTACCGCCCGGAGTTGACCACGATCGACCTGAGTTCGTCGCCGGTCCTGCCCGAGCGTGAGCCCGCGCGCGTCGCGACCCAGCCCGCCGATCCCGCCGCCGCGGCGACCGCGACCTTGCTGACGCCGGTGTTCGACCGCACCAGCCAGACCACGCTGGCCTCCATCATCCTGCTCGACCGCAACGGCCGCGAGGTGTTCGGCCCCGACGTCGGCCGCAGCCTGGCCCACCTGCCAGAGGTGAAGTCGGCCCTGGCCGACGATCCGAGCACCGTGCTGCGCCGCAACGGCGCCTATCAGCAGCGCTACGCCTTCGAATGGCTCAGCCGCGCCTCGGCCATTCGCCTGCATCACGCCCGGCCGATCCGAGTCGGCGACCGGGTCGTCGGCGCCCTGCTGGTGTCGCGGTCGCCGCGGGCGCTGTTCCGCGGCATCTACGAGGACAAGGGCAAGATCGCGCTCGGCGTGGCCGGCATCTTCGGTCTGCTGGTGGTGTTGGCGGGCCTCGTCTCGCGCGGGGTCACCCGTCCGATCGAGGGCCTCAGCGCCGCCTCGCGCGAGGTCGCCGCCGGCCGGGGGACGGTGCCGGAAACGCCCCAGACGGCGGCCATCGAGATCCGCCAGCTCTACGAGGACTTCCGGCATATGGCCCAGGCCATCGACCGGCGCTCGCAGTACCTGCGCGACTTCGCGGCCGCCGTCAGCCACGAGTTCAAGACGCCGCTGGCCGGCATCGGCGGCGCCGTCGAACTGCTGCAGGACCACGGCGAGACCATGAGCCCGGCCGAGCGCGAGCGATTCCTGGCCAACATCGCCGCCGACAAGGATCGCCTCAATCAGCTGGTCACCCGCCTGCTGGAGCTGGCCCGGGCCGACATGGCCCGTCCCGAGGCCGGCGTGGCGGAGGACGTTGTGCGGCCGGCGCGACGCGTCGCCGACGCCCTCGGCGGGCGCGGCCTGACCATCGACCTACATCTGCCGTCGGACCTGCCTCGCGTGGCGGCGCCGGAGGCGACCGTCGAAACCGTGCTGACCATCCTGGTCGAGAACGCCCGCCAGGCCGGCGCGACCTCGGTGCGGATCGAGGCGCGCGACACCTCGGACCAGCTCGTCCTGGCGGTGACGGACAACGGGCCCGGCGTCGCCGAGGCCGACCGCGAGCGGCTCTTCGAACCCTTCTTCACCAGTCGCCGGGCCCAGGGCGGCACCGGCCTGGGCCTGGCCATCGCCCGCTCCCTCCTGGCCGCCAGCGACGGCGCCATCACCTTGGCTCCATCGACGGGCGGCGCTCGCTTCGAGGTCGTCCTGCCCCGCGCCGACGTCGCCTAGCCGCCCCAGATCTCGCGCGCGGCGCGGACATAGTTGCCGCCCAGGATCTTCTCGATCCGCCGGGACGGATGGCCTCGCTTGGCCAGCAGGCGCGCCAAGCGGCGGTACTGGTTCGGACCGGACAGGTCGGGCACCAGGAACAGGATGTCGGCCGACTCGCCGGTGGCGGCGATGCCCTGGCTGCGGCGAAGCTCGACGTAGGCCGCCTGCTCCTTGCGCGTCGCCTCGAAGTCGACCTCCGAGGCCCCGCCGTCCGTGCCGATCCCGACATGATCCTCGCCGCAGACCTTGAGCGCATGCTCGATGTGGGCGACCACGTCCTCGCCGGTCGGCTGCCGTCCGGGCGTCAGGAAGGGCATGAAATAGATGCCGACGAAGCCGCCCTTCTCGGCCACGCCGCGCAGCTCGGCGTCGGTCTTGTTGCGCGGACTCTCGGCGAGCGCCCGACAGCCGGTATGGCTGATCACGATCGGGGCCTTGGAGGCGGCGATGGCGTCCAGACAGATGCGTTCGCCGCTATGCGACAGGTCGATCATGCCCCGCTTGGCGTTCAGCCGCGCCACCACCTCGCGCCCGAACCGCGTCAGGCCGCGGTTCTGCGGCGCCATCGAGCCGTCGCCCAGGGGCGTGGCCAGGTTGTAGGTCAGCTGGAACTGCCGCACGCCAAGGTCGTGGAAGATATCGACCCGGTCGGCCCGGTCGCCGAGCATCAGGCTGTTCTGGAAACACAGGATCACGCCCAGCCTGCGCTCGTCGCGAGCGCGCAGGATGTCGGCCGCCGTCCGGATCGGCAGCGTCGTCGCCGAGTTCGCCCGCAGGATCTCCTGCCAGCGGCCGACCTCGCGCACGGTGTGCTCGAACGGATCGGCCGGCCCCGACACGTGGCCGACGGTCACCACCACGGCGGACAGACCGGCCTTGCGATGGTCCCCGATCGACCGGTCGTCGACCATGCCGGGCCGGGTGTCGACGATGGTGCTCATCGGCGGATCGCCGGCCGGCGGAACGTAGCTGTCGCTGTTGAGCCCGCCCAAGGCGTTGACCACGGTCATGCCCTTGATCGGATCCGGTTCCGCCGCCCGGGCCGCCGCGGCCATGGCCGGCGCCGCCAAGCCTGCGGCCAGCACGCCGCGTCGGGCGATTCCGTGTTTCGCTTCGGTCATTTCCGTCTCCCCTCTCAGCGCTTCGAGGGCGCGATCCCCACCGCGCGGTAGAGCGCGTCCGGCTCGAAGATCACCCCGTCCTTCATGACCAGCACGCCCTTGCGCAGATCGCCGATGTCGCGCTCCGGATCGCCCTCGACCAGCAGCAGGTCCGCCGCCTTGCCGACCTCGATCGACCCAAGACGGTCGGCGGCGCCCGCGACCTGGGCCGCGCCCAGCGTCGCGGTCCGCAGCGCCTGCGCCGGGGTCAGGCCGGCCTGGACGTAGAGCTCCAGCTCATGGAACAGAGCCAGGCTCGCCGCGCCGCTGTCGGTGCCGGCGACGACCGGCACGCCCCGGTCGTGGAGCAGCTTCAGCATCTCCAACAGGCGGCCGTAGGACTGGCCGTAGCGGGCCCGCTCGGCGTCGGTCTTGGCGAAGCCGGGCGCAGCGGCGCCGCGGCGCACGGTCGACGGCAGGCGGTCGGCGACGGCCGCGAGGCTGGGCGCGATCCGGCGCGGCCGGCCGGTCAGGACGTCCTCCATGGCGCCCATGGTCGGGTCGACGACGATCCGGCGGGTCGCCAGCAGCTCGACGAAGGCCTTCACCTCCGGCGAAGCCAGGTCCAGGCCCGCGCCCTTCTCGCCCACGGCGGTGAACCGCACCGGGCTGTTGGTCTTGGCGGCCACCTCCGGCCCCATGAAGTTCAGCATCCAGAAATTGGCGTGCTGGACCTCGTCGTAGCCGGCTCGGACGGCCTGCTCCATGGTCATCCCCGCCGGGACGTGGCCGCTGACCCGCAGGCCGCGCCGGTGCGCCTCCTCGATCAGCACCGGGACCAGCTCCGGCTTCAGGGAGCTGTAGAGCTTCACCTGCGGATAGCCGCGGCGGGCCCAGTCGGCGACCGTCGCGCGGGCGTTCTCGGGCGTGTCGACCAGCGCCTTGGTGGGCCCGGCCAGCGGGCCGACGCCGTCGATGATCCCGGCCATGAAGATGCGTGGCCCGACCAGCTCGCCCCTGTCGAAGGCCGCCTTCCGCCGGCCCAGGTCGTCGGGATCGTTGGCCAGGTCGCGAACGCTGGTCACGCCCGAGGCGATGTCGATCAGGCCGTCGCTGTCCTGGGCGATGTGGACGTGCATGTCGAACAGTCCCGGGACCAGGGTCCGGCCGCGGCCGTCGATGCGCTCGGCGTCCCTCGGGGCCGGCGTGCTGGACGCCGGGCCGACCGCGCGGATCCGGCCGCCCTCGACCACGACCGTCATTCCGGACCGGAAGACGCCCTTGACCGCGTCGTAGAGGGTCACGTCCTGGAAGGCGACCGAACCGGCCGGCCGCCGCCCCAGCGACCGCGCAGCGGCGACGGCGCGCTCACGCAGGACCGCGTCCTGGGCCGAGAGCAGCGCCGGCGCCGCCTCGGCCGCCAGGTCCGTGCGCGCCACGGCGACCCAGCTGCCGCCCTCGAACAGCAGCTCGCCCTTCGCGTCCAGCCAGATGGGGCTGGCCGAGAAGCCGAGCCCGTCGACGAGATAGAGGGTCGCTGTCGCCGGACCGGACGCCGTCTGGACCGTACGCTCCCCGCCGCTCTCGATCCGGGCGCGGCCGCCGGGCAGCAGCGCCAGCGTTCGAGACGGCGCCGCCAGCAGAGCCCGGGCCAGCGAAGCGCTGATCTCGGCGTTGAACTCGTACGGCAGGTAGTAGGCGCCGGCGTTCCCGGTCCCCTCGTCGGCGGCGCTGGTCCAGGTCACGGCGCCGTCCTTGGACGTCGCCCGCTCGTCCACCGGCGTCTTGAAGTAGCCGAGGCCGGTCACGCCCAGTTCGACCGGCAGGCCGTCCGCGCCGGTGCGCAGACGCGTCCTGGTCTCGGGCCCGCGCCCACGATCGACGTAGCTGTAGGCGATCTCCCGAACGCCCGCCCCGTCGCTGCGCACCGTCATGGCGCCTCGCGTCTGGCCCGCGATGGTGACCGTGTAGTCGCCGTCAGCCCGTACGGCCGTCCCTGTCAGCCACGCGCCCGCTCCGATCAGGGCGGCCAGGATCAAAGGGTGACGGAGACGCATGGAAGACCTCAGAGGGACGCCGATTCAGCGACCATTGTTCCACACCGGGCCGCGTCTTCCAGACTGTTGACGGCGAATGGCGGTGAACGGTCGTCTCGGCGCGGCGGACGGCGCCGCAACGTCTGCACCGTTTCTCCACATCGCCTCCCTCACCGCTGCCTCGGCGCGGCTCAGTCTAGCCGGTTCGTGGAGGCGTGGATGAGTCACACCGAACAGCACAACGGGTATGCGGTGGTCGTGCAGCGCGCGGCGGACCGCTGGTCCTGGGCGATCAACGACGTCGACGCCAACATCGCCGCCAGCGGCGAGGCCGCCGACCGGGAAACCGCCTGGCGCACCGGCGTCGTCGCGGCCGACGTCATCGGCCGCCTGCAGCGGGCCCGTCGCCGCGCGGTCTAGCCGCCGCCGATGAAGGTAACGATCTCGAAACGATCGCCCTCGATCACGGGCGTGGCGGCGTGCAGCGATCGCGGCACGACCTCCAGGTTCCGCTCGACCCCGACCTTGCGGGTCTCAAGCCCCAGATGGACGACCAGATCGGCCACGTTGGAGACGCCTTCGACGCTCCGTTCCTCGCCATTGATGTAGATGCGCATTTCAGCCGCGCTTGTGACCCCGCGCGAGCGAAGTTACAAGGGCGGCCGAAACGACGGCGGGGCGAATGGTCAAACCGATCCATGTGCTGAACGGGCCCAACCTCAATCTGCTGGGGACCCGGGAGCCGGAGATCTACGGATACGAGACCCTGGCCGACGTCCAGGCCCGTTGCGAGGCCCGGGCGCAGGCGCTGGGTCTTTCCGTCGTCTTCCGGCAATCGAACCACGAGGGACAGCTGATCGACTGGGTCCAGGCGGCCCGGACGGAGGCCTCCGCGTTGGTCATCAATCCCGCGGGCTATGGTCACACCTCCGTGGCCCTGCTCGACGCGCTGAAGACTCTCGCTATACCGATCGTCGAATGTCACCTGTCGAACCCGGCGGCGCGAGAATCGTTTCGCCGGGAGACGTATGTTTCACTGGCCGCCACGGGAGTCGTCTCCGGCTTCGGGGCCGCAAGCTATGAACTGGCGGTGGAAGCCGCCGCCGGCCTGATCGGCGCCTCCGGCGCCTCGGCCTGATCGAACCCAAGGTAGATTCTGCATGACCACGTCCAAGGCCGCTCCCGATTCCGGCGACGTACAGCCCATCGACACCAAGGTGGTGCGCAAGCTGGCCGACATCCTGAAAGACACCGGCCTGACCGAGATCGAGGTCGAGAGCGGGGGCCTGAAGATTCGCGTCGCCCGCGAACTGACCGTGGCCGCCCCGGCCGCCGTGATCGCCGCGCCCGTGGCCGCCGTCCCGGCGCCGGTCGCCGCCGCGCCCGCCCCGGCGGCAGCGCCCGCGGCCCCCGCCGCCCCGGCCCGCGCCGCCGGCGACGAGGTCAAGTCGCCGATGGTCGGCACCGTCTACCTGCAGCCGCAGCCGGGCGCGAACCCGTTCATCAAGGTCGGCGACACGGTCACGCAGGGCCAGACCCTGCTGATCGTCGAAGCCATGAAGACGATGAACCCGATCCCGTCGCCGCGCGCCGGCAAGATCGTCGAGATCCTGATTTCGGACGCCCAGCCCGTCGAATTCGGCGAGCCGCTGGTCATCATCGAGTAGGCCCGGGCCGTGTTCGACAAGATCCTGATCGCCAACCGGGGGGAAATCGCCCTCCGGGTCCACCGCGCCTGCAAGGAGATGGGCATCGCCACCGTGGCGGTCCATTCCGAGGCGGACGCCAACGGCATGTGGGTGCGCCTGGCGGACGAAAGCGTCTGCATCGGCCCGGCCCCGGCCGCCAAGAGCTACCTCAACATCCCCTCGATCATCGCCGCGGCGGAGATCACCGGCGCCCAGGCGATCCACCCCGGCTACGGCTTCCTCTCCGAAAACGCCCGCTTCGCCGAGATCGTGAACGCCCACGGCTACACCTTCATCGGGCCCAAGCCGGAGCATATCCGGATGATGGGCGACAAGATCACCGCCAAACAGGCCGTGAAGGACGCCGGCATCCCGGTCGTTCCCGGCTCGGACGGCGGCGTCACGACCGAGGAGGAGGCCTTCGAGGCCGCCGACCGCATCGGCTTCCCGGTGCTGATCAAGGCGGCCGCCGGCGGCGGCGGCCGCGGCATGAAGGTGGCCCAGACCCGCGAGGACCTGGCCGAGGCCGTCTCAACCGCCCGGGCCGAAGCCCGCGCCGCCTTCGGCGACGACACGGTCTACATGGAGCGCTACCTCCAGAGGCCGCGCCACATCGAGCTGCAGGTCGTGGCCGACAGCCACGGCAACGTGGTGCATCTGGGCGAACGCGACTGTTCCCTGCAGCGCCGTCACCAGAAGATCCTCGAGGAGGCCCCCTCCCCGGCGCTGGACGCCGCGGGCCGGGCCAAGATCGGCGAGGTCGTGGTCGAGGCCATCCGCGCCATCGGCTACCTGGGCGTCGGGACCATCGAGTTCCTGTGGGAGAACGGCGAGTTCTTCTTCATCGAGATGAACACCCGCCTGCAGGTCGAGCATCCGGTCACCGAAGCCATCACCGGCATCGACCTGGTGCGCGAACAGATCCGCATCGCCGCCGGCCTGCCGCTCAGCTTCACCCAGAAGGACGTGGTGTTCGAGGGGCACGCCATCGAGTGCCGGATCAACGCCGAGAACGCCCGCACGTTCGCGCCGTCGCCCGGCACGATCACCGGCTTCCACGCCCCGGGCGGCCTGGGCGTGCGCCTCGATAGCGCGCTCTACGACGGCTATTCGATCCCGCCCTACTACGACAGCCTGATCGGGAAGCTGATCGTCCATGGCCGCGACCGCGCCGAATGCATCGCCCGCACCCAGCGCTGCCTGGGCGAGATGGTGGTCAGCGGCGTGGAGACGACCATCCCGCTGTTCCAGGACCTGCTGCAGCAGGACGACATCCGGGCCGGCGACTACAACATCCACTGGCTCGAGAAGTGGATCAAGGCGCAGGGGTAGGCCTGCCGGGGACATGCTCCCGCAGGGTGCGTGTCCCCGCCTACTCGGACCTCCTCTCGACCGGGGACACGAACGCTTCGCAATCACGTCCCCGAGCCTGCCTGGGACATGCTTCCGTAGGATGCGTGTCCCCGGGCCGCTCTGCTAGCATCGCCCGATGGCCCACGACGTCTTCGACCTCGAGGAACTGATCGCCTGCTATCGCCGGGGAGTCTTTCCCATGGCGGACGCGCGGGACGACGACCGGGTCTTCCTGATCGATCCCCAGCGGCGCGGCGTGCTGCCGCTGGAGGGCTTCCATATTCCCTCCAGGCTGGCCCGCACGGTCCGGTCGGACCGGTTCCAGATCACCGTCGACCAGGACTTCTCCGCCGTGGTCGAGGCCTGCGCCGAGGCGACCGCCGACCGCCCCGACACCTGGATCAACTTTCCCATCCAGCACCTCTACGAGGCCCTGCACCGCTCCGGCCGCGCGCACAGCGTCGAGGTCCGGCGCGAGGGCCGGCTCGTCGGCGGACTGTACGGGGTGTCGCTCGGCGGCGCCTTCTTCGGCGAGAGCATGTTCAGCCGCGAGCGCGACGCCAGCAAGGTGGCGCTGGTGCATCTGGTCGCGCGCCTCCGCGCCGGCGGCTACCTGCTGCTCGACGCCCAGTTCATGACCACGCACCTGGCGCAGTTCGGCGCGCGCGAGATCCCGCGGGCGGCCTATCGGCGTCTGCTGGACGAGGCCCTCGACGTCGAGGGCGACTTCTACCGCTTCGCGGGCGCGGGTCCTGAAGCCCTGCAGGCGATCAGCCAGGCGTCATAGACCGGGTGCTCCAGGGGGTTCAGTCCCGGAGACGAGGCGTACATCCAGCCCCGGAACACCTGACGCGGCGGCGGCGGCGCGCGGCCGGTCGGCGGCTTGGGCTGGGAGTCGATGGTCATGTAGGCGGCCGAGTCCTGAGCGTCCTCATCCGAGGCCGTGGTCTCGCAGGCGCGCACGGTGATCACCAGAGACTTGTAGCGGACGGCCTGGCCGATCGGCGCCTCGAAGCGCAGGGTCTCGGCGGTGACCTTGTCCAGGGCCTGGATGATCGCCGCGCCGCCGCGGGTGCGACGCAACGGTTCGGCCGGCTTCTCGACGGCCTGGGTCTTGGGCTTCTCGGTCACGGCCGGCTTCTCGCGCGCGGTCTCCTCCGGCGGCGGAGGCGGCTTCGGCGCGGCGCTGATCGGCCCCGGAGGCGCCTCCTCGGGTTCCGCCGGAAGCGGCGCGGCCGGCGCCGGCGCGGGTTGCGCGGTCGGCGTCGCGGGCTTGGGCGCGGGCGTCTGCTGGCGGGCCTGGACCAGGCCCGCGGCGCTCGCGACCGCGAGTCCGGCCAGCAGGGTGAGCCTCAGCCGCATGGTCGGGCTAGTCCGCCGGAGACCAGGCCTGGTAGTCGCCGGTCGCCTTGTCCCGCTGACCTTCGCCGGAGATCGAACCCTTCGGGCGCCAGGCATGGACGGTGCCGGTCAGGTTCGGACGGTGTTCCTTCTCCCAGGCGCGGCGCGGCAACGGCGCGGTGGTCGGCGGCTCGTCGAAGGTGTAGCGCAGCCAACCGTGCCAATCCGGCGGCACCTTCGAGGCCTCGGCGTAACCGTTGTAGATCACCCAGCGACGCTTGCGACCCTTGTCGTAGCTGTCCTTGTCGTCGCGGGCCTCGTAGTAGCGGTTCCCCTGCTCGTCCTGGCCGACGAGAACGCCGCGGCGGCCGATGTGGAACTTCTGGCCGATCGTGGCGCCGTTCCACCAGGTGAAGATTGCTTTGAGCACGCGCTAATCCGCTGAATTTCTGGGCTGAGTGAGCGGCGCGAACATAGCCCGCGCCCCTGCTCGCGTCCAGCGCGCCGCGCCGCAACATCTTGTGGATCAAGGCGCTCCGACACGCCATATCTATTGCCCGACGCCGAGCGCCCCTCTAGCCTTCGCCTAACGGTGCGCGGGAGAGTCGGGTCAATGCGTTTTGCGAGGCGGCTGGCGAAGGGAACGCCCCCGGAACTCGATCTGCGCACGGTCGAAACCGGCGACATCCTGCACGGCGTGCTCGCCCCCCGGGGCTGGACCAGCGCCCGGGTCGAGGCCTGGCTCGACTGGGCCGAGACCCTGCCGGCCGAAGGCGACGACGCCGAAGCGGGTCTGCTGGCCGGCGGCCCCGACCGCTACGCCCGCGCCGTCGCCGCCCGCGCCGACGCGCTGAAGCTCTTCGACCGCAAGACCGACGCCTCCGCCTTCCAGGCCGAGCTGACCGCCCTGCTCGCCGCCGGGGTCGCGGCGATCGGCCGGGGCCAGGTCGGCTACGCTCCGGGCGCGATCCCCGAGGTCGGCTCCCCCGCCTTCACCCACGCCGCCCGCCGGCTGATCGCCGAGACCGAGGGCCGCGCCCTGGCCGTCCGCGCCGCCGCCTTTGCGGCTGAACGGCTGCACGCCGTGGCCGACGCGGTGCGACGCTGCGAGGGTGATCCCGCCGCCTGCTGCGACCCATCGGGAAACCCCGCCCTGGCGCGCGCCGCCGTCGCCGCCCGCGCGGCGGGGGCCGACGACGCGGCCATCGCCGACGCCATCGCCCTGGGCCTCACGGGCGAAGCGCCCGAAGGCGCCTGGCTGGAGCCGCCGTCCGTCCCGCCCCTGCTGGCCCTCGCCTCGTCCGCCGCTCTCGGCGAGGAGGCCGCCACCGCCGCCTGGCGTTCGAACGGCGGCCTGACCATCGTCCTCGCGGAGACGGCCGCCGACAACCTGGCCCGCGCCGCCACGGGCCCGCGCGCCGCAATCGACGTCTTCGCGCTCGCAGGCGACCTCGAGGCCGTCGCCGACGCCGCCCGGGTCGTCGGCGCAGCCCTTCGGGTGGAGGCCGCTGGAACCGACGCCCTGCCCATCCTGACCCTGGCGGGGGTCTCCGAGACCCTGATGGCCCGCGGCTTGGCCTACGGCCGCGCGGACGGCCAGGACGCAGCGCTGATCCTATGGCGCGCCGCCGCCGAGACGATCGCCGCGGTCAACGCCGAGACGCCGGACCTGCCGGCGCTCGCCCTGGCCCCGCTGGAAGATGCCGATCTGTCGCTCAAGCTGGGCGGCGTCAGCCTCGGTGTCGCGCCGGTCCCGGCCCAGGTGGTCCTGGCCGAGACGGCCGACGGCGAGGTGGTGCGGGTGCTGTCCGAACCGGCGTTGCGGGCCCTGGACTTCCTGGACGCCGACCGCGACGCCGCCCGCGTCCACGCCCTGGGCGCAGGCACCCTGGCCGAGGCGCCGGGGATCGGCCACGCCGAACTCCAGGCCCTGGGCTTCACCGAGTACGAGATCGCCGCCGCAGAGCAGCAGCTGCCGCTGGTCCGCACCCTGTCGCAGGCCTTCGCGCCCGGCGTCATCGGCGTCGGCTTCGTCGCCGACGTCCTGGGCGCGCCCGCCGAGGCCGAAACCGATCCGGCGTTCGACACCCTGGCCCTGGCCGGCTTCGCCAAGGCCGACGTGGCGGCGGCCGAGCTGCACGCCCTGGGCGCCGGCACCCTGGTCGACGCGCCCTTCCTGGACGAGGCCCGCCAGGCGGTGTTCGAGGACGCCAACCTCGCCGATCGGCTGGCCATGGCCGCCGCCGTCGAGACCGTCTGCACTCTGCCGGCCGTCAGCCTGGCGCGCCTGCCCTTCCGCTCGACCCCGGCCCAGGCCCTGGCCGTCCAGGACCAGGCGGCCAAGGCCGGCGTCGGCGCCTTCCGCATCGTTCGGGACGCGGCTCCGGCCGGCTTTGTGCTCGATCTGCCTGAGCCCGAAGCCCCGCGTCCGGCCAGGCCGGAACCGGTCGCGGTGACCGAGCGCGTAGTCGAGAAGATCGTCGAGCGCGAGCGCAGCCGCCGCAAACTGCCCGACCGGCGCAAGGGCTACATCCAGAAGGCCAGCGTCGGCGGCCACAAGGTCTATCTGCACACCGGCGAGTATGACGACGGCGAGCTGGGCGAGATCTTCATCGACATGCACAAGGAAGGCGCCGCCTTCCGCAGCCTGATGAACAACTTCGCGGTGTCGATCTCGATCGGCCTCCAATACGGCGTGCCGCTGGAGGAGTTCGTCGACGCCTTCGTCTTCACCCGGTTCGAACCGGCCGGCCCGGTCACCGGCAACGACTCGGTGAAATCGGCGACCTCCATCCTCGACTATGTCTTCCGGGAGCTGGGCGTCAGCTATCTGGGCCGGGGCGACCTGGCCAACGCCGATCCGGGCCAGTTGAACGCCGACGGCCTGGGCCGGGGCGCGGCGGACGAGGACGGCGGCCCGGCCATGCCCATCGTCGGCGAGCCGCAGCCGATGTCGCGCTACATCTCCAAGGGCTTCGCGCGCGGAGCCACGCCGGACAACCTGGTGTTTCTGCCGTTCGGCGGCCGCAAGGCCGAGGTTTCCGATCAGTTGCTGCAGCGCGCCGCCGGGGTCTGCCCCGCCTGTGGCGACCTGGCGGTGATCGGCGGCGTCTGCGGCGCCTGCGGCTCGGCGAACGAGGGGTAGCGCCTCATCTCCGGGTCATCCCGGACGTCCGAAAGACGATCCGGGCCCCAGGAACGCGACATTCGACCCCTGGGTCCTGGCTCTTCGCTCCGCAC
Organism: Caulobacter mirabilis; assembly: GCF_002749615.1. Lineage (GTDB taxonomy): Bacteria > Pseudomonadota > Alphaproteobacteria > Caulobacterales > Caulobacteraceae > Caulobacter > Caulobacter mirabilis. The sequence continues at coordinate 2,613,350 of NZ_CP024201.1, forward strand.
CGGCCGGGATGACACGCAATAGCGGGCAATCTGGCCTTAAGCTTGCTGGGGCATAGGCTACGACGACTCCGGAACGGGAACCGTGCCGCCATGAGACAGCTCGCCTTCGTCGGCTTGATCGCCGCCGCCCTCGCCGCCGCCACGCCGGCCCTGGCCCAGAACGCCGGGCAGATCATTCAGGTTCGCCGCGGCGCCAGCTGCGCCGGCTGCAACCTTTTCCAGGCCGATCTGTCGAGCCGCGAGTTGGGCGGCCTCAACCTGTCCCGCGCGCGCCTGCGCCAGGCCGACCTGAGCCTGACGGTCATGAACCGCGCCAGCTTCGCCGGCGCCGACCTGCGCGACGTCAACGCCTACGGCGGCGTCTTCGGCGGAGCGAACTTCGCCGGCGCCGACCTGACCAACGCCACCTTCGTGGGGACCTATCTCGAAGGCGCGCGCTTCCAGGGCGCCAACCTGCACGGCGCCAACTTCAGCGGCGCCGAGATGGACCGCGCCACGGGCCTGTCCCAGGCCCAGCTGAACCAGGCCTGCGGCGATCAGGCCACTTTGCTTCCGCGAGGACTTCGCATACCGGCGTGTCGTTAAACCCAAGTCATTACTGCGATTTAAGTGGTTTTCCACCTGCTCCTGGGCGAAACCGTAGAGTATCAACACCGCCTGGTCCGGAGCACTCAGTCTGTAGATGACCCGCGTCGCCGCCGTCCTTTCCGCCCTTGTCCTGACGAGCCTGCCCCTGGCCGCGCCGGCTTACGCGATGGTGGACGACAAGGACGTGGCGCGGATGGTGTCGTTCGGCGGCAACTGCCCCAAGTGCGACCTGTCGGGCCGTAGGCTCCAGAACGCCCGCTTCGCCGGCGCCAACTTCGCCGGCGCCTCCCTGGTCAACGCCGACCTGCGCGGGGCCACCTTCCTGGGGTCCAATTTCGCCGGCTCCAAGCTCATGAACGCCGACCTGCGCGGCGCCGAGATCGCGGCCAGCAACTTCGCCGGCGCGAACCTGCAGAACGCCTCCCTCGACGGCGTCGAGGCCCCCGGCGTCAACTTCGCCAAGGCTGTCCTCAACAACGTCACCGCCCGCGGCGCCGAGCTGCCGAGCGCCAACCTCGTCGGCGCCAGCATGGTGAGCTCAAACTTCACCGGCGCCGAGCTGCCGGGATCGCGCCTGGTGGATGTCGACGCCCGCGAGACCAATTTCAGCAACGCCGAGCTGACCGGCGCGGCGATGACCAACGCACGTCTCGATCGGGCCACGTTCCGCGGCGCCGACCTGGACGGCGCCAACCTGGTCGGGGCCAGCCTGGTGGGCGCCGACCTGCGCGGCGCCAGCATGGACGGGGCGAACCTGTCCGGCACCAACCTGTCGGGGGTCCACGGCCTGCGCCAGGATCAGCTGGAATCGGCCTGCGGCGACGACCGGACCCGGCTGCCGGCGCCCAACCTCAAGCTGCGGGCCTGCCGCGGCGGCCGCAACATCGTCATCATCCGCTCGCCCCGGCCGCCGGAAGCGCTGCGGCCGCCTGCACCGCCCCGTCCTCCGGAACCGATCAGGCCGCCGGAACCGCCGAGGCCGCCCCGCTAGCCGGCGCGACGACCTCCGCCGCCGATCACTTGATCGGCGGCGCCAGGCGGATGTGCAGTTCCTTGAGCTGACGCTCCTCGACCTCGGACGGCGCGTTCATCAGCAGGTCCTGGCCCTGCTGGTTCAGCGGGAAGGCGATGACCTCGCGGATCGCCGTCTCGCCGGCCAGCAGCATGACGATACGGTCGATGCCCGGGGCCAGGCCGCCGTGCGGCGGCGCGCCGTAGCGGAAGGCGTTCAGCATGCCGCCGAACTGGCTCTCGACCACGTCCGCGCCGTAGCCGGCGACGTCGAAGGCCTTGAGCATGATCTCGGCCTTGTGGTTCCGGATCGCGCCCGAGCACAGCTCGTAGCCGTTGCAGACGATGTCGTACTGATAGGCGCGGATCGACAGCGGGTCCTGGGTCTCCAGGGCCTCCAGGCCGCCCTGCGGCATCGAGAACGGGTTGTGGCTGAAGTCGACCTTCTTCTCGTCCTCGTTCCACTCGAACATCGGGAAGTCGACGATCCAGCAGAACTTGAACTGGTCCTCGTCGACCAGCTTCAGCTCCGTCCCCACGCGGGTGCGGGCCAGGCCAGCGAACTTGGCGAAGGCCTTGGGATCGCCGGCCACGAAGAAGGCGGCGTCGCCCTTGCCCAGGCCCAGCGAAGTCATCAGGGCCTCGGTCGGCTCCTGACCCAGGTTCTTGGCGATCGGCCCGCCCCAGGCGCCCTGATCGTCCGACCAGAAGATGTAGCCCAGGCCCGGCTGGCCCTCGCCCTGCGCCCAGCTGTTCATGCGATCGCAGAAGGCGCGGCTGCCGCCGGTCGGCGCCGGGATCGCCCAGACGGCGTTCTTTTCGTCCGCGCCCAGGATCTTGGCGAACAGGCCGAAGCCGCCGTCACGGAAATGGTCCGACACCACCTGCATCTTGATCGGATTGCGCAGGTCGGGCTTGTCGCTGCCGTACCAGCTCATCGACTGTTCGTAGGTCAGGCGCTCGAAGCCCCTGTGCTCGGAGACCTGGCCGAAGTCGTTGGTGAAGCTGTGGGTCTGGTCGATCGGCGAGACCGGCTTGCCGTTCGCGAACTCCACGAAGACGCCGTGCATCACCGGCTCGATGGCCGCGAACACGTCGTCCTGGGTGACGAAGCTCATCTCGACGTCGAGCTGGTAGAATTCCAGGGAACGGTCGGCGCGCAGGTCCTCGTCGCGGAAGCAGGGCGCGATCTGGAAGTAGCGGTCGAAGCCCGAGACCATCAGCAGCTGCTTGAACTGCTGCGGCGCCTGCGGCAGGGCGTAGAACTTCGACGGATGCAGGCGCGAGGGCACCAGGAAGTCGCGCGCGCCTTCCGGCGACGAGGCCGTCAGGATCGGGGTCTGGTACTCGAGGAAGCCCTGCTCGACCATGCGGTGGCGGATCGAGTGGATGACCTTGCTGCGCAGCACGATGTTGCGGTGCAGGGTCTCGCGGCGCAGGTCGAGGTAGCGGTGCTTGAGGCGGATCTCCTCGGGGTAGTCCGGCTCGCCGAACACCGGCAGCGGCAGTTCGGCGGCTTCCGACAGCACCTCGACCGACTTCACGCGGATCTCGATCTCGCCGGTCGGCAGGTTTGCGTTCACGGTGTCGGCCGAGCGGGCGACGACTTCGCCGTCGACGCGGATCACGCTCTCGGTGCGGACGCGCTCGACCAGGTCGAAACCGGGCGTCGAGGGCGACACCACCAGCTGGGTCAGGCCGTAGTGGTCGCGCAGGTCGACGAAGACCAGGCCGCCGTGGTCGCGCTTGCGGTGGATCCAGCCGGACAGGCGGACATTGGCGCCGGTGTCCGAACCCCGGAGCTGACCACAGGTATGAGTGCGATAGGCGTGCATGATTTCAGTCGTCTTCTGGCGGCGCGAAGCCGGATTCCGGGAGGCGCGTTAGGGCGCATGCGGGGGGTGGATTGTCAAGGATTCTAGAACCCGTCAGGGCGACGGGGAGCCCGCGGGAAGGGCCAAGCAGTTCGTATCCGGGTTGAACCAGGCCAGACTGCGTGGCTCCGGGTGAAGCGCGTATCGTTTCGGATGGAGACAGACCTTGTTCCGGCTCTCGACCCTGAGCCCGGGACGCGACGATTGGGACAAGAGCACGCGGGCTAATGTCAGCTTCCTGTCCTCATCCAGCATCGCGAACGCTTCGGGCATCCCCTTTACCATCGGCAACAGGCCGATCTTGGCGTCCAGCGGCAGGCCCGACGCTCGCCTGATGTCGACGCGCGCGCCTGGTGCGCGCCGCAAAAGATCACAGAAGCGCCCCTTGTCCGCGGTCCAGACATCGTCCGCCACCGTACGGCAACGGGCCCGCGCCTCGTCGGCCGCCTCCGGAAGCCCCACCTGACCGGTCCAGTCGACGAAATCGCCGAACGCCAGCGCATTCGACCCCGCGATGTCGGCCGTGACGAAGGTCACGTCGTAGGCCTCCCCGGGACGCCCTTTCAGCCACAGCACCGCCCCGAGTTGGCGCAGATAGTAGTAGCCTCCGCTCGCCTCGCCTTGCGCCGGCGCGAGCGCGAGCGCGGCCCAGTCCCATCCTGGACAAAGCAGCGAGAACGTCGCCGCGGTCGCCGCGAGGGCGCGGTCCGATCCCAGCGCCTTCGCGGCCGCCGAGAGCTCGGCATGGGCCTGGCGACACTCTCGCTCGACGTTCGAGGCGCCCTGGTCGGCGACGGCCTCGGCCGCGGCCAGGAGTCTGCCCACCGACCGGTCGGCGCGATTCGAGGCGGCGATCCAGGCCTCGCAGGGCGCTCGATCCGCCTCGCGCCTCCCCGCGCAGGGATCGAACGGCGCCGGATCGACGGCGACGGCGCTCACCACCAGTCGACGCACCCGCTCGTCGGCGCCCGGATGCTCATAGGTCAGAGAGAAATGGTCCCAAGTCCTGGATTTCCCCGCCGCGATCCGCCCGCCCGCTCCGCCGGTCAGCCGCGACAACAGATATCCGCCGGCGTCCGGCGCATACCCTGCCCGCCGCAGCGCCGACAGCGCATAGGCGTCCGCTGCCAGCTCCTCTTCCGGGCTGCGTTTTCGCGCCGCGTCCGAATCCATTCGCCGGACATGACGGCGGCGCTCGTCCAGGAGGCCCATGAGCCCCTCCCGGATATGGTCTCCGAACAGGACCGACCCGACCAATGTCAGGCCGATGACGACACTGTCGATGTCGTTGTTGCTGTCCTCCTCCTTGCTGACGCCGACGCGCTCTTCGATCTCGTCGCTCAAAGCGTCGGCCGACTTGAAAAGAATAGCGAAGGTTCCCGCGATCGTCAGGTTGCGTAGCACCGTGCTGCCTTCGAAATCCCGGATCCACTCTCGTTGCTGTCGAGTTTCGAGCCTCGCCAGCAGGGAAACATGCGACAGATGGAGGTGGGCGGCTTCATGCGCGATGACGAAGGCCAACTCGTCTTCGTACTGCAGCTCGGTCAGCAACGAGCGACAGACGACCACGCGGCCGGCCGGGGTCGCGAACGCCGAAAGCGCGTCACAGTCCCAGACCTCGACGGCGATCTCCCGCCCCGTCGCCGCTTGGAGCCGGTCGGAGACGCGCGCCAGGACGTCGACCAGCGCCCTCGGCGCCGGCGGCGGAGCCCCGAAGACGTCCGGTGCGTCAGTGCTAAGGAAGTCGGCCGCCTGCCTCGGATCGGAGACCTCAAACCGCTTTCGGTTGGGCGAGACGCCGAACGCATCGCTGATCTGGTCGATTTCGCCCAGCGAGACGCAACCGGCGAGCAGCAAGCCGATCGCAAAGACGGGCGCCGCTCTAGCGCCCACAGGCTTCCCGCGTGGCCATGTCGATCAGGCCGCGCGTTCCCCGGTCCTTTTCGCCACCGACGGTTCGGAGAGACTTGAACCAGCTCCATTCGAACTGCGACGCCGGGGCCCAGTAGTCTCGATCGCCCGCCCGCACCCGAAGCATGAAGCGTCGCCCCTGGTAGATCAGAAGCGGGAAACGCACCTCTGCCGGCTTCGCGCGTCGCCGCGCCTCGAAGTCCTCGTAGAAGACAAGCTCCGTGTCGGCCGCCCTAGGGCGGCAGGCGACGCCAAGAGGATCGCCGTTGTCCGGCGCGGCCCAGGCGCCGAGCAGAATCAGTCCAGCCGACAGCGAGAACAGGCCCCATCGCATCCCGCGGCTCGTCATCCCGTCGCCCTCCCTTCCGTCTTCCGTCCCAGACGGCGGGACATGAATCCGACCCCCACGCCCACAGCGGCCGTCGCCGACCAGGCTCCGACCCAGTACCCAGGGCTGATGTGCAAACCGAACCACTCGATCAGCGCGACCAGGACGATTGCACCGGCCATGGGGATCCTGTTGGCCGTGATGTCGGCGACCGCCAGACGGCCGCTGTCGACCGGCTCGCCTCGGACAACGACGTTCAGCCAGGCCAGCCCCGACGCCAGCAGGAAGGAGAACAGTAGGAGCGTGAAGGCCTCCAGCATCCGATAGGCCTTGGGCTCCAGGCCGAACGGCGGCTCCGCCCTCCACGCGGCGCCCCGCAAGGTGACGAGATTGTCCAGCGCCATGGCGTGGGCATAGACGCTGGGAAGCATTCCATAGACCGGCGTAGCCTCCTGATCTCCCGCGTTGAAGGCGAACGCGCCGCCATAGAAGACGACGGCGTCGGCGAGCTGCGCAAACCGGTCCGGAGCCTGTCCGGGAAGGTCGGCCGCCGAAACGGAGGCGATCGGCCGCCCCTCAAGCCGATAGCGCTCGGGCAGACCGAGCCCGGGCGCCGAGATGGGCGCGAAGCCGAAGGCCAGCTTAACCGCCCGGCCCAGCCGTCCGCCGGATATTCGGCTGCAGACTGAAAGACCGTCTGCGTCCTTGGTCGTGCAATCGCCCGGCGGCGCGCTCCAGTAGATGTCGATCAGGCTGATGTTCCGTTCGGCGACCGACCGCGCGACATCGGGGTAGAAGCGACGCAGCAAGGTCATCGCTGCCCGGTCGACGGTCGGCGAGACCACGCCCCTGACCGAGTAGCCGCCGTTTTCCGCCATCTCCCTCGGAGCCCCGACCGACACCAGCTCGATGTTCGGATGCGTGTTCGCCAAGTTCCGCAACTCCGGGAGGATCACCACCTCCCCGTCCGGCCCGCTAGCGACCGCCAGATAGACAGGCGTCGCGTCCGCCACGGCCGCCAGCCTCCTTGTGAAGGCCGCGATGTCCGCCGGCCCGTGCCGGGCGTCGACGAACAGGAAGTCGATCATGATCCCCTTCGGCCGCGCCAAGGCCATCTGTTCGATCAGGTCAGCGTGGTCCCGCAGGGGCAGCGGCCATGCGGCGTCCCAGTTCCGCAGGTAGTCCTCACCAACCGTGACCACGGCGACCTTGGGCCGGTTCGTCCGGGGATAGGAAACCGACCAGACGTTCGCGGCGAGGTCGCGCGCCGCCCCATCGAACTTGGTGAAGAGGTGGTAGGGGTCGAGCGCCAGCAACGCCAGGCTGGCCGCGATGAGGATGACGTGGGCAAAGGCCAAGCGTCGAATCTTCCATAGGATCATCTGGCCGCGCGCCGGCCCGGACGCCGCGGTCGCGGGCGCGTCTGCCGGCTCATTCAAGGCGCTTCCCGTCACAGTTCCCCCCCGGCCGTCCGATCGCGAAGGTGGCGTCGCCGGCAAACACTCGTCAACCATGATTCAAGGCGAGCCGACCGGCGGCCGTCCACAGACCGCCGCCGGCTATCCCCCGGCGGCGGCGGTCGCCGCCCTCGCCTGCGCGCGGCGCCGTGGTAAACCCGCCGTTGTGAATACGCGTCCTCGCCAGCTGACGATCCCGCTGCAGAACCCGCCGCTCTACACGCGCGCGGCGTTCGCGACGTCCGACGCCAACGCCGAGGCGGTGCGGGCGGTCGAGCGCTGGCCGGCCTGGCCGAACGGCGCGCTGGCCCTGGTCGGACCGGAAGGGTGCGGCAAGTCCCACCTGGCCACGATCTGGACGGAGCGCGCCGGCGCGGCCGTCTGGCGCCCCGAGATAGCCCTGGCCGACCTGGCCGGACGGCCGATCCTGGTCGAGGACGCCGACCGGGCCGGCGACGAGACGCTGTTCCACCTGATCAACCGCGCGACGCTGGACGGCGGCCTGCTGCTGACCTCGCGGCTGCGGCCGACGGCCTGGGCCTGCGCCCTGCCCGACCTGCGGTCACGGCTGAACGCCCTGACCACGGCCGAGATCGACGAACCCGACGACGCCCTGCTGATCGCATTGCTGGAGGCCCAGTTCCGCGAACGCCTGCGCCGCCCCGCGCCGGATCTCTACGAGTATCTCCTCAAGCGCATGCCGCGCTCTGTGGCCGCCGTCCGCGAGACCGTACGCCTGCTCGACGAGGCGGCCGGCGAACAGGGCCGCCCGCTGAACCGCCTCCTGGCGCGCGAGGTGCTGGACGCTGTCGAGGCCGATCTTGGGGACGCTCTCGACGACTAGGAACAGTACTCAACACCGGTCATCCCGGCGAAGGCCGGGACCCAGATTCAGGCTCCGCGACGGGTGATTTCGCGTCGGATCAAGGCCCTACGACTGGACCCCGGCCTTCGCCGGGGCGACCGGATGGAGGAAAGCGACCAAGACTTTGAAATCCCTAGCCGCCAATTGAGTCCGGCCCTCGCTGAAGGGCGACGGCCGGCAAGCCCCGGCCGCCGCACCGTGGTCAGCTGACCCGCCCCATCCAGATGTGGTTGGTCATGTAGTGATAGTATTTGCTCGCGTCCTGCTCCGGCCTTCCGGCCAGGCTCTTGCAGGTATTGGGGCACTCACTCGCGCAGGGATACCAGCATTTCCCGCCGCCTGTATGATTCTCGACGGCTCCCGGGGGCGGAGGATCGGGTAACGGCTTACACGGATCGAGGTACGCCTCCTCGTACCACGCCTCAACGATCTCGGCCTGCTGTTCAAGGTTGTAGTCGCCGAACGATTTTAGGTTGTTCGGATCGAAACTGTACGCATCTCCGCCGAGGCTGTCGCAGGTCTGCCAGTACAGAGCGTCGGCAATCCAATCCACCGAGAGATCGGTGTGCTCGATCTGCCAGACATGGACCAGTTCGTGGACCAAACTGATCTTGTCCGCGCTGCTCAACTCCCCGAGGCATTTGGCGGCGTGTATGTCCGGCCCAAGGTGCAGAATCGTCCCATCGATCGAGGGGAAGACAAACGGGTTCCCGTTCAGTCCCTGATGTTTGGTGATCCTCAAATCTCGCCGGTGCGGCAGCGTGCCCTTGAAGACTGCCTGGCCGAACGCGTGCATCCACTCCGGCATGGGCTTGAGACCGTCGTCTCCGAGACCGCTCAGGCCATGCGCCCCCAGGGCGTAGAGCGACCCGCCCGGCCCGACGAGCCAGAACGCTCCCTCCACAAACCGAACGCCCGGCAGGATCGAACCCGTCTTCACAGCCGAAGCCAGGGCGGACGCCATCAGGATGACGTGCCCCATCGGACTGGCGAGCAGTATCTCGCCGGCGACCCATTTGATCACCTTGTCCAGGGCGGCTTCCAGGAGGTCCGAGATCTTGCCTTCCCGCTCATGCATGACCTTGAACTGGCCGGCCGCCTCTATGTTGAGATACTCCCTCTCCACCAGCCCGTTGGCCTCGGTCACGTCCCAGAAGCGCGTGACGGGACTTCCGCCCGGCCAGGCTTCGGTTCCCAGGTGACCGTTCCGGTAGAGGGCGATCGTCCGACTGACCTGCTTGCCTGCGACCTCCCCGGGGAAAGTCACAAGCGCGCCCACCCGGAAGTCCACGGACTCCCTGAGGCCGGTGTTCCGCATGGTTCCCTTGAAGCGAACCCGGCCGTCAGGCCAGATCGAGACGGACACCTCGCCCTTGTCGCCGAAGTCCCGACGGAAGTCGCACCGGGGCGTGTCCGTATGCCAGGCCGCCTGGCCCTGAGCGTTCCAGATGACGAGATTGCCGTCGCTCCCGACTTCCAGATAGCCGCCGGGCGCGTGCGAGCCGGAGTTCCAGACGAGCTCGTCATTGGGTCCGGCCAGGACCAGATTGCCGTCATCGTAGAGAATGCAGACCTCGACCAGTCGACCATGAGTGTCCGAGTCCCAAAGGGACCTGCGGCCGACGCCTGAAAGGTTGCGATAGAGGACCAGGTTGCCCTGGTGTTCCAGTCTCAGGATGAACCGGTTGTCGTCGGACCACAGCTCGTCGCCCGGGTGCAGCACCTGTCCCGGCCGCATGATCGAGCCGGTCGCCGTCGGCCCGTTCGGCGGCAGCGCCTGGGGAGACGTGTTGGTGGACCAGATCGTCGCGTTCCGCGCGGGGCTGTAGACCACCACATTGCCGTTGTCGTGAACCGCCAGGCAGGCGCCCGGATTGCGCTCGGTCCGGCTGGCCCAGACCAGGCCGCCGAAGGCGTCCGAGACCACGAGATTGCCGTCGCCCTGCATCAGCGCGCGGCCGGGCGCGGTCTGCTTACCGATGCTCCAAAGCGCCTTGCGGTCGTTGTTGTACGGGTAGTTCTTGTAGAGAACGAGGTTGCCGTCGCCCTGGTAGACCAGAGCGAAGCGGCCGTTCGGCGAATGCAGCGCATGGTCGGCCGGCAGGTACTGATGCGCCCAAGCCGTCGTCCCCTGGGCCACCGTCTCGGGCGGCGGCGGAGGGGGCGGAGGCGGCGGCGGAGAGGGCGGCGGCGGATCATTGGGTTCGATCGGGTCGTTGCCGATCGGGCCGTCGTCGTCGTTGCGTTTGCGCATGTCGTTAGCTCCCTGATGGATATCGGCCGGGCCCTTTCTCGGGGGGCCTCGGCCAGGGCGCGGGACACTCAACGAACGACGTTCTGGCGCCAACTTAACTTGTGTTAATGTGTGTCACAATTTTAGATTGCGTCCGAAAGGTGGCGGAAACGCCGTCCTGCGGCGGCCTCGCCCCGCTGCGACAGTATCCCGCAGCCCCTGATCGAACTCCGTTCACCGCCCCCGTTGACGGCCCGGCGCGACGCCGAGCAGTCTGCCCGCGCGTTCGGGGGGGCGCACATTCATGGGTGTGACCAACGTCTATCTGACGAACAACCTGTCGCAGGCGGTCAGCGTGTCGCTGGCCGGCACGGGGCCGACGCCCCTCGACTACGGCAACTGGCAGCCTAATGCGCCGCCCGACGCCACCACCAAGATCTGCACCCTGTCCCGTAATGTGACCGGGATCTGCACCGGCGATTTCGCGGTCATGACGGGCGACGACTACATCGGGTCGCTGGGCGTCCTGCTCGACGGCCACACCTTCGGCAGCGACATCTGGTATCGCTATCGGACCGCCGATCCGACCGTATCGCCCTGGGTCACAGATCGAAGCGATCATAGCGTCCGAGTCGTCACGCCGAGCGGGACCTACGCCCTGACCGTTACGGCCCACGCCGTGTTCCTCGGCTACGACGACCTGTCGATCACCGTGGCGCCGAGCGCCTGACCATGGCCAGCAACGTCTATATCTCCAACAGCGGCGTGGATCAGCTCGACCTCGCCTGGAGCACGCTCGGACCGAGCGGCGCCTTCAACGACAACTTCTCGCTCGGCGCGACCGTCGTTCCGGCCGGCGCCGGTCTGACCCAGGTCATGTCCGTCGATCGCTCGCCCAACTTCGGGGTCCTGGCCTCCCCGACGATGGGGGAGCTCGCGCTGACGGCCGGCGGCGTCTGGATCGGCAGTCTGGTCCTGATGCTCGATCCCGGCGGCAAGCCGATCAAGAACACCCTCAACTGGGGCCTGCGCGGCCCCGGCCGCGGCATGTCCGTGCTGGCCTCCGACCGCAACCCGCACGCCGTCCATTTCACGGTCAGCGGACAGCGGGTCACGCTGAGCATTTCCGGCGTCAGCAGCGGAGTGTTCGACGATATCCAGCTCGACGTCAGGATCACGTCCGAACCGATCTGGACCAAGGTTCAGGCCGCCCACGACTCGAACCAGAACCGCTTCGTGGTCCTGGCGCTGGACGGCGGCCATCATCCCCAGCTCTTCCAAAGCCCGTTCAGCGATACGCCGCGGTTCCAGCCGTTGTCCGCATCGCCTCCGACGGACGACCGGCTGGCGCACGCCGTGCTGATCGAGAACGACGTCGACTCCTCGCAGGCCATCTGGGCGGCCGGCTGCACGCACGGCGGCAAGCTTTGGCTGCAGCGGACCGACACATCGACGAGCTCGCTGCTCGACCTCGGCCTCCCCGCCCCGACCCGACCGATCACCGCGATGACCGCCTCGGACGCCTTCACGGTGAACGGGGTGCTGACGGCCGACATCTTCCTCTGCCTGCAGAACCCCGATCAGACGACCTCGCTGGCGCATCGGCAGTTGAGCCTCGGCGCCACGCCGGCCTTCGTCGGCGACTGGAACGACTGGGGGCAGATCCTTTCGAAGAAGGCCAGCTACTGCCGTAGCCGCAACGGTCGCTTCGTCTTCGTCGCGCGGATCGCGGGCCTCCGGTCTCAAGCGAACATCAACTACTGCACCGCCAGCGCATCCGCGGTCGACTATGGCTGGTGGAACGGCACGGCCGACCTCCCCGCCGGGATCACCACCAACAAGGTCCTGGCGCTCCAGTGGGGCCCCAAGAGCACGGTGAACGACGACATCGCCCTCGCCTGGCGCGGCAGCAACAGCGCCCTGTGGGCGGGTTCCAACAACGACTCGCCCAAGTACGGCTGGAAGGCTTCGACCAATTCCCAGCTGGACGGCGACGAGATGACCTTCGTGGAAGGCAGCAACGAGGTGCCGATCCTCTATCGAGATCCCCAGAGCCGTCAGGTCCGCTTCGCACGCTACATGGTCAAGGAGGCAGCCTTTACGGGCAGCGGCAGCCTCGGCCCAGCGACGCCTGCATGCTTCACCGGCTTCGCCACCGGCGACACGCAGTACGCCCTCTGGCAGGACCCGAGCACGCTCAATCCAACCTTCGTTGCAATCCCGAGATAGTCAGAGCGCCATTCATGACGACCACGATCTCAGTCACGAACAACTCCATGCAGATCCCCATGGGCGGGGACGCCCCGCCGCTCGTGTCGGTGACGATCAACGGCCAGGTCGTTCCGGCCCATGGCATCACCCTCAACGCGACGACGTTCCGGCTGATCGTCTTCAATCCGAACTCTCCGCCGAACGACCCCAGCACCTTCCTCTTCAACAAGCAGGTCAACGACGTGGCCAACGGAGCGGCGACCGGCAACTGGACCTCGACCTACCGCAGCCTCTACGACTACGCGGAGAACCTGATCTACAGCTACAGCGACCCGAGCAACCTGTTCTTCCTCTTCGCCACCAACGGCTTCGACAAGGGCATGGTGCCGCCGCCGAGTTTCGTGCAGCTCCTGTTCAGCTGCGGCGCCGGCGCCCAGCTGCAGAACTGGCTGGCCCAGCTTCCCGGCCAGACGAACCAGTCGCTCTGGGTCACCAGCCCGGCCAACTACATCTTCATCGGTTCGAGCGGCACGCCCATGGGGTCCCCGATCCTGGAGAAGTACGAGGTCGCCGCCAGCGGCGGCGTGTTCTCCACCACGGCGCAGTGCTCCTTCTAGCCGACGCCGCCACCCGGTCGCCTTGGCGCAGCGACCGGGGCGCGACGCAGCGATCAGCGACAAAACCGTAACAAGCCGCCTGTAACACCCTCGTCATGCCCCTTGCCGCGACAGGCGCGGCGGGCGACAAGGGTGACGCATGGAAGGCGCCATGATCGACGCTGTGAACGCCGAAACGGCCCCGGCCGCCGCCCCGGCGACCGCCGCGGGACCGCACCTGGACGAGGCCCTGCTCGCCTCGCCCGAACGCTTCTTCAACCGCGAGCTCAGCTGGCTGGCCTTCAATCGCCGCGTGCTGGAAGAGGCCGAGAATCCACGCCACCCGCTGCTGGAACGGCTGCGGTTCCTGTCGATCAGCGCCAACAACCTCGACGAATTCTACATGGTCCGCGTGGCCGGCCTGAAGGCGCAGGAGCGCGAAGGCGTCCGCTCGGTCAGCCAGGACGGCCTCACCCCGTCCGAGCAGCTCGTCAAGGTCAACGCCTCCGCCGCCGAACTGATGGCCGACCAGCAGCGGATCTGGCGCGAGGTCCGGGCTGAGCTGAACAGCGAAGGCATCCGACTGCTCGACGCCAAGGACGTCACCGCCGCCGACCGCAAGAAGGCCGAGGACATCTTCCTCAACCACGTCTTCCCGGTGCTGACGCCGCTGGCCATCGACCCGGCCCACCCCTTCCCCTTCATCCCGAACCTGGGCTTCTCGCTGGCGCTGAAGCTGCGCCGGCCGGACGGCAAGGAGCTGTACGCCCTGGTGCCGGTGCCCTCGCAGGTGCGGCGCTTCTGGCCGCTGGGCGGCGAGACCCGGCGCGGCGGCAAGGGCGAACAGCGGGTCATCGCCCTGGAATCCCTGCTGATCCTGTTCCTGGACCACCTGTTCCCGGGCTGCGAGCTGGAGGGTCGAGGCCTGTTCCGGCTGATCCGCGACAGCGACGTCGAGATCGAGGAAGAGGCCGAGGATCTCGTCCGTGAGTTCGAGGCTCAGCTCAAGCTGCGCCGCCTGGGCTCGGTGGTGCGGGTGAAGGTCCAGACCGCCATGCCGGTCGAGCTGCGCGAGTTCATCCTGCACAACCTGCACGCCGACCCCGACGACGTGGTGCTGGTCGACGGCAAGCTGGGCCTGGCGCAGATGAGCCAGCTGATCCCCGACGGTCGCCCGGATCTGAAGTTCAAGCCGTTCTCGCCGCGATTTCCCGAACGCATTCGCGACCACAACGGCGACTGTTTCGCCGCCATCCGCGAGAAGGACATCCTGGTCCACCATCCGTTCGAGAGCTTCGATGTGGTGGTCCAGTTTCTGCGCCAGGCTGCGCGCGACCCGAACGTGATCGCGGTCAAGCAAACCCTCTACCGCACCAGCCAGAACAGCCCGATCGTCGCCGCCCTGATCGAGGCGGCAGAGAACGGCAAGAACGTCACCGCCCTGGTCGAGATCAAGGCCCGCTTCGACGAGGAGAACAACCTGCGCTGGGCCCGCGACCTGGAGCGGGCGGGCGTCCACGTCGTGTTCGGGTTCGTGGAGTACAAGACCCACGCCAAGCTCAGCCTGGTGGTCCGGCGCGAGGGCGACACCCTGCGCACCTACTGCCACTTCGGGACCGGTAACTATCATCCGGTCACGGCCAAGATCTACACCGACCTGTCGCTGTTCACGACCGACGCCGCCATGGGCCGGGACTCGGCGCGGCTGTTCAACTTCATCACCGGCTACGCCGTGCCGGAGCGGCTGGAGAAGCTCTCCTACAGCCCCGAGACGCTCAAGGCCGATCTGCTGAACATGATCGCGGCCGAGGCCGAGAACGCGCTGGCCGGCAAGCCGGCGGCGATCTGGGCCAAGCTCAACGCCCTGGTCGATCCGCCGATCATCGACGCCCTGTACCGGGCCAGCCAGGCGGGCGTCCGCATCGACCTGGTGGTCCGTGGGATCTGCTGCCTGCGTCCGGGTGTTCCCGGATTGTCAGAGAATATCCGTGTGAAGAGCATCGTGGGGCGCTATCTGGAGCACGCGCGAATCGTCGCCTTCGCCAACGGACGGGAAATGCCGAGCAACCGAAGCCGCGTGTTCATCAGCTCGGCCGACTGGATGCCGCGCAACCTCGATCGGCGGGTGGAGGCGTTGACGCCTATCGACAACCCGACGGTCCACCAGCAGGTGCTGCAGCAGATCATGGTCGCCAACCTGAACGACGAGGCCCAGAGCTGGAACCTCGACGCGTCCGGCGGCTATCGCCGCGACCCGGCCTGGGACCGCCCCGGCGCCTTCTCGGCGCACGAGTACTTCATGACCAATCCCAGTCTGTCGGGACGCGGCCACAAGGTTCGCGACCTGCCGCAAGCCTTCGATCATGTTGGCCCGCGCCGATAACCTGCGTTCCGCTGAAAGCCTCGTGCGCACGCCGCGCGACGCCGCCGTCATCGACGTCGGCTCCAACTCCGTGCGCCTGGTGCTCTACCGGCTCGAAGGGCGGTCGATCTGGACCGTCTACAACGAGAAGGTCCTGGCCGGGCTAGGCCGCGACCTGGGCGTCACCGGCAGGCTCTCGCCGGACGGCGTGACCGGCGCCCTGGCGGCGCTGCGGCGCTTCCGGGCGGTGCTGGATGCGGCCCGCCCGGATGATCTGTTCATGGCCGCCACCGCCGCCGTGCGCGACGCCGAGGACGGCGAGGTCTTCGTCGGCCGCGTCGCCGCCGAGACCGGCCTGAATCTGCGCGTGCTCAGCGGCCAGGAGGAGGCGCGCTACGCCGCTCTCGGCGTCCTGGCCGGCGCGCCCGACGGCGAGGGCGTGGTCGGCGACCTGGGCGGCGCCAGCCTGGAGCTGGTCCGGCTCGGGCCGCAGGGGCCGATCGAGGGGGCGACCCTGGCCCTGGGGCCGTTCTCGCTGTCCGGCGTCCGCGGCGACAAGCTGCGCGCCGAGATCGCCGCCCGCCTGGCCCCGTTCGCGGCGCGCTTCCGAACCGACGTCTTCCAGGCCGTCGGCGGCGCCTGGCGGAACCTGGCGCTGATGCACATGCAGATGACCGGCTATCCGCTGCAGATCGTCCATCAGTACGAGATGAGCCGCAGCGAGGCGCTGGACGCCGCCCGTTTCGTCGCCCGCCAGTCCAAAGCCTCGCTGGAGAGCATCCCCGGCATCTCCAAGAAGCGGGTCGAGACCCTGCCTCACGCCGCCCTGGTGCTCGAGGCCCTGATCGAGCAGCTCGGCCTGGAGAAGATCGTGGTCTCGGCCTACGGCCTGCGCGAGGGCCTGCTGTTCGAAGGCATGACCTCCGCGGTCCGCGACCTGGACCCGCTCATCGAGGGCTGCACCGCCCTGACCGCCCGCCAGGGCGTCGACGAGACCCTGGGTCCGACACTGGAGGCCTGGCTGGCGCCGGTGTTCGAGGCCCTGCCCCCGCTGTTCGGCGCGCGCGAAGACGTGCTGCGGTCCGCCGCCTGCCGCCTCGCCGACCTCGGCACGCGGCTGCATCCCGACCACCGCGCCGACCTGGTCTTCGAGCAGGTGCTGCGCGCCCCGGTCGCCGGCCAGAACCACGCCGAGCGCGCCTTCCTGGCCGTGGCCGCCTTCTCGCGCCACACCGCCGCCAACAGCATGCCCGAGGCCGGCGCCCTGTCGCGCCTGCTGACCGAGGCCCAGCGCCGCCGCGCCCGCGCCCTCGGCGCCGCCATCCGCCTGGGCGCCGACCTGTCCGGCCGCAGTTCCGCGCTGCTCGCCCAGTCCAGGCTGGCGCTGAAGGATGGCCGGCTGATCCTGTCGGCGGCGGAGGGCTGGTCCGACATGCTGCTGGGCGAACAGACCTCGCGCCGGGCCACGACCCTGGCCGGGCTGCTGGGCGTCAAGCTCGAGATCCGGCGGATCTAGGATGACGCCGCCCCCGCCGATCACCGATCCCGGCGTGGCGGCGGTCTTCCAGGCCTATCCCGAACCTCTGCGCGAGCGTCTGCTGGCGCTGCGGACGCTCGTCTACGAAGCCGCCCCCTCGCCCCTGACCGAAAGCCTGAAATGGGGCCAACCCGCCTGGCGTCGAACCGACGGCCGCGGCACGACGGTCCGGCTGGACGCGCTGAAAGGCGTCGATGGCGGCCACGCTCTCTACGTCCACTGCCAGACCAGCCTGGTCGACACCTTCCGAGGCCTCTATGGCGACCAGCTGCGCTTCGAGGGCGACCGGGCCATCCTGCTGTCGCTGGACCAGCCCGCCCCGCGCGAGGCGCTGGCCCACTGCATCGGCCTTGCGCTGTCCTACCGGACGTAGCGTCTCCGCTGCGCGCGCCGCCCGCCTAGCAAATCGACTGAACGTCGTTCCGTCAAAGTGGCGCGCTACAGTCGGCTTCTGCTAGGGTTTCGCGCGGGCGTTGAGGGGGAGATTTCATGCGAACCGGCTATCTGGCGGCCATGCTGGTCATCGTCCTGTCGACGCCAGCGCCTGTCTCGGCGCGTGACGCGAACATCGTCGAGATCCGCCGCACGGACGCCGCCTGCCTGCTCAAGCACCGGACAGACTATCTGAAAACAGCCCAGGACCTGCTCTTCATCAAGCCCGAGCGCTGTCCGGATGTCCGATCCTCACTGAGCGTCATTCAGAGCGGGGCGACCAATTCGGGGCCGTCCGAAAACCCGTCCAGCCGCATCATCGTCATCGAACGACGCCAGCTTGGATGCTTCTTCGATCGCCTCGCCGCGCTCCAACGGAGCAACGGAGCGGCCACCCTCCGCGTCAACATCGGCGGGTGCCCCAAATGAGGATACGAAGAGGCGAATCCATCTGGCTTACCGCGCTTCAGTTCGCCGCGCACGTCTGCGCCATCATCGCCCTGATCATGGTGTTCGTTCAGATGAAGACCGACGCCAAGAACCGGAAGGTCGAGGCGGCATTGTCCTATGTTCAACAGTTCAACGGCGAGCCGATGAGCAATCATTGGCAGAATCTGGAGTCGATCTGGGCCGGACAACAGTCGGCGCTGATCGCCACAAACCAGAGCGATGGCCTGACGCGCTCCAACATCGACCGCCTCGTCAACTTCCTGATCGCCCGACACGACGAGAAACCCGGCGTAACGCCGGCGCGAGCGTCAATCCGACAATCCACCCAGTTCTTTGACCACATGCTGATCTGCAGCCGGAAAGCCATCTGCGACGTCGAGGTCATCGAGGAGTACTTCGGCCCGACGATCTGCGAATTCTGGCGCAACTATCAGACCGTTATCATCGAGATGCGCAAGGCCGGCACCATCGGCCTCGGCGTAGAGATCGAACGCCATGAACGCTGCAAGCCCTAGCCTTCGGCTCACCTTCTGGGCGGCGCTCTGCGCGCTGACGCTCCTGGCCGCACAGGCGCAGGCACAGGAAATGACATTCGAGATCGAGGAGAGGATCACCTCCTATCCGATCGGCCATATCCGCGCCGAGGGCATGATCACCCCCGAAACCCCGCGACGCCTTGAGGCGTTGCTGAAGGCCCAGACGGACCTGCCGATCACCAGCATCTCGCTGTCAAGCCGAGGTGGTAATCTTGCGGCCGCACTCGAGGTGGGCCGCCTCTTGCGCCGATATCGCATCGTCAGTTCAGTCTCCATCGATAAGGCGTGCCTGAGCGCCTGCGCCTACGCCTTTCTCGGCGGCGTGGCCCGGGCCTTCGAGACCGGGTACGGCGACGAACCGGAGGAAGCTCAGAAGAGACTCGGCTTCCATGGCTTCACGCTCGAAATGCAAATTCCCGGCGCCTTAGAGGGCCGGAACGCCGCGGCCTTCGTCGGCGCCGTGACCCAGGGCTCCCAGGTTACGGCAGGCGGGCTGGCTGACTATGTCGCGGCGATGGACGCCAATGTAGAGATCATAGGTCGCGCGGCGCCGCACGGCAGGAACCAGTACCTCTACCTTCCCGTAAGCGAACTGAAGAAGCTCGGCATCCTCACCGACTACGAGAAGAACCTGGGCGAGTTCAAACTCGTGCCCGACGGCGGCAACGTCCAGGCCGCCTTCATCCACGACGATCATCAGTTCACGATCGGCTGTTCGCAGTTCGGCGGTCGCCTTCAGCCTGTCCTCGTCTTCACGAACACCTTCGGTAAATCCCCTGGCGCGCCGATCACGCCGATCTCCCCGCCGTTGAAGCTGTCGCGCATCCTGGGCTCGACGTATCGCCCCTGGACCTCAAACGACATCGCGTACAAGCGCTTCCACGCGCATTCATGGATCACCGGGACGGCCTGGAACCCCGTCTTCGGCTACTTCCATATGACCGTCGGGGACAGCGATCCGACCACCGTGGCGCTAACCTCGCAGAACTCGGCCTTCTTCCACGATCCCCCGATGTTCCACGCGGTGATCGTTCTTCCGCCCGCCGAGGTCGCCGTGCTGCTTCGAGAGAAAGAGAGCTATGTCTCCCTCGGCGAACAGCCTTACCCAGAAAGCGGCTGGTCACATGTCCTCAGGACGGAAGCCCGTGACCGCGAGGCGCTCGCCTATGCGCTGCGCAGCTGCGTGAAATAGCCCCTACCCCGCCGGCATGGTCCGTTCGCGCACGGCGATGCGGCCGAGGATGCCCTTGACGATCAGGTCCATGGCCGAGCCTTCGGTGTAGTCGGCGGCGGCCACGAAGTTCACCCGGTCGTCGCTGATCAGGCGGTGGATCTTGCCCTGGTCGTGCGAGGAGATGCGCGGGTCGTAGGCGGCGATCGAATAGCCGCCCTTGGTGTGCATCATCTTCATGGTCGGCACGTCGGTGTCGCCGTCGCCGATGAAGATCATCCGCTCGAACGGCACCGGCCGCTCCTCGTCGGGGACATAGCGATTGATCCGCTCATGCTCCCAGTTGTTGTGCACGCCCTTGTTGATGCGGAACAGGTACTGGGTCTTGGTCGTGTAGTTGATGCCCACGGCCGGCCAGATCGCCCGGTCCTGGTCGTCGTAGACGTACTTGCTGGCGAACACGTGCTCGAAGCGGTGGTTGATCGGGCAGCCCTCGATCATCTCGGCCAGGCCGGACGACAGGATGAAGTGCTGGACCGTCAGGCCGTACTGGGCGCCGAAGGCGTCGATGCGGTCGAACCAGCTCTCGTCCTTGATGCCGTCGAACAGCGGCACCCGCTCGCCGTGCTTGCGCAGGATGCCGCGGGTGACGTCGACGCCCTTCTCGCGGGCGGTCTGCAGCATCAGCTGCATGTACATCAGGATATCGTCGCCGTCGGCGGCGATGGTCCGCGGCTTGACGGTGTCGTTCCAGAACTGCGGCGGGGTCATGCCGAGCAGTTCCGGGATGTAGCTGGCCTCCTGCATGTTGCCGCGCGCGAGCGTGCCGTCGAAGTCGTAGATGATGGCCGTGAGGCGGGGATTGGACATGCGGGGGTCCTGATGGGTCGGGAAGACATCTGAAACGCAAAGAACGCGTCAGGCAATCGGTCCTCTCCCACTGGGAGAGGGGGACCGCCCGAAGGGCGGCGGAGAGAGTCTAAGGCGGTCGGGTTCGCGCAGGACGCTGGTGGAGCGTCGGTCGCATTGGACCCGCTCCACCCTGCTTCGCATGGTCCCCCTCTCCCAGAGGAAGAGGATTAGAAGGCGCTCAGCTCGCCGCCGCCTTCGGCGCGCGACGGACTTCGACGACCCGCACCCGCGTGCCGTCCAGGACCAGGGCCAGTTCGCCGCGCTTCAGCTTCAGGGCGTCGGCCCCGAAGGCGTCGCGCCGCCAGCCGTGCAGGGCGCCGACATCGGCCTGGTCGTCGTTGGCGATCTTTTCCAGGTCCGAGACCGTGGCGATCAGCTTGCTGGCCACGCCGGCGTCCTCCGACCGGGCCTTGAGCAGGACCTTCAGCAGTTCGACCACCGCGCCGGCGGCCGCGTTCTGAGGACCGCGCTCGCGCTCGATCTTCGGGGCGTAGCCCTCCGGATCCTTCAGCGCCTCCTTGATGGCCGCCAGGAGGTCCGGACCGAACTTGCTGCCCGAGAAGCCCTTGGGCACCCCGCGCAGGCGATCCAGAGCCCCTGCGTCGGTCGGCGCCTGGGCGGCGAGTTCGTCGATCGCCTCGTCCTTCAGGATGCGGCCGCGCGGCTGGTCGCGCTGCTGGGCGGTGCGCTCGCGCCAGGCGGCCACGGCCTTGAACACGGCCAGGTATTTGGCGGTGTGCTTGCGCGGCTTGAGGCGCTTCCAGGCGTTCTCCGGATCGACGTCGTACATCGCCGGATCGGTGAGCGCGGCCATCTCCTCCTCGACCCAGGCCAGGCGGCCGCTCTTCTCCAGCCGCTGGCGCAGCATCGGATAGAGCTTGGCCAGGTGGGTCACGTCGGCCAGGGCGTAGCTCAGCTGGCTGTCGGTCAGAGGCCGCCGCGCCCAGTCGGTGAACCGGCTGGACTTGTCGATCTCGATCTTCAGCATCTGGCGGACCAGGGCGTCATAGGCGATCTGCTCGCCGAAGCCCGCCGCCATGCCGGCGATCTGCGTGTCGAACAGCGGCCGCGGCATGGCGCCCAGGTTGTTGAAGATCTCGACGTCCTGACGGGCGGCGTGGAAGACCTTCAGGATCTTCTCGTCGCGCAGGATGTCCAGAAGCGGGTTCAGATCGAACCCGTCCGCCATGGGGTCGATGGTCGCCTCGGCCCCGTTCGGAGCGGCGATCTGGATCAGGCAGAGCTTGGGCCAATAGGTCGTCTCGCGCATGAACTCTGTGTCCACGGCGACAAAAGACTGACCTTTCAATGACTTGCAGAATTCCGCCAGTTCGGCGGTGGTGGTGATCGGCTGCATCGGCTAGCTATAGCCTCGCGAAGGGCCGAGTCTGCAAGAGGCAAGCCCCTTTTCCGCTTGATTTTCATACCCGTAGTTGCCGCAAAGACCCCCCATGACCGATCGGCCCAACGGCCTCACCTACGCCCAGGCGGGCGTCGACATCGACGCCGGCAACGCCCTCGTCGAAGCCATCAAGCCCCTGGCCAAGGCCACGGCGCGGCCCGGCGTGGCCGGCGGACTGGGCGGTTTCGGCGCCCTGTTCGACCTGAAGGCGGCCGGCTACGAGGACCCGCTGCTGGTCTCCACCACCGACGGCGTCGGCACCAAACTGAAGATCGCCATCGAGACCGGTCTGCACGACACCGTCGGCATCGACCTGGTCGCCATGTGCGTCAACGACCTGCTGGCCCAGGGCGCCGAGCCGCTGCTGTTCCTGGACTATTTCGCCACCGGCAAGCTGGACGTGGAGACCGCGACACGGGTCGTGGCGGGCATCGCCGAGGGCTGCAAACTGGCCGGCTGCGCGCTGGTCGGCGGCGAGACGGCCGAGATGCCGGGCATGTACGCCGACGGCGAGTACGACCTGGCCGGCTTCAACGTCGGGGCGGTGAACCGCGACGGCGTCCTGCCCCGCCTGGACCAGCAGCGCGCCGGCGACATGCTGATCGGCCTTTCCTCCAGCGGCCCGCACAGCAACGGCTATTCGATGGTCCGCAAGGTGGTCGAGCGCTCGGGCCTGGCCTGGGACGCCCCCTGCCCCTGGGACGCCGACCGAACCCTGGCCCAGGCCCTGATGGCCCCGACCCGGGTCTACGTGAAGTCCACGATCGCGCTGATCAAGGCTGGCCGCATCAAGGGCCTGGCCCACATCACCGGCGGCGGCCTGATCGAGAACCCGCCCCGCGCCATCGCCGAGGGCCTGGTCCCCAACTTCGACTGGAACGCCTGGGATCTGCCGCCCGTGTTCCAGTGGCTGCAGGAAACCGGCGGCATCGCCGAGCACGAGATGCGCCGGACCTTCAACTGCGGCGTCGGCCTGCTGCTGATCGTCGGCCGCGACGAGGCCCCGGAGGTGCTGGAAGCCCTGCTGGACGCCGGCGAGGACGCCTTCGTCTGCGGCGAGCTGGCGAAGGGATAGACTTAAATCGCCCTGCGTCCTTCGAGACGCGGGCCTGAGGGCCCGCTCCCCAGGATGACGAACTCAGCATTCGTCATGGTGAGGAGCGAGCATCTAGCGAGCGTCTCGAACCACGCATGACCGCCAGCCGCGCCAAAGTCGCCGTCCTGATCTCCGGTCGCGGGTCGAACATGACCGCGCTGGTCGAGGCCGCGCGGGCGGCGGACTGCCCTTACGAGGTGGCGCTGGTGCTCTCCAACAAGGCCGAGGCCGAGGGACTGACCCTGGCCGCCGAGGCGGGGATCGCGACCCTGGCCATTCCCAGCAAGCCCTACGGCGCCGACCGCGAAGCCCATGAGCGCGCCGTGGACGCGGCCCTGCGCGAGGCCGGGATCGAGGTCGTCGCCCTGGCCGGCTACATGCGCATCCTGACGCCTTTCCTGGTCGAGGCCTGGGCCGGGCGGATGATCAACATCCACCCCTCCCTGCTGCCGAAATATCCTGGCCTGGACACCCATCGCCGCGCCATCGAGGCCGGCGACGCCGAGGCCGGCTGCACGGTGCACCTGGTGACCGTCGGCGTGGACGAGGGCCCGATCGTCGACCAGGCCCGCGTCCCGATCGAGGCAGGAGACACGCCGGAGACCCTGGCCGCCAGGGTGCTGATCGCCGAGCACCAGCTCTATCCGGCCGCCCTCGCCAAGCTGGTCGCCGGCTGATGGTCCGTCTGCGCGGCTGCGAGACCTGTCGGCGGCAGTGGCTGGTCGACGGCAGACTGCCCCAACGCCTCGGCGTCAACGCCGGCGGGGCCGTGCTCTACCGCTGCGACGCCTGCGCGGCCTGGTGGGAGGAGACCCCGCGCGGGACCCAGGTGATCACCGACGACGAGGCCCGCGAGAGCTACCCGGACCTGATGCTCGGATAGACGCGGCGGCCGCGGCGCCTCAGTCTGGCGGTCCGCGACGGGAGCCCGCCATGCCGGACGAGAAGATCACCATCCAGAACGTGCTGCAGCCGGGGAAGACCTATCAGGTCGACGCCGCCAAGTTCACCGCCGCCCGCGACGCCCTGCTGAGCGTGCTGCCGGCGACCAGCCCCGGCCTGACCCAGGGCGAGATGACCCTGGCGGTGCGCGCCGCCGTCTCGCCCGAACAGTTCCCCGGCACGACCAGCAGCTGGTGGATGAAGTCGGCCCAGCTCGACCTGGAGGCCAAGGGCGTCATCGTCCGCGAGAAGACCAAGCCCCTGCGCTGGCGGCGGGCGTAGGCGGGGTTCGGAAATCGCGTTGCGTCCTTCGAGACGCTCGCCTGAAGCTCGCTCCTCAGGATGACGAAGTCTGTAGGACGCAAACCCCCTTCGTCATGGTGAGGAGCGATCCCTGAGGATCGCGTCTCGAACCACGCACAGGACATCCGCACGGCCGCCCCGAGACCCAGAGGACACGCCCCCTGCAGGAGCATGTCCCCGCGCTTCCCCTGCCACCCACCGAACAGCGTTCAGAAAAATTCAACCCCAGGCTGTCCACTCTGCCGGTCGATGTCGCGGGGGCGGCCATCGGGGCCTCCCGAATTCGATCTCGGAGAGGAACGGCCATGTCCACATTTCTGACGATCAACGTCACGAACAACACGTCCTCTAGGCAGGACTTCTACTTCTTCCAGCAGCCCGCCGTCCTCACCGGCGGCTCCCAGGTCTACAGCAACAGCCTGTACACGCATCCGCTGCAGCCGTACCAAGCCTCCGGGATGGTTCTGACCTTCCAGGTCTCCCAGCAGCCCTACGCCGCCATCCAGCAGGCGGCGGACTGGCCCCAGGTCGGCCGACCGTCGGGGTTCGCCATGGCCGCCCGGCCGATCGACCTGACCCCACCCAGCGGTTCGGCGAACGATTGGACTACCGCGTCCGTCCAGCCTCTCGGTCTGTCGCAACCCATGCCCGGCAGGGGCCAGCGCCCAGGCAGCTTCCGGATCACCATCCCGTCCTATCAGCCGACGCAGATCTACAACATCGGCCAGGCCGTCCAGGTCCAGAACGCGCCGATCCTGTCGAGCTTCATCATCGCGAACCCCAACACGAACACCGACTGCATGCCGGCGGCGAAGTTCTACGTCCAGGCCGGCGCCTTCACGCCCGGCACCATCATCAACTTCCCCTCGTCCAGCGTCGACGCGGCGTTCTGCGACTTCACCGGCGGTGCAAGGATGATCAACGTCACGCACAATCCCGACGGGACATGGACCGTGCGGCAAGCCTGACGATCATACGCCCGAGGCGGCGGCGAGGCGGCGCGCGCGCCGCCCTCTCGCTGGCGCTGACTCATTGCGCATGAGAAAAGGGCCCCCGCCTTTCGGCGAGGGCCCCAATCTTCGAAAACCGCGTCGGGCTTAGCCGACGATGTCGGCGTCCGTGAAGAACTGGGCGATCTCGATGCCCGCGTTCTCGAGGCTATCCGAACCGTGGACCGAGTTCTCGCCGATCGACAGGGCGAACAGTTTGCGGATGGTGCCGTCGGCGGCCTGTTCCGGGTTGGTGGCGCCCATGACTTCGCGGTAGCGGGCCACGGCGTTGTCGCCTTGCAGGACCTGGACGACGACCGGCTCGGCGGTCATCTGGCCGACCAGCTCGCCGTAGAACGGACGCTCGGCGTGCACGGCGTAGAACGTCTTGGCCTGCTCTTCGGTCAGATGGACGCGACGCTGGGCGACGATGCGCAGGCCGGCCTCTTCGATGACGGCGTTGATCTTGCCGGTGATGTTGCGACGCGTGGCGTCGGGCTTGATGATCGAGAAGGTGCGTTCGGTCATGGCCGATGTGAGCCTTACACAAAGTTGGTGTTTTGGAGGTTGCGGGCTTATAGCGGCGGGCCCTCGATCCGCCAACACCTGTCTAAGAACGCGTTCACCGTAGCCCCCACATGCTTCAGATCAATGACCTCACCTTCGACGCCTGGGGGCGGCGCTTCCTCGACAAGGCCGGCGTATCGCTGCCGCCCGGGTCGAAGGTCGGACTGGTCGGCCGCAACGGCGTGGGCAAGTCGACCCTGTTCAAGCTGATCGTCGGCGAGCTGCAGGTTCCCGGCGACGAGATCAGCCTGCCCAAGAACACCCGCATCGGCCAGGTGGCGCAGGAGCATCCGGCGACGCCGGTCAGCCTGATGGACACCATCCTGGAGGCCGACGAGGAGCGCCACGCCCTGATGACCCGGCTGGAGACGGCCGATCCGGAAGAGATGGGCGACATCTGGGGTCGGCTGATCGAGATCGACGCCGACTCGGCCCCCGCCCGCGCCGCCGAGATCCTCGCCGGCCTGGGCTTCAGCACCGACGACCTGGAGCGGCCGATGGCCGAGTTCTCCGGCGGCTGGCGGATGCGCGTGGCCCTGGCGGCGGCGCTGTTCTCCGAGCCGGACCTGATGCTGCTCGACGAGCCGACCAACTACCTCGACCTGGAAGGCGCCCTCTGGCTCGAGGCGCGGTTGAAGAAGTACCCGCACACGGCGCTGATCATCAGCCACGACCGCGAGCTGCTGAACAACAGCTGCACCCACATCCTGCACCTGGCGAATGGCAAGCTCGAGCTCTACACGGGCGGCTACGACGACTTCGAGAAGCGCCGCGCCGAGAAGGCCCGCCTGCAGCTGGCCAACAAGGCCAAGCAGGACGCCGAGCGCGCCCACCTGCAGGCCTTCGTCGACCGCTTCAGGGCCAAGGCCTCCAAGGCCGCTCAGGCCCAGTCGCGGATGAAGCGGCTGGCCAAGATGGAGCCGGTGGCCACGACCATCGAGGAGCGGGTCGCACCCTTCACCCTGCCCTCGCCGCCGCGCCCGCTGGCGCCGCCGCTGATCCGGCTGGAGAGGGCCAACGTCGGCTACGAACCCGGCCGGCACATCCTCAGGAACCTGAACCTGCGGATGGACCTGGACGACCGCATCGGCCTGCTGGGCGTCAACGGCGCCGGCAAGTCGACCTTCGCCAAGATGATCGCCGGCGCCCTGGGCGTGGAGAGCGGCGAGTTCCACCGCGACCGCAAGATGAAGGTCGGCTGGTTCCACCAGCACCAGATCGAGGCCATGGACCCCGAGGACACGGCGCTGGAGATCATCCGCCGCGCCATGCCCGAGGCGTCGGAAAGCTCGCGCCGATCGCGCCTGGCCCAGTTCGGCCTGCCGTTCGAGAAGCAGGAGACCACCGTCGCCAACCTCAGCGGCGGCGAGCGGGCCCGCCTGCTGCTGAACCTGGTGGCGATGGACGCGCCGCACATGCTGATCCTCGACGAGCCGACCAACCACCTCGACATCGACAGCCGCCGGGCCCTGCTCGACGCGCTGAACGACTACGAAGGGGCGGTGATCCTGATCACCCACGACCGCTCGCTGATGGAGCTGGTCGCCGACCGGCTGTGGCTGGCGGCCGACGGCACGATCAAGCCGTTCGACGGCGACATGGACGACTACGCCAGGTTCGTCATCGACCGCGCCCGCGTGGCCGCCCGCGCCCCGACCCAGGTCAAGCGCGACACGCCGGCCGCCGCGCCGACGCCTCCCCCGCCACCGCCTGCGCCAAAGCCCGCCGCCGGCATGGTCGGCCCGCTGAAGCGCAAGCTGGAGGCCGCCGAAGTCGTCGTGACCCGCACGACCAAGGCCCTGGAGGAGATCGACGCCGTCCTGGGCGACCCGGACCTCTATGTGAAGAACCCGGCCAAGGTCGCCGACTTCACCGCCAAGCGCGCCAAGGCCCAGGCCGCGGTCGACAAGGCCGAGGCCGAGTGGATGGACATCGCCGAGCAGCTTGCAGCCGCCGAAGGGTAGCAAAAAAGTTCGAGCGAACTGTCGGAACGCAGCTTACCTGTTCGTCCTCCGCAACGAACAAGGCCGCTCCGATGCTCTACGCCATCCTCTGCTACAACGCCGAAGACGTGGTCATGTCCTGGTCGCAGGAACAGGACGACGCCGTCATGGCCAAGCTCGATGTCGTCCACCAGCGCCTCTACGACGAGAAGAAGCTGGGACCGGCGATGCGCCTGATGGGCACCAGCACCGCCACCACCCTGCACAAGCAGCAGGATCTGGTCATCGACGGCCCCTATGCCGAGACCAAGGAAGCACTGCTGGGCCTCTACATCGTCGACGTGAAGGACCTGGAGGAAGGGCTCGCCGTCGCGCGGGCGCTCGGCCAGGCCAATCCCGGCGGCGCCTACGAACTGCGCCCCCTGCGCCTTTACCAGCCCGGAGTTGACATCGGATGAGTGCGGACATCGCCTGGATCGACGCGGCCATTACCTCCGCCCGCCCCCAGGCGATCGGCGCGCTGTTGCGCTATTTCCGCGACCTGGACATCGCCGAGGAGGCCTTCCAGGACGCCTGCCTGCGAGCGCTGAAAAGCTGGCCCGAAAAGGGCCCGCCGCGCGATCCGACGGCCTGGCTCATCATGGTCGGCCGCAACAGCGCCATCGACGGCGTGCGGCGGCGGGCCAAGACCACCGCCCTGCCCGACGAGGCGGCGATCTCCGACCTCGGCGACGCCGAGACCGACCTAGCCGACCGGCTGGACGACAGCCATTACCGCGACGACGTCCTGCGCCTGCTGTTCATCTGCTGCCACCCGGACCTGCCGGCGACGCAACAGATCGCCGTGGCCCTGCGCATCGTCTCGGGCCTGTCGGTGAAGCAGATCGCCCGCGCCTTCCTGGTCGGCGAGAGCGCCATGGAGCAGCGGATCACCCGCGCCAAGGCCAAGATCCAGGCCGCCGACGTCCCCTTTGAGACCCCGGGTCCCGAGGAACGCGCCCAGCGCGTCGCGGCCGTGGCGGCCATGGTCTACCTCGTGTTCAACGAGGGCTACTCGGCGACCGGCGACACCGCCACGGCGCGGGCCAAGCTTTGCGACGAGGCCGTCCGCCTGGCGCGGCTGCTGCTGAGGCTGTTCCCGACCGAGCCGGAGATCATGAGCCTGACCGCCCTGATGCTGCTGCAGGACGCCCGCGCCCGCGCGCGGTTCGACGCCCAGGGCGACATCGTGCTGCTCGACCAGCAGGACCGGACGCTGTGGGATCGGCGCAAGATCCACGAGGGGCTGGCCCTGATCGACAAGGCCGTACGTCATCGCCGGCCCGGCCCCTACCAGATCCAGGCCGCCATCGCCGCCCTGCACGCCCGCGCCGAGACGGCCGCGGACACCGACTGGAGCGAGATCGGCCAGCTCTACGCCGCCCTGGAGCGGCTGAACCCCTCGCCCGTCGTCACCCTGAACCGGGCGGTGGCGGTGTCCAAGGTCGACGGCCCGGAGGCCGCCCTGGCCCTGGTCGATCCGCTGGCCAAGGCGCTGGGCGGCTACTTCTACTTCCACGGCATGCGCGGCGCGCTGCTGATGCAGCTGAAGCGCGACGCCGAGGCCCGCGAGGCCTTCAACCAGGCCATCGCCCTGGCCGGCTCCTCCGCCGAGGCCGCCCACATCCGCTCGCAGCTGGACCAGCTGACCGACGGCGGCCAGTTCGCCCGGGCCTGATCCCTTCCGACTATCCCCGCGAAGGCGGGGACCCAAGCTGAGCCTCAAATCCATCACCATCGATGAAGCCGCACAGTCGGCTTGGGTCCCCGCCTTCGCGGGGACGCACGGGGGATAGGCGTCTCGCGGATGCCGACCTTCCTCTCCGCCCCTCTCTCATCCGTCTCCCTCGCGACGAGCGCGAGGATGACGGAGAGGGATCGACCGCGATCCCCGGCCAACAAAAAACCCTCCCCAGGAACATTTTTCTCCACCGCTTGTAGGACCGGCCAAATCTCCAACGTCCTTGGGTCGAACGGCGACGATGACCGCGCCGACACAGACAACAAGACACAAGGAAACAGACCGATGACCGCCGCCGCCGAACACGAACTGGTCCTGGAACGCATCTACGACGCCGCCCCGGAGACCGTCTTCAAGGCCCTGACCACCCCGGGACTGCTCAAGAAGTGGTTCGCTCCCGCACCCTGGAGCATCGTCTCCGCCGACTGCGACCTGCGTCCGGGCGGCTCGGCCGGGATCGTGATGAAGAGCCCCGAGGGCCAGGAATTCCCGAACCCGGGCGTCTACCTGGAAGTGATCCCCAACAAGCGGATCGTCTCGACCGACGCCTTCACCCCCGGCTGGAACCCGGCCGGTCCGTTCATGGTCGCGATCATCGACCTGGAAGACCTCGGCGACGGCCGCACCAAGTACACCGCCCGCGCCCGCCATTGGACCGCCGAGGCCAAGCAGCAGCACGAGCAGATGGGCTTCCACGAAGGCTGGGGACAGACCGCCGACCAGCTGGGCGAACTGCTCAAGACCCTTTGACGCCCAACCCAAAGCCGCTCCGGGACCGCCCCGGGGCGGCCCCATTGACTGAGCATTCAAGAAGAAGGGGCTGTTTCGATGAGTGATTTCCTGAACTCGAAAGGCGCGGTCTGGACCGGACGGATCATGTCCGGCGTCGCTGTCCTGTTCCTGGCGCCCAACGTCGTGATCAAGCTGATCGACCATCCGATCGTCCAGCAGACCATGACCCAGCTGCAATGGCCCACCAAGTTCGACATCCTGATCGGGGTGATCGAGCTGACCTGCCTGGTCCTCTACGTTATCCCGCGGACGGCCGTGCTCGGCATGATCCTGATGACCGGGATCCTTGGCGGAGCGATCGCCACCCACCTGCGGATCGAGAACCCGCTGTTCAGCCACACGCTGTTCGGGGTCTACCTGGGCGTCTGGATGTGGGCCGCCCTGTGGCTGCGCTCTCCCCGGCTGCGCGCCGTCATTCCCTTCCGTTCGGAATAGGAGGCTTTCATGAGCCCTCTGCTGATCGTGCTTCTTGTCGTCGCCGCGGCCGTTCTGGGCGTGCTCGCCCTGGCCCTCAGCCGTCCCAACGTCTTCCGCATCGAGCGTTCGACCTTGGTTGAGGCCCCGCCCGAGGCGATCTATCCGCTGATCGCCGACTTCAAGGGCTGGAACCGATGGTCGCCGTTCGAGGCCATGGATCCGAACCTGCGCCGCAGCTACGCCGGCTCGGCCCAGGGCGCCGGTGCCCTCTACGCCTGGGAGGGCCGAAAGGCCGGCTCAGGTCGGATGGAGATCGTGGAAGCAACGCTGTCCAAGGTCCTGATCAAGCTCGACTTCTTCAAGCCGTTCGAAGGTCACAACCAGGCCGAGTTCACCCTCGTCCCGGAAGCGGCCGGCACGCGGGTCAGCTGGGCGATGTTCGGCCCCCAGACCCTGTTCCCGGGCAAGCTGATGAGCCTGGTCTTCAACATGGAGCACAACCTGGGTCCGACCTTCGAGAAGGGTCTGGCCGACATGAAGACCGCCGCCGAAGCTTCTGGAAAGTAAGGGCCCGTCATGGACGTCAACACGCCCGATCGCGCCGGCCGGATCAACGCCGACGGCCTCGACGTCTACTACGAGGGCTACGGCGGCGGCCCGGGAAGACCGCTGGTGATCCTGCACGGCGGCTTCATGTCCAGCGCCGCCCTGGGGCCTCTGCCGGCCGCCCTGGCCGTCGACCGGCCGGTGATCGCCTTCGACCTGGAGGGCCACGGCCGCACCCGCGACCTGGACCGGCCGCTCAGCACCGACCAGATGGGTCGCGACGTCGGGGCGGCGATCAAGGCCCTGGCCCTGGGGCCGGTCGACCTGCTCGGCTTCAGCATGGGCGGCGCGGCGGCCCAGCGGACCGCCTTCCACCATCCGGAGCTGGTGCGCCGGCTGGTGCTGGTCTCGACCAGCTACAGCAACGACGGTTTCCAGCCCGGGATCACCGCCATGTGGCCGTCGATGTCGGCGGAAGGCTTCAAGGGCACGCCGATGGAAGGCCTCTACGCCCAGACCGCGCCCGAGCCGGAGCGCTGGCCGGTCTTCGTCGACAAGATGAAGCAGATGATGATCGGCTTCGAGGGCTGGCCGAAGAGCGATCTGCAAGCCATCAAGGCCCCGACCCTGCTGATGCTCGGCGACGCGGACCTGATCCGGCTGGACTACGCGGTCGAGATGTTCGGCCTGCTCGGCGGCGGCCAGGGCGCCGGCATGGTCGGATCGTCCCCGTCACGCCTGGCCGTGCTGCCCGGCGTGACCCACTTCGACATCCTGTACCGACTGGACCTGCTGCTGCCGACGATCCAACCGTTCCTGGCGGAGGCCTAGGGAAAGCGGCGCGGCTGAGCGGTCAGCCGCACTTCACCTCTTTCACGATCCCGGTCTCGTTGTCGTAGAGGATGTTCAGGCGGTCCGGCCGGTAGTCCATCGTCATCGGACAGGTGGTGCAGGTCACCCGGCGCTTGGACGGATCGGTCGGCACCGGGATCTCGCTGCGGTTCTTGCCGACCAGATAGGCGAAGTCGGCGGATTTGCAGGAATCGGGCGGCGGCAGTTGTGGCGCGGGTTCGGCGGGGCGCTCCGCGCGGGGCGGCGCGGCCTCCATGGTCGGGGCCGAGGGCTTCTCGACCGGGATGCAGCCCGCCAGGCCGACCATGGCGGCCATCGCCAGCAGCTTCTTCATGCCTTCTTCTCCCAGCCCCGTTCCTCGCCCTGCTGCCAATAGCTGATCGGCAGGCCTTGGGCCTTGAAAGTCTTCCATCGCGCCCGCGCGTCGTTCAAGGCCGCGTCGTCACGACCGTCGAACAGCACGATGCAGCGCTCATAGGCCGACAGGTCGCCGGGCTCCGCCCCGTCGATCAGGAACAGCGCCTGCGCGCCGTTCGGATTGTCCTGTTCGGTGGTGATCAGCACCGGCTGCCGGTCGGCGAACGGCTCGCTCGCCTGGCCGTGCGGCAGGAAGCTCTCGTCGCGATAGCTCCACAGCCAGCCGTCCAGATGGTCCAGCCGGTCGGCGGCGCCGGTCCGCACCAGCGCCCGCCAGCCGCGCTTGAGCGTCCGATCCAGCAGGTCGGGCAGCACCTGGTCGAGCGACGACCGCTCCAGGTGGTAGAACCAGACCTCGCAGGTTGGGTTGCTCATCCCTACTCCGACCGTCCCCGTGGAAACGGGGACCCAAGCTGACTCTCAGCCTTCATTTCGCCAGCTTGGACCCCCGCCTTCGCGGGGGCAATCGGCTGAGGGGTCAGGCCTCGTACTTGTCCGCCACCATCTGGTTCAGCAGGCGCACGCCGAAGCCGACGGCGCCGTCCGGGATGGTCGGGACGGTCGAGGGCTTCTTCCAGGCGGTCGAGGCGATGTCCAGGTGCGCCCAGGGCAGGCCGTTGACGAAGCGCTGCAGGAACAGCGCCGCCGTGATCGAGCCGCCCGCCCGGCCGTTGCCGGTGTTCTTCATGTCGGCGATGGCGCTGTCGATATGCTTGTCGTAGATCGCCGGCAGCGGCATCCGCCACAGCGGCTCGCCCGTAGCCTTGGAAGCGGCCAGCAGGTTCTCGGACAGCTCGTCGTTGTTGCTGAACAGGCCGGCGTAGTCGTTGCCCAGCGAGATGATGATCGCGCCGGTCAGGGTGGCCAGGTCGACCATGAACTTCGGCTTGAAGCGGTTCTGGCAGTACCAGAGGGCGTCGGCCAGCACGAGGCGGCCTTCGGCGTCGGTGTTGATGACCTCGATGGTCTGGCCCGACATCGAGGTGACCACGTCGCCGGGACGCTGGGCGTTCCCGTCAGGCATGTTCTCGACCAGGCCCAGGATGCCGACGGCGTTGACCTTGGCCTTGCGGGCCGCCAGCACGTGCATGAGGCCGGCCACGGCGGCCGAGCCGCCCATGTCCCACTTCATGTCCTCCATGCCGTCGGCCGGCTTCAGGCTGATGCCGCCGGTGTCGAAGCAGACGCCCTTGCCGACAAAGGCGACCGGCTGCTCGTCGCCGCCGCCCTTCCACTGCATCACCACCAGCTGGCTCTCGCGGACGCTGCCCTGGCCGACGCCGAGAAGGCTGCCCATGCCGAGCTTCTCCATCTCGGCCTCGCCGAGAATCTCCACCTTCAGGCCCAGAACCTCGAGCTCCTTGACCCGCTGGGCGTAGGCCGCCGGGTACAGGACGTTCGGCGGCTCGGAGACCAGGTCGCGCGCGAAGTAGACGGCCTCGCCCAGGGCCTTCAGCGGGCCATAGGCGGCCTCGGCCGCGGCGACGTCGTCGACGGCGACCTGCACCGTCGCCACCGACGGCTTCTTCTCCGGCTTCTCGGTGGTGCGGTACTTGTCGAACCGGTAGGCGGCCAGGACCGCGCCCAGAGCCGCGCGGGCGGCGACGTCGGCCGGCGCGCCCGGCAGCAGCAGGGTCAGGGTCTCTGCGCCGCTGAGCTTCACAGCGGCGTAGGCGTTGGCCGCGAAGGTCTCGGCCGGCTCGCCGCCGAAGGCGTCCGCCGCGCCGGCGCCGATCACGACCAGGCGCTGGACGTCGGCCGACGGCGCGACAAGGTCGACGCTCTGGCCGGCCTTGCCCTGGAATCGGGTCGAGGCCGCGACGGCGCGGGCGACGGCGCCGCCGGTCAGCTTGTCCAGATCCTCGGCGCCCCAGGACAGCTTGCCGTCCTCGAAGGCGATGACGGCCAGCGCCCCGCCGGCGGGAACCTTGCTACGGTCGGAGGCGACGAATTGGATGCGCATGGATTGCTCCTGAAATCTCGTCCGGGCGGCATAGTCCAACCGGCGCCCATAGGGAAGCTTTGGGGCAAGCTTTTGGCGGCGCGTTGAGGACGCCAGGGCAGTTGTTTCCGGCCGCGACCGGCGTATAGAACGGTCAGCCCCCGATTTGGGGTTCCCCCCGACTCCGGAAGGGCTCTAGCCTCCCCCGCATGCGTCTGATCGAGCGCTATCTGTTCCGCCAGCTGCTGACCCCGACGCTCCTCGCGACGGCGGCGCTCGGCGCCGTTGGACTGCTGAGCCAGAGCCTGGGCCAGCTGGACATCATCATCGAGCAGCGACAGACCGCCTGGGTCTTCGTGCAGGTCATCGTCCTGGCCATGCCCCAGCTGATGAACCTGATCCTGCCGATCGCCATCTTCGTCGCGGCCCTGGTTGGACTGAACCGTCTGCAGGCGGACCATGAGCTGGTCGTCTGCCAGGCCGCCGGCATGACCCGCTGGCGCGTCATCTCGCCGGCGCTGCGGCTGGCCGTGCTGGCCGTGCTGATCGGGCTGTTCGTGAACCTGTTCGTGCAGCCGGCCTCGTACCGGGCGATGCGCGAGATCGTCTTCGCCGCCAAGACCGACCTGGCGGCCACCCTGGTGCGCAAGGGCGAGTTCACCCAGCCGGCCTCCAACCTGACCGTCTACGGCCAGGACGTCGCGCCGGACGGGCGGATCAGCAACCTGTTCATCCACCAGCGCAACGAGAACGGCGGCGCCACCACCTATACCGCCCGCGAGGGCCGCATCACCTACCGCGACGGCCAGCCGGTGCTGGTCATGCACGACGGCTCCAACCAGGAGTTCTCCCGCGCCGGGGTGCTGAACTACCTGTCGTTCCAGGAGTACGCGCTGGAGCTGGCGCCGTTCCTGGATACCGGCGACACCATCACCTACAAGGCCTCCGACCGCTATCTGCACGAGCTGTTCTTCCCCGACCTGAACAAGGACTGGGAGCGCAAGAACCGGGACAAGCTCCTGGCCGAGGGCCATTCGCGGATCGCCTCGCCGCTCTACAGCCTGACCTTCATGGTCATGGCCCTGGCCGCGGTCCTGGGCGGCAGCTTCAGCCGGCTGGGCTACGGCAAGCGGATCGCCGCCATCGGCGCCGGCGCGGCCGTGGTCAGGATCATCGGCTTCGCCGTGCAGGCGGCCTGTGAGGACACGCCGGCGCTGAACGTGCTGCAGTACGTCATCCCCCTGCTGGCGACGGCCTGGGCGTTCGGCCAGCTGTACCGACCGGTTCGACGCCGCCCCGGCCTGCGCGAATGGTTGCCCTACGGCATCGCCGAGACCGAGAAGAAGGCCGTGGCCGCATGAGCCTGGGGATCGGACGACTGGAGCGCTACGTCCTGGCGCGCACCCTGACCGGGGTCGCCGGCGCCCTGGCGGTGATCGGGGCGGTGATCCTGCTGATCGATTTCGTCGAGGTCTCCCGCACCGTCGGCGGCCGCGGCGACGCCGGCTTCCCGCGCCTGCTGTGGCTGACCCTGCTCAAGGCGCCGTCGACGATCCTGACCCTGCTGCCGTTCGCCTTCCTGTTCGGCACCCTGGCGGCCTTCGTCGGCCTGAACCGACGCAGCGAGCTGATCGCCATGCGCGCGGCGGGGGTCTCGGCCTGGCGGTTCATCCTGCCGGCCGCGGCGGCCGCCTTCGTCGTCGGCGCGACCACCGTCGCCGCCCTGAACCCCCTGGCGGCTGTCCTCGGCGCCCAGTTCGAACGCTCGCGCGACGCGGTGCTGGAGGAGTTCCAGACCTCGAAGCCCAAGGACACCTGGCTGCGCCAGGGCGACGCCAGCTCGCAGGTCGTCATCCGCGCCCAGTCGCACGACGAGACCGACGGCACCGTGCGCCTGAAGAACGTCTCGATGTTCGTCTACCGGGTGAACAGCAGCGGAGGCCTGGAGTTCTCCCGCCGGATCGAAGCAGAGGAAGCCCGCCTGATGCCCGGCTACTGGCGCCTGCGCGGCGTGCGTGAAGCCGCCCCCGGCGCCGGCGCGGTCCGCTCCGAGACATTGTCGATCCCCTCGACCCTCGACGAACAGGCGGCGCTCGAACGCTTCACCACGCCCAACGCCATCGCCTTCTGGCGTCTGCCGGCGACGATCCGCGGGGCGGAATCGGCCGGTTTCTCGGCCCTGCCCTATCGGCTGCGGCTGCACCAGCTGCTGGCGACGCCGCTGCTGTTCGCGGCCATGTCGGTGCTGGCGGCGGCGTTCTCGCTGCGGCTGATGCGGCTGGGCGGCCTGGCGGCGCTGGCCGGATCCGGCGTGGCGCTGGGCTTCGTGTTCTTCTTCTTCAACCAGTTCAGCGGCGCGCTGGGCAAGGCGGAGATCATCCCCGCCTTCGCCGCCGCCTGGGCGCCGCCGCTTCTGGCGCTGTTATCGGGACTGACGCTGCTTTGCTATACGGAGGACGGCGGAATCGTGCGCAGGCGCGTCGCCGGGAGGATGAAAGCCTGATGAGTTACGCCAGCCGACGCTTTCCGGTCGGGTTCGGGCGCGCCGGTCTGCTGGCCGGCGCCGCCGTGCTGGCGCTCGCCGCGGCCTCGCCCGCGCTCGCCCAGAGCCAGCCCGCCGCGCCGCCCGCCGACGCCAACGACGACGGCCTGGGCGAGCAGGGCTTCTATCTCGAGGCCAACGAGCTCATCCGCGACGACGCCAATCAGGTGGTCTCCGCCGAGGGCGACATCGAAGTCCGCTATCGCGGCCGCACTCTGCGGGCGAACAAGCTGGTCTATGAGCTGAAGACCGGCGTGATCACCGCCAGCGAGAACGTCGTCATCATCGACCCCACCGGCGCGGTGTCGTTCGCCGACAAGATGGTTCTGGACGAGGAGATGCGCGCCGGCGTGGCGCTGGGCTTCTCGACCCGCCTGGAAGACAACACCAAGCTCGCCGCCGCCACCGCCATCCGGCGCAGCGAAGCGGTCAACGAGCTGAACCGGGCGATCTATACGCCCTGCGAGATCTGCGCCGAGAACAAGGACAAGGCCCCGACCTGGTCGATCCGCGCCGAGAAGGTGGTCCAGGATCGCGACAAGCGGGTCGTCTACTACCGCAACGCCGTGATCGAGATGTTCGGCGTGCCGGTCTTCTACGCCCCCGCCTTCTGGCACGCCGACCCGAGCGCCGAGCGCGCCTCGGGCCTGCTGGCGCCCAAGCTGCTGTACTCCGACCGGCGCGGCATCTCCTACGAGCAGCCCTACGCCTGGATCATCTCGCCGTCGCAAGACCTGGTGATCAGCCCGCAGATCAACACCAAGGTGAACCCGCTGCTGAACTTCCAGTGGCGCAAGCGGTTCTGGTCCGGCGAGATCAACGCCCGCTTCGGCTACACCTACGAACGGGACATCGACAGCAACGGCAGCCGCGTCGGCAAGCGCACCTCGCGCAGCTACCTGCTCGGAAGCGGCGACTTCAAGATCGACGAGAACTGGAGCTGGGGCTTCGCCGCCGAACGGACCTCGGACGACCTGCTGTTCGACAAGTACGACATCGGCGACGTCTACCAGCAACGCGGCCTGATCCCGACGGACGACAAGCGGCTGACCTCGCAGGTCTACGCCATCCGCCAGGACGCCCGGTCCTACTTCTCGATCTCCGCCCTGAGCATCCAGGGCCTGCGGCCCGACGACGACGACCGCACCTTCCCGCTGGTCGCCCCGCTGGTCGAGGCCCGCTGGGAGCCCGAGGGCCCGGTGTTCGGCGGCCGGCTGCGGCTGCAGGGCAGCGCCGTGGCCCTGACCCGCGATCAGTCGCAGTACGTGGCCAGCCAGCCCGGCGTCGACAGCCGCCGGGTCAGCGCCCAGGGCGACTGGCGGTCGACCTACACCTTCGCCGGCGGCCTGCGGCTCTCGCCCTTCGCCGAACTGCGGACCGACGTCTACAGCCTCAATGACCTGCCGCCGCCCTACGCCCCCGGCGGCGACACCATCACCCGCACGCTCGGCGTCGCCGGCGTCGACGTCAGCTACCCGCTGTGGCGGCGCGACGGCGACCGCACCATCGTGCTGGAGCCCCTGCTGCAGGTCGCCCTGTCGCCCGACAGCGATCCCGACTCGCGCATTCCGAACGAAGACAGCGTGGTGTTGGAGTTCGACGAGACCAACCTGATGCGGGCGAACAAGTTCCCAGGCTTCGACCTCTATGAGGGCGGCCAGCGGATCAATGTCGGCGGCCGGGCGTCGGTCATGTACGACGACGGCCGCGGCGCCACCCTGCTGGTCGGGCGCAGCTTCCGCTCGAAGAGGGATCTGCAGTTCCCCGCGCGGAGCGGCCTGCGCTCCTCTCAATCGGACTGGATCGTCGCCGCCGAGGCCCGGCCCATCAAGGGCGTCAGCTTCTTCACCCGCGCGCGCTTCGACGGGCAGGACGGCGACGTGCGGCGGATCGAAGCGGGCGTCGATGTCGTGACCAACCGCGTCGACGGCTTCATCCGCTATCTCCGGGACAACCAGGACATCACGGGCGTCCAGCGCGAAGACCTG
The DNA here is from genome assembly GCF_002749615.1 of Caulobacter mirabilis. Lineage (GTDB taxonomy): Bacteria > Pseudomonadota > Alphaproteobacteria > Caulobacterales > Caulobacteraceae > Caulobacter > Caulobacter mirabilis. Next base: position 2,652,342 of record NZ_CP024201.1, read on the forward strand.
GACTTCGCCGGCAACGTCCTCATCTCGGGCAACTGGGGCGTCACCTTCGCCGGCGTGCGCGACGTCGAGAACGACGTCTGGCGCCGCCAGGAACTGGGCGTGCGGTACCGCGACGACTGCCTCGACGTGGCGGTGGTATGGGTGCATGAGGAAACGTACAACCGCCAGCTGGGTCCGTCGGACTCGGTCATCCTGCGCCTAAAGCTCGCCACATTGGGCGATAAAGGCTACAGCCAGTGACGACCGGCCGAGCCGAAGGGATTCCGCCGTGTGCAGCAGTCAGGGGAACTACGAGATTGAACATGTCGGCGCGTAGTGTGACGGGCCTGGCCGCGGCGGCCGCGTCCGCCCTGACCTTTGGCTTGGCCCCCATCGCGTCGGCCCAGGCGCCGACGCTCGCCGCGCCGGCCGCGGCGCCGTCGCAGATCGAGCCGGCGCTGGCCGAAAGCGTGGCCGCCGTCGTCAACGACGACATCATCTCGACCTACGACCTAGTCCAGCGGATGCGTCTGCTGGCGATCACGTCGGGCATCCAGCCCGACCAGAACACCCTGCCCCAGCTTCAGCGCGAAGCGCTGCGCTCGCTGACCGAGGAGCGGCTCCAGATCCAGGAACTGCGCCGGGTCGAGAAGCAGAACAAGGTCTCGATCATCTCCGACGACAAGGAAGTCGACGAAGAGATCGAGCAGATGGCGCGCAACGCCAACAACATGAGCGGCGAACAGCTGCTGACCCAACTGCGCAACGCCGGCATCGGTCCCGAGACCCTGCGCCAGCAGATCCGCGCCGAGGTCAGCTGGCAGAACTACATCCGCGGTCGTTACGGCTCGCGCCTGCGTATCGGCCAGGACCAGATCAAGGCCATGCAGGCCCAGCTGACCGCCTCGGCCAGCAAGCCCCAGTACCAGATCAGCGAGGTCGTGATCGATCCGAACCGGGTCGGCGGAACGCAGAACGCGATGCAGGGCGCGGCCCAGCTGATCGCCCAGATGCAGCAGGGCGCGCCCTTCCCGGCCGTCGCCCGCCAGTTCTCGTCCTCGCCGACCGCCGCCAATGGCGGCGACGCCGGCTGGGTCAGCACCGGCGAGGTCCCGCCGGAGGTCCAGGCGGCGCTCGACCAGATGCGCCCGGGCACGCTCTCGGCGCCCATCGAGACCCAGGACGGGGTCTACATCGTCCTCCTGCGCGAGAAGCGCTCGGGCGCCAGCGTCCAGATGGTGACCCTGAAACAGGCCGCCATTCCGCTGGCCCAGGACGCCGCCCCGGCCCAGGTGGACGCCGCCCGCGCCACCCTGGAGACCCTGCGCCCGCAGGTGACCGGCTGCGCCGACATCGAGGCCAAGGCCGGCGCTGTGCCCGGCGTCATGGCCGGCGATCTCGGCGAGGCGGAAATCGCCGGCCTCAGCCCCGACTTCCAGGCCGCGGTGGCTTCGACCCAGGACGGCCAGCTCTCGCAGGCCATCCGGACCAGCGCCGGCCTGCACCTGATCATGGTCTGCGGCCGTCGCCAGAGCGGCGCCCAGATCCCCTCGGCGCAGCAGATCGAGAACCGCCTCTTCGGCCAGCAGCTGTCACTGATCAGCCGGCGTCTGCTGCGCGACCTGCGCAACGTCGCCACCGTCGAGACGCGGTGACGCCGAGGCCGCTCGCCCTCAGCCTGGGCGACCCCGCCGGGGTCGGTCCCGAGATCGTGACCAAGGCCTGGCGCGCCCTTCGAGGCGCGCCTTCGCCGTTCATGGTGGTGGGCGACGCCCTGGTGCTTCGGGCGGCGCCCGGCGGCGCGGCGCCGGTGCGGGTGGTGTCCGGGCCCGACGAGGCCGCCCGCGTCTTCGCCGAGGCCCTGCCCGTCCTCGATCTGCCCGCCGCCGGTCCCATCGTCGCCGGCCAGCCTTCGGCCGCCGCCGCGCCCGCCATCGTCCGCTGGATCGAGACCGCCGCCGGCCTGGCCCTGTCGGGCGCGGTCGGCGGAGTGGTCACCGCCCCGATCGCCAAGGCCCCGCTCTATGAGGCCGGCTTCCAGTTTCCCGGCCATACCGAGTTCCTGGCCGAGCTGACCGCCGCGGGGGGCCAGGACGGCGCGCGCGGGCCGGTGATGATGCTGACCGCGGCTGACCTGCGCGTGGCCCTGGCGACCATCCACGAGCCGCTGGCGCGCGTGTCGTCGCTGCTGACCATCGAGGGAATCGTCAACGCCGGGCTGGTGACGGCCCAGGCCCTGCGCCGGGACTTCGGGATCGCCGCCCCGCGGCTGGCGGTGGCCGGCCTCAATCCGCACGCCGGCGAGTCGGGCTCGATCGGCCGCGAGGAGGTCGAGATCGTCGAACCGGCCGTGCGCGCCCTGCGCGACCTGGGCGTGGAGGCCTTCGGCCCGAAGCCCGCCGACAGCCTGTTCCACGCCGAGGCGCGGACGACCTACGACGCCGTCCTCTGCCTGTACCACGACCAGGCGCTGATCCCGGTGAAGATGCTCGACTTCTGGGGCGGGGTGAATGTCACCCTGGGTCTGCCGATCGTCCGGACCTCGCCCGACCACGGCACCGGCTTCGACATCGCCGGCCGAGGGATCGCCCGCGAGGACAGCCTGATCGCCGCCATCCGGCTGGCCGGCGAGATCGCCGCGCGGCGGGGATAGGCGTATCTACGACGCGATGACCACTCTGGATTCCCTCCCCCCGCTCCGCGAGAGCCTCGCCGACCACGGCCTGCTGGCCAACAAGAGCTTCGGCCAGCACTTCCTGCTGGACCTCAACGTGACGCGGAAGATCGCCCGCCTGGCCGGCCCGCTGGAGGGCGAGACGGTGATCGAGGTCGGCCCCGGCCCCGGCGGCCTGACCCGCGCCCTGGTCGAGGCCGGCGCGCGAGTGATCGCGGTCGAGAAGGACAGCCGCTTCCTGCCGCTGCTGGGCGAGCTGGCGCAGGCCGCCGACGGCCGCCTGACGATCGTCGAGGGCGACGCCCTGAAGGTCGACGAGGCCCAGCTGGCCGGCGGTCCCGGCCACGTGGTCAGCAACCTGCCCTACAACGTCGGCACCCCGCTGCTGATCAAGTGGCTGACCGGCCCATGGAAGCCGAAGTCCATGACCCTGATGTTCCAAAAGGAGGTCGCCGACCGCATCGCGGCCCCGGCCGGCGCCGGCGCCTACGGCCGCCTCGGCGTGGTCTCCCAGGCCCTGGCCCGGGCCAAGGTGGTCATGGACCTGCCCGCCCGCGCCTTCACCCCGCCGCCCAAGGTCGCCTCGGCCGTGGTCCGGCTCGATCCGCTGGAGACGCCGCCCTCGGCGCCCGAGATCGCCGCCCTGGAGCGCGTCACCGCCGCCGCCTTCGGCCAGCGCCGCAAGATGCTGCGCTCCAGCCTCAGGTCCCTGGGCGGCGTGGCCCTGTGCGAGAAGGCCGGCATCGACCCCAACGCCCGCGCCGAGACCGTGCCCGTGGACGGCTTCCTGCGGCTGGCGCGGGCGCTCTGATCCTCGCTATCTTCGCGTGTGCAGGCGGATCGAATCGCTCGTCCGCCGACCGTGAGCGAATGTCATGAGCGCACTGCTTCTCCTTATGCTGTTCCAGTCCGCGCCCGCGACGACCGACGCAAACCCAAAGTGGATTCAGCACGCCGATGCTTCCGGGCGGACCATCTTCGCCGACTTCATCGGACTGCCCGGACAGGTCACCCTGCTCTGCGAGCTTCCGGTGTCCGGCCGTCTGGAGAACTGCACGGTCGCGAGCGCGACGCCGGAAGGGGTCGGGCATGAGGCGGTCGCGTTGGACGCCGCCAAGACGGCCCGGATGTCGCCGAAGATCGTCGGCGGCGAAGCCACGCCGACCACGGTCCGGTTCACGATGAACTTCCCCGAGGCCGCTCCCTTTCCCCCTTACAAGAGCCCGGAGCCGTCGGACGAAGCCCTGGCGCTCGCCCGCCCGATCGCCGCGCGGATCCTGGCCGGCCAGGGTTCCGGAAGGATCGTCGCCGACGTCGCGGCCGACCGGCAGGCGCTCGTCCAATCCTGGATCGACGAGCTGCTCCCTGTGGATTCCGAGGCCGATCTGCGTCGGGTGTCGCTACAGCTGGCGCGCACCATGACGACGGAGCAACTCACCAACATCGCGGCTGGAAAGCCACCCGGCGGAACGGTTCCCGACTTCGTGACGCTCAACGCGGCTCAGGATCCGGACCCGCGACGCACCGCCGCCGCCGATGAGCTTCGCCGGCGCTACTGCGCCCAATTCGACTGTCGTGATCCGTTCGAGAAGAAGGGACCCTAGCGCCCTACCCCTCGATCGGTTCGTCGAGCAGCTCTTCCACGAAGGGCTCGATCCAGAGGTTGCGCGAGGCCTTCAGGCGCTCGGCGTGGTAGATGTGGGCCAGCTCGGCGTAGGCGCGGTCGAAGTCGTCGTTCATGACCACATAGTCGAAGGTCTTCCACAGCGAGACCTCCTCCTTGGCCCGGGCGATTCGCTGGCGGATCACCTCCTCGCTGTCCTGCGAGCGGGCGTGCAGGCGGCGGCTCATCTCGGCCAGCGACGGCGGCAGGATGTAGACCAGAACGCAGTCGGCCGGGGCCTGGGCGTGGATCTTCATGGCGCCCTGATAGTCGATGTCGAACAGGGTGCTCTGGCCGCGGGCCAGGGCGTCCATGATCGGCGCTTTGGGGCTGCCGTAGCGGTTGCCGTAGACCTCGGCCCATTCCAGGAAGTCGTCCGCCTCGATGCGGCGGTCGAACTCGGCCCGGTCGACAAAGTGGTAGTCGCGGCCGTCGTGCTCGCCCGGACGCGGCGCGCGGGTGGTCGCCGAGATCGACAGGTGCAGATCCGAATGGTCGGCCACGAGGCGACGGGTCAGGGAGGTCTTGCCCACCCCCGACGGCGCCACCACCATCAGCATCAGGCCCCGGGTCGTACGGGCCTCGTCACTCGACATTCTGAACCTGCTCCCGGAACTGTTCGATCACCGCTTTGAGGTCGAGGCCGATGGCGGTCAAGGCCGACGTGGCCGATTTCGAACACAAGGTGTTGGCTTCGCGCATGAATTCCTGCGTCAGGAAGTCCAGGCGGCGGCCGGCCGCGCCCTCTCCCGCCATCAGGGTCCGGGCCGCGGCGACATGGCCGGCCAGGCGATCCAGCTCCTCGCGCACGTCGGCCTTCACGGCCATGGCGGCGGCTTCCTGGGCGATGCGCTCCTCGCCGACATGCTGGGCGAGCAGTTCGGCCATGCGGGCGGCGAAGCGCTCCTTGATGATCAGCGGATGGCCGGCGGCCTCCGACTCGGCGGCGGCGACCAGGGCCTCGATGCGGTCGATCAGGCCGGCCAGCACCGGGGTCAGGGCCGCGCCCTCGGCGAGGCGGGCGGCCTTCAGCCCATCCAGGGCCTGGCCGATGGTGGCGGCGATCGCCTGTTCCAGAGCCGCGCGGGCCTCGGCGTCATCCTCGGCCTCGGCGGCCTCGACCACGCCGCGCAGGCCGAGCAGGCCGTCAGCGGACGGCGGCAGGGCCTTGCCGGCCTCGACATAGGGCTGCATGGCCTCGAGATAGCGCTCCAGCTGGGCGATGTTGACCGTCGCCCCGCCCGCGCCCTCGGCGCGGCGCGCCTGGACGTTGACGTTGACCTGGCCGCGCTGGAAGCGCGCCTGCCCGCCCTCGCGGATCGGTTTTTCCAGGGCGTCGAAACCGGGCGGCGCGCGGAAGCGGACCTCCAGGTTGCGGCCGTTGACCGATCGGGCCTCGACGGCCCAGCTCCAGTCGCCGAGCGCGCCCTCGGCGCGCCCGAACCCGGTCATCCCAGAGAGCGGCATCTACTTGGTCTCCGGCGTCGCCGCGGCGGCTGCCTTCTCGCGGGCGCGCAGGCGTTCGACGTGCCTGGCGTGATCCTCGTAGGTCGCCGAGAAGGCGTGTCCGCCCGTGCCGTCGGCGACGAAGAACAGGTAGTCCGTCTGCGGCGGATCGAGCACCGCGGCCAGCGAAGCCCGTCCCGGATTGGCGATCGGCGTCGGCGGCAGGCCGTCGATGACATAGGTGTTGTAGGGAGTCTCGCCGGTCAGTTCCGACAGGCGGATGCCCCGGCCCAGGGGCCGGCCCTTGCTGATGCCGTAGATGATCGTCGGATCGCTCTCCAGCCGCATGCCCTTGCGCAGGCGGTTTACGAAGATCGAGGCGACCTGCGGCCGCTCGCTGGCGATCCCGGTCTCCTTCTCGACGATCGAGGCCAGGATGACCGCCTCTTCCGGCGTCTTCACCGGCAGGTTCGGCTGGCGCTGGGCCCACAGCTGGGCCAGCAGCTTGTCGCGCGCGTCCATCATGCGCTGGAGCACCGCGGCGCGGTCCTCGCCGCGCTGGAACTCGTAGGTCTCCGGCAGGATCGCGCCCTCGGGCGGGGTCGGGGCCACGCCGGTCAGGGCCGACTCCTTGGCCAGGATCTCGACGGCCATCTCGGAGGTGACGCCCTCGGGGATGGTGACCATCCGGCGGACGATGCGACCCTCGCGGATGTCGTCGAGGATCTTGGCCATCGAGGCCCTGGACGGGAACTCGTACTCGCCGGCCTTCAGCTCCCGCGCCGCGCCGGTGACCTGGGCGGCGGCGATGAAGATGGCGCCGGACCGGATCGCCCCGGCTCGCTCAAGCGAGGAGGCGATCTCGTTCAGGCCCGCGCCCTTGCGCAGGACGACGCTGGTGACCGCCGCCTTGTCCTTGGGCTGCGGACCCGGGCCGCTGTAGCTCCAGGCCGCCCAGATCGCGAACAGCACCACCGCCACGCTGATGGTGGCGAAGGCGCTCATCCCCGCGACGGCGATCCGCCGCGCGAACGGGACGTCCTTGGTATCAGCCGTTTTCCGACTCACGACGCCTTCTTGAAGATGACGCAGGCGTTGGTGCCCCCAAAGCCGAAGCTGTTCGACATCGCGACCTCGATGGCCATCGGTTTCGCCTTGTGCGGGACGAGGTCGATCGGCGTCTCGAATTCCGGATCGTCGAGGTTGATCGTCGGCGGGGCGATCTGGTCGCGGATGGCCAGGATGCTGAAGATCGACTCGATGGCCCCGGCGGCGCCCAGCAGGTGGCCGGTCATCGACTTGGTCGAGGACATGGCGACGTTCTTGGCGTGGTCGCCCATGAACCGCTCCACCGCGCCCAGTTCCAGGCCGTCGGCCATGGTCGAGGTGCCATGGGCGTTGACGTACGTGATGTCGCTGGCCTTCAGGCCGGAGTCCTTCAGCGCCGCGGTCATGGCGCGGAAGCCGCCGTCACCGTCCTCGGACGGAGCGGTGATGTGGTAGGCGTCGCCCGACAGGCCGTAGCCGACGACCTCGGCGTAGATCTTCGCGCCGCGGGCCTTGGCGTGCTCGTACTCTTCCAGGATCAGGACGCCGGCGCCTTCGCCCATGACGAAGCCGTCGCGGTTCCTGTCGTAGGGGCGGCTGGCCTTCTCGGGCGTCTCGTTGAAGGCGGTGGCCACGGCGCGGCAGGCGATGAAGCCGGCGATGCCGATCTCGCAGACCGAGGCCTCGGCCCCGCCGGCGACCATGATGTCGGCGTCGCCATACTTGATCAGCCGGGCCGCGTCGCCGATGGCGTGGGCGCCGGTGGCGCAGGCAGTCACCACCGAGTGGTTCGGACCCTTGAAGCCGTAGCGGATCGAGACCTGGCCCGAGGCGAGGTTGATCAGGGCCGACGGGATGAAGAAGGGGCTGACCCGGCGGGGGCCCTTGTCGCGCAGTTCGATGGCGGTCTTGGCGATGGTGTCCAGGCCGCCGATGCCGGAGCCGATGATCACGCCGGTGCGCAGCTTGGTTTCCTCGTCCGCCTCGGTCAGGCCGGCGTCGCGGACGGCTTCGTCGGCGGCGGCCATGGCGTAGAGGATGAAGTCGTCGACCTTGCGCTGGTCCTTGGGGGCCATGGTCTGGTCGGGATCAAACGAGCCGGGCACATCTGCGCCGCCGCCGCCGCGACCGTCGACCCGCGGCACCTCGCAGGCCACTTCGCAGGCGTAGCCGGTGGTGTCGAAGGCGGTGATCTTGCCGGCGCCGGACTTGCCCGCGAGAGCGTTCTTCCAGCTGATCTCGACCCCATGGCCGAGGGGACTCAGAAGGCCGAGGCCGGTGACGACGACACGACGCATGGGGTCAACTCCCTCCCGATCCGGCGGCGTCGACCGCGTAAGCCCGCGGCGCAGCCCCCGAAACGCGCATTAGCCTAGGTTCCAGGGCCTTCATATGGGGCCCGAAACGAACCGCTCAAACGAAGACCGCCGCGCAATACCGGGATTCCCGATACTGCGCGGCGGCAAATCGACCGGAAAAGGGTCAGCGGATCAACCGCCGACCTTCTCCGTGATGAACTTCACGGCGTCGCCGACCGTCTGGATGTGCTCGGCGGCGTCGTCCGGGATTTCGATGTCGAACTCTTCTTCGAAGGCCATGACCAGCTCGACGTTGTCGAGGCTGTCGGCGCCCAGGTCGTCGATGAAGCTGGCCTTCTCGGTGACCTTTTCGGGATCGGCATCGAGGTGTTCGATGACGATCTTCCGCACGCGCTCGAGAATGTCGGACATAAGTCAGGGTCCTCTATAGGTCTTGTTCGTGGCCGCGCCAGCCAAGGCCGGTCACGGAAATCGGGTGTCGCGTACCATGTTCCATCGGGAGTGACCAGCGGTCAGCCGACGGACACGGGCGACTTCTCTAGATCATCGCCATGCCGCCGTTCACGTGCAAGGTCTGACCCGTCACGTAAGCGCCGGCGTCGCTGGCCAGGTAGACGCAGGCCGCGGCGACGTCCTCGCCGGAACCCAGGCGGCCGGCGGGGATCTTGGTCAGGATGGCCTCGCGCTGGGCGTCGTTCAGGGCGTCGGTCATCGGGCTGGCGATGAAACCGGGGGCGACGGTGTTCACCGTCACGTTCCGACTCGCCACCTCCTGGGCCAGGGCCTTGGAGAAGCCGATCATGCCGGCCTTGGAGGCGGCGTAGTTGGCCTGGCCCGGGTTGCCGGTCACGCCGACCACCGAGGTGATTCCGATGATCCGGCCCGAGCGACGCTTCATCATCCCCTTCAGGGCGGCGCGCGACAGGCGGAAGTAGGATTCCAGGTTCACCTTGATGACCTGCTCCCAATCCTCGTCCTTCATCCGCAGCATCAGGCCGTCGCGGGTGATGCCGGCGTTGGCCACCAGGATGTCCAGCGGCTGGCCGGCGGCCTCTTCGGCGGCGGCGACCAGGCCGTCGACGCTGGCGGCGTCCGACAGATTCGCGACGACGGTGCTGGCGCGCTCGCCGAATTCGGCGGCCAGCTCCTGCAGGACGGCTTCGCGCGTGCCGGAGAGGACGACGTGCGCGCCCTGGGCGTGCAGGGCCTTGGCGATAGCGCCGCCGATGCCGCCCGTGGCGCCGGTGACGAGGGCGGTCTTGCCGGTCAGGTCAAACATGGATGGCATTTCCTCTGTGCGTCCTTCGAGACGGCGCTACGCGCCTCCTCAGGATGACGCAGGGTGGTGATTGCAACTGAGTTCGTCATGGTGAGGAGCGTCGCGCAAGCGGCGCGTCTCGAACCACGCAACGCCTCACAAACTCTTCGCGAACGCTTCCAGGTCGGCCGGGGCGTTCAGCGGGGTCGCCTCGGCGTCCGGGGCGATGCGCTTGGCCATGCCCGACAGGACCTTGCCGGAGCCGGCCTCGGCGAAGCGGGTCACGCCGCCCTCGCCCGCCAGCCACTCCATGCTCTCGCGCCAGCGCACCCGGCCGGTGACCTGCTCGACCAGCATCTTGCGGATCGCTTCCGGATCCAGCGTCGGGCGGGCGGTGACATTGGCGACCAGCGGCGCGCGCGGGGCCAGGATCGTCGCCTCGGCCAGAGCGGCGGCCATCTCGTCGGCGGCCGGCTGCATCAGCGGGCAGTGGAAGGGGGCGGAGACGTTCAGCGGAATGGCCCGCGCGCCGAGTTCCTTGGCCTTTTCGATGGCCTTGTCGACGGCGGCCTTGTCGCCCGAGATCACGACATTGCCCTGGTTGTTGTCGTTGGCCACGACGCAGACGCCGACCTCGGCGCCGGCGGCCGCGGCGGCCTCGGCCAGGGCCAGGTCGGTCTTCGGGCCGATCAGGGAGGCCATGGCGCCCTGCCCCACCGGCACGGCGCGCTGCATGGCCTGGCCGCGGAGCTTCAGCAGACGGGCCGTATCGGCCAGGCTGATGGCGCCGGCGGCGGCCAGGGCCGAGTATTCGCCCAGCGAATGGCCGGCGACGAAGGCCGCCTTCTCGATCCCGACGCCGAACTCCTTCTCAAGCGTGCGGGTGACCGCAAGGCTGACGGCCATCAGGGCCGGCTGGGCGTTCTCGGTCAGGGTCAGGTCGCCCTCGGGCCCTTCGCGCATCAGCGTCGAGAGCTTCTGGTTCAGCGCGTCGTCGACCTCCTGGAAGACTTCACGCGCGGCGGCGAAGGCCTCGGCGAGCTCGGCGCCCATGCCGACGGCTTGGCTGCCCTGACCGGGAAAGATGAAGGCGAGGCTCATGCGAGAGCTCTCCGAAAGTGACGAATCCGGCGCGCACGGTTAGGGGAAAGGGTGACGGCGGGCAACCTTCCCGGTTTTCACCCCCTCCGCGCCAGGACCTTCGATTTGCCCGCCTACAAGCTCGCCATCTTCGATTTCGACGGAACCCTCGGCGACACCCTGGGCTGGTTCCTCGACGTCTCCGACGCGCTGGCGGCCAAATTCGGCTTCAAGCCGATCGACCGCAGCAACATGGACAGCCTGCGCCACATGAGCGCCCGCGAGCTGATGAAGCTGCAGAAGGTCTCGCCCCTGAAGCTTCCGGCGATCGCCAAGCACGTCCAGAAGCTGATGACCCTGGACGCCCACAAGATCGAGATGTTCCCCGGCGCGGCCGACATGCTGCGCAGCCTGCACGCCAGCGGCGTGCGGCTGGTGATCGTCAGCTCCAACTCCGAGGAGAACATCCGCCTGGTGCTGGGGCCGGAGCTCTGCGCCCTGGTCAGCCAGTTCAACTGCGGCGCCTCGGTGTTCGGCAAGGCGGGCAAGTTCAAGAAGGTTCTGAAGGCTCAGGGTGTGAAGGCGGCCGAGGCGGTCAGCATCGGCGACGAGCTCCGCGACATCGACGCCGCGCGCGAAGTGGGGCTCTCCACCGGCGCGGTCTGCTGGGGCTACACCGCGCCCGAAGCTCTGATCGCCCAAAAGCCGGACCATATGTTCCACGCCATGGACGACATCGTCGCCCAGATCGGCTGATCCCGGGGACATGTTCGGCGCAGCGGTGCGCGTCCCCACCCTCGACAAGGACACGCACCGCTGCGCGGAGCATGTCCCTTTTGGACTAGCGTTGCCGTGGCGTCATGGTCTTAGCCTTCCCCAAAACAGAATGGGAGGAAGGCCATGCGGGCCGTGGTGCGTCGGGCGGGCAAGCTGATCTGCGAGGACATCGAGGAGCTGGATCCCGGTCCCGGCCAGGTGCGGGTGAAGACCCTGGCCTGCGGCATCTGCGGGTCTGACCTGCACGCGCTGCATCATTTCGACCACATGGTGGAGATGGGCCGGCGCTCGGGCAGCGGCGGCGGCGACCTGGATCCCAAGAAGGACATCGTCTTCGGCCACGAGTTCTGCGCCGAGGTGCTCGAGGGCGGCCCCGGCGCCGACCGGTTCAAGGCCGGAACGCGCGTGGTCTCGATGCCGGTGAACCTCAGCCCCACCCGGTTCGACGCCGTCGGCTACTCCAACCTCTACCCGGGCGGTTTCGCAGAACGGATGATTCTGACCGAGATGCTGCTGCTGGAGGTGCCGAACGGCCTGTCCACCGAACATGCCGCCCTGACCGAGCCGATGGCCGTGGGCGAACATGCCGTGGCCAGCGCGGCCCTGGACAAGACCTCCGTCGCCCTGGTCATCGGCTGCGGCCCCGTCGGCCTGGCGGTGATCGCGGCGCTGAAGGTGCGCGGACACGGCCCGATCATCGCCGCCGACTTCTCGCCCCGCCGCCGCCAGGCCGCCGAGGTCATGGGGGCCGACGTGGTCGTCGATCCGGCGCAGACCGGCCCGCACACGAAATGGGCGGACTACGGCGTGCCCATGACTGGCGAAGCCATGCGCGCGGCGCTGTTCTCGGGCCAGCAGACCGGCCGGCCGGTGGTGTTCGAATGCGTCGGCGCGCCCGGCGTGCTGCAGAGCGTGATCGAGGGCTGCCCGATGAAGGCCCAGATCATCGTCGCCGGGGTTTGTATGGAGCCCGACCGGATCGAGCCCTCGCTGGCGATCAACAAGCAGCTCGATCTGCGGTTCGTGCTCGGCTACCAGCCCGACGAGTTCGCCCAGAGCCTGTTCAACATCGCCGAGGGCAAGATCGACGTTTCGCCGCTGATCACCGGCTCGGTGGGCCTGGACGGCGTGGCGCAGGCCTTCGTCGACCTCGGCAACCCCGAACAGCACGTGAAGGTCCTGGTGACCCCGAACGGATGACTAGACGGGCGGCGGCGACGGGCCGATCATCCCCCAACAACGGGAGACCCGCCATGAAACGCCTGATCGCCGCCGCCGTCGCCGCTTCCGCCCTGCTGGCCGCCCCGGCCGCCCTGGCGGCGCTCCAGCCGGGCGACAAGGCGCCGGACTTCTCCAGCACCGCCTACCTGGCCGGCAAGGGCGCGCCCTTCCAGCTGTCCAAGGCCCTGAAGAAGGGACCGGTGGTGCTGTACTTCTTCCCCTCGGCCTACACCAAGGGCTGCACCATCGAGGCCAACGAGTTCGCCGTGGCGACGGCCGACTTCAACGCCATGGGCGCGACGGTGATCGGCGTCACCGCCGGCCAGACCGAGCGCCTGGCCGACTTCTCCAAGGAACATTGCCGCGACAAGTTCGCCGTGGCGGCCGTGACCAAGGACACCATCAAGGCCTATGACGCGGTCCTGGCGATGAAGCCGGACCTGTCGGAGCGGACCAGCTACGTCATCGCCCCCGACGGCAAGGTCATCTACGCCTTCAGCGACCTGGCCAATCCGGTCGAGCACGTGGTCAAGACCAAGGAGGCCGTGAAGGCCTGGCGCGCCAAGCACCCGAAGTAGAGGTCAGGACGCCTTCCTGGCCTTGGCCGGCTTGGCCGCCGCCGCCGTGCAGTCGATCCGCTCGCAGAGGCGCGTCATCATCCTCTCGCGCATGAGTGGCAGGTACTTCATGGTCAGATTGCCGGATTCCGCGGTGAAGGCCGGCATCTTGCTCGTGAGCGACTGCCCGGTCGGGCTGCCGTAGAAGTCCGCCAGGGCGCAGATCTCGGTTTCCGTGAAGTGTTTCACCATCAGGGGCTCCAGGTCGGCCAGCATGTCCGGCACGATGGACATGGTGCTTTCCACGGCGATCTCGGCGATCATCTTCTTGGCGTCCGGCGGCAAGTCGGCGCTCTCAGACATGGTCGCCGTCATGGCCGGCATCATGCTGTCCATCATGGACTTCATCATCTCTTCCATGCGCATGGCCTTGATGTAGCGCGCCGAGCAGGCCTTCGCCGTGGCCATTCCGTCCTCGGCCGCAGCAGCGGTCGCGGCGCCGGACAGGCCGCCCGCGAAGAGGACGGCGCAGACGGCGGAACGGACGATCGACTTCATGATTTCCCCCTACGGTTACTCGAACCGGACCCTGCCCGGCCGCCCGCCGGGTCGCAAGACCCTGGCCGGCCTTGCTTTCAGGCCCATTCTCGCGTAATTGCGCGCCTCTTCACGGAAGGCGGTCTATCGCGGAGCCTTCAATGGGTCGGGAAACTCCCGGCCGCCGCGACAGAGCCATCGTGACCGGAGCCTCTTCCCGCCCCGGCCGCGCCGCCTTCCACAACGGAAGAGGAAAACCTATGGCTCTTTACGAGCACGTGGTCATCGCTCGGCAGGACATCTCGCCGCAGCAGGCCGAACAGCTGAACGAAGATCTCAAGGCCCTCATCGAAGGCGCCGGCGGCCACATCGCCAAGATCGAATACTGGGGTCTCCGCAACCTCACCTACCGCATCAAGAAGAACCGCAAGGGCCACTACTCCCTGCTGGCGATCGACGCTCCGTCGGACGCCGTCAAGGAGATGGAGCGCCAGCTGTCGATCAACGAAGACGTGCTGCGCTACATGACCGTCCGCGTCGAAGAGCTCGACCTGGAACTGTCGCCCGTCCTCGCCCGTCGCGACCGCGACCGCGAGCGTTCCGACCGCCCCGAGCGTGGCGACCGTCCTGAGCGCAGCGATCGTCCGCGCGAAGACTTCGCGGCTTCGTAAGGGAGAGACAGGATCATGACCGACACCACCGCTCCCGAAGCGACCGCCTCGGCCCCGGCCTCGACCGGCGGCGCCCGCCGTCCGTTCTACCGCCGCCGCAAGGTCTGCCCGTTCTCCGGCGCCAACGCTCCGAAGATCGACTACAAGGACGTCAAGCTGCTGCAGCGTTACGTCTCCGAGCGCGGCAAGATCGTGCCGTCGCGCATCACCGCCGTCTCGGCCAAGAAGCAGCGTGAGCTGGCCCGCGCCATCAAGCGCGCCCGCTTCCTCGCCCTGCTCCCCTACGTCGTGAAGTAAGGGGTACAGACCGATGAAAGTCATTCTGCTCGAACGCGTGGAAGGCCGTGGCGCTCTCGGTGACGTCGTCACCGTGAAGGACGGCTTCGCCCGCAACTACCTCCTGCCCCGCTCCAAGGCTCTGCGCGCCACGGCCGCGAACCTGAAGGTCTTCGACGCCCAGCGCGCCGAGATCGAGGCTCGCAACGCCAAGGCCAAGGACGCCGCCGGCGCCGCTGGCGAAGCCCTGGACGGCACGTCCTACATCCTGATCCGTCAGGCGGGCGAAACCGGCCAGCTGTACGGCTCGGTCTCGGGCCGCGACGTCGCCGACATCGTGAACGCCGAAGGCGGCAAGATCGATCGCGCGATGGTCGTCCTCGACAAGCCGATCAAGACCCTGGGCGTCCACCCGGTGAAGGTGAAGCTGCACGCTGAAGTCACCGTCACGGTGACCATCAACATCGCCCGTTCGGCCGACGAAGCCGAGCGTCAGGCGCGCGGCGAAAACGTCATCGCCTCGCAGTTCGAGGAAGAGGCTCAGCTGGCGGCGGAAGCCGCGGCCGACCTGCTCGAAGGCGGCGCCGGCCAACAGGACGGCTTCGGCGAAGAGCACTAAGCTCGGCGCCGACAGCGAAAAGACGAAGGGCGGTCCGGTCTCCGGGCCGCCCTTTTTCTATGCCCGCGCGCCTATGCCTTGCCGGTCCTTGCAGCGCTTCCTGGTTTTCTGGAAATCCCCACAGAACAACTGGGCTTTGGTCCGAAGCCTCGTAACACCATGTTCGCTCTCTGAGTTCAGGCTTTGCGACGCCCGCCACAGACGCCGGCGCGCACAACACGAGGGGTAGATCATGCAGTTCCGTACAGGCCTTCTGGCCGCGGCGTCCGTCGTGGCCGTCGCCGCCGGCCAAGCCCAGGCGCAGGACGCCGGCGCGCCCGAGACCCAGGTCGAAGAGATCGTCGTCACCGGCACCCGCGTCGTCGGCCGCAGCCGGCTGGACACCGTCGCGCCGGTCGATGTCGTCACCGCCCAGGCCCTTCAGGAGCGGGGCAGCACCGAGGTGGCCACGGCCCTGTCGTCCACCGTCCCCTCGATCAACTTCCCGCGGCCGTCGCTGACCGACGGGACCGACAGCATCCGTCCCGCGACCCTGCGCGGCCAGGGCCCCGACCAGACGCTGGTGCTGGTCAACGGCGCCCGCCGTCACACCACCGCTCTGGTCAATCTCAACGGCTCGGTCGGCCGCGGCTCCAGCGGCGTCGACCTGAACACCATTCCGTCCGCGGCCATCGACCGGATCGAGGTGCTGCGCGACGGCGCGGCCGCCCAGTACGGCTCGGACGCCATCGCCGGGGTCATAAACCTGCGCCTGCGCGAGGCTGACAGCGGCGGCGGCCTGACGGTCACCCTGGGCAAGTACTTCACCACCCTCGACACCCCGCGCGCCGGTCAGGAGCGCGACATCGAGGACGGCGCCACCGTCACCGTCGGCGGCTGGCAGGGCTTCAAGCTGGGCTCGGACGGCTTCCTGACGCTGTCGGCCGAGTATCGTGACCGCGAGCCGACCAACCGCGCCGACTTCGACCCGCGGGTGACGCCCAGCCGCGTCACGGCTCGTTTCGGCGATCCGGACGTCACCGACTACGCCATCTACGCCAACGCCGGGAAGCCGCTGAACGAGACCTGGGAGGCCTACGGCTGGGCCGGATACCAGAAGCGCAAGGGCGAGGCCGCGGCCTTCTATCGGCTGCCGGGCAGCACCAGCCAGAACATTCCGTCGATCTATCCGAACGGCTTCCTGCCGCTGATCACGACCGAGGTGCAGGACTTCAACCTGGCCGGCGGCCTGCGCGGCCAGATCGCCGACACCCGGCTGGACATCAACCTGGTCTATGGCCGCAACGAGGTCGAGTACGGGGTCAATAACACGCTCAACGCCTCTCTCGGCGCGACCTCGCCGACCTCGTTCGACGCCGGCAGCCTGATCTACGACCAGCTCGTCCTGAGCGTGGACGCCTCGACCGAGATCCAGCTGTCGCATCTGGCCGGCCCGCTGAACCTGGCCTACGGCCTGGAAGCCCGCCGCGAGACCTACGAGATCAAGGCCGGCGAGCCCGACTCCTACCGCTCCGGCCCGTTCAACCCACCCGGCCTGCCCGGCGCCCAGGCCTTCCCCGGCCTGCAGCCCGCCAACGAGATCGACCGCGACCGCACCGCCGTCGGCGTCTACCTCGATCTCGAAGGCGAGGTGATCGAGAACCTGACCCTGTCGGGCGCCGTCCGGGCGGAGCACTATTCCGACTTCGGCTCCAACGTCAGCGGCAAGGTCGCCGCGCGCTACGACTTCAACGACAGCTTCGCCATCCGCGGCGCCGCCTCCAGCGGCTTCCGCGCGCCCAGCCTGCAGCAGCAGTATTTCACGGCCACCTCGACGGTGTTCATCGACGGCGTGCCCTTCGAGACCGGCACCTTCCCGTCGACCAGCGCGGTCGGGCGGGTCCTCGGCGGAACGCCGCTGGAAGCTGAGACCTCGGAGAACTACAGCCTCGGCTTCGTCTTCCGCCGCGGGCCGTTCGAGCTGACCGTCGACGCCTACCAGATCAACGTCGACAACCGCATCGTGCTCTCGGAGAATATCACCGGCAGCGCCACGGCGGCGCCGGGCAGCACCGCGCGGATCATCTTCGACCTGCTGTCGCCCTACGGCGTGTCGGCGGCGCGGTTCTTCATCAACGGCGTCGACACCGAGACCCGCGGCGTCGATATCGTCGGCCGCTACCGGCTCGAGACCGAGAACCTCGGCCGCTTCGACTTCACGGCCGCCGGCAACTACAACACGCTGGAGGTCACCGCGACGCCGACCACCGCGCCGCTGTCCGCCCTGCCTGTCCCGCCGGCCCTGTTCTCGCGCCAGAACGTCAAGCGGTTCGAGGAAGGCGCGCCGGAAACCAAGTGGGTCCTGCAGGGCGACTGGAAGCGCGGCCCGCTGGGCGCGACCCTGCGGACCACCTACTACGGCGACGTCCTGGCGGCCGGCACCACCCCGGCGGCCGACGCCAAGACCGGCGACCACTGGCTGGTCGACCTGGAGGCCCGCTACGAAACCCCGTGGGGGGTGAAGCTGGCCGTCGGCGCCGACAACCTCCTGGACGAGTATCCAGACGCCCTGCCGATCGCGCTGAACACCACCGGCGCGGCGCCCTACAGCTCGTTCTCGCCGTTCGGCTTCAACGGCCGCTACGTCTACACCCGGCTGAGCTACAGCTGGTAGCATCGGAGGCCGCGCGGGCGGGCCATTGCCCGCGCGGCCGACTCCTCCGAACATACACAGAACTTCACAGTTGAATCGCGGCTGCGCCCGCGCGACGCAGGCGTCGTCCGCGGCATCGCGTTAACCTACGTAAATGGCCATCGTCCCCGCCCTCGATCTTCGCCCCGTCCCGGGCGAGCAGCCCGCCAATGTCGTCCCCTCGAACATCGAGGCCGAACAGGCCCTGCTGGGCGTGATGATGTACGACAACGCCGCCTACGAGCGGCTGAGCGACCAGCTGCAGGGCCGGCACTTCTACGAGCCCTTCCACCAGCGGCTGTACAGCGCCATCGAGAGCCACATCCGCAAGGGCCAGCTCGCCGAGCCGATCCTGCTGGCCGAGGAGTTCAAAAGCGACGCCGCGTTCCAGGAACTGGGCGGCGTCCGCTACCTGGCCGACCTGTACGAGCGCGCGCCGCCGGCCGCCAACGCGCCGGACTACGGCCGGGTGATCTACGACCTGGCCCTGCGCCGCGAACTGATCCGCATCGGCGGCGAGATCCTGGTCGAGGCCCAGGGGGCCGATCCCGACATCACCGCCCGCGACCAGATCGAACAGGCCGAACAGAAGCTCTACGGCCTGGCCGAAAGCGGCACCGCCAGCGGCGGCTTCGTCAGCTTCGAACACGCCTTGACCGGCGCCGTGTCCATGGCGGCCGAGGCCTACTCGCGCGACGGAGCGCTGGCCGGTCTGTCCACGGGGCTGATGGACCTCGACAAGCAGCTCGGCGGCCTGCACCCGTCGGACCTTCTGATCCTCGCCGGCCGTCCCTCGATGGGGAAGACGGCGCTGGCCACCAACATCGCCTTCAACGTGGCCAAGGCCTATGCCTGGGAGCCGCAGCCGGACGGCACCCGTAAGACCGTCAACGGCGGGGTGGTGGCCTTCTACTCGCTCGAAATGAGCGCCGAACAGCTGGCCATGCGTATCCTGGCCGACGCCTCCGGCGTGTCGGGCGACAAGCTGCGCAAGGGCGAGATCGACGCCAGCGAGTTCGGCCGACTACGCGACGCCGCCATCGAGATCCAGGAAGCGCCGCTCTATGTCGACGCCACCGGCGGTCTTTCCATCGCCAAGCTGACCGCCCGCGCCCGCCGCCTGAAGCGCGCCGTGGGCCTGGACCTGATCGTCATCGACTACCTGCAGCTGGTCACCACCGACGGCGGAAGCGCCCAGGGCCGCGTGCAGGAGGTCTCGGCCATCACCGGCGGCCTGAAGGCCCTGGCCAAGGAGCTGAACGTCCCGGTCATCGCCCTGTCCCAGCTCAGCCGCCAGGTCGAGAACCGCGAGGACAAGAAGCCCCAGCTGTCGGACCTGCGGGAATCGGGCTCGATCGAGCAGGACGCCGACGCGGTGATGTTCGTGTACCGCGAGGCCTACTACCTGGGCCGGATGGAGCCGCGCGAGGGCACCCCGGAGCACATGACCTGGCAGGAGGAGATGGACAAGATCGCCGCCGTCGCCGAGGTCATCATCGGCAAGCAGCGTCACGGCCCAATCGGCACGGTGAAGCTGCACTTCAACTCCGACACCACCCGCTTCGGCAACCTCGCCCGCGAAGGCCGGTTCGACGTCCGCTAGCGGCGCGGGAACGTCGATGCCTCCAGGCTATGGGGCGCCGACGGACGGGTGCTTGACCCGGTTCCTCCCGCGCCTTAGCCCGGCCGAATGACCACCCGGCTGACCATCGACCTCGACGCCCTCGCCCGCAACTACGCCCTGGTCCGCCGGACCGCGGGCGTGGAGGCGGCGCCGGCGGTCAAGGCCGACGGCTACGGCCTGGGCGCGATCGCCGCGGCCCGCCGGCTGGTCGCCGAGGGCGCGACCACCTTCTACGTCGCCCGCCTGGACGAAGGCCTGGCCCTGCGCCAGGCGCTCGGATCGGCGCCGGTCATCCAGGTGCTGGACGGCGTCACCGACGGCGTGGCCCGCCCCCTGGTCGACGCCGGCCTGACCCCGGTGGTCAACAGCCTCGACCAGGCCGAACGCTGGCTGGCCGAGGGCGACGGCTCGGCGGTCACCCTGCATGTCGACACCGGCATGAACCGCCTGGGCGTCACCCTGGCTGAGGCCGCCGGCCTGCGCGGGCGGTTGGCGGTCGCCCAGGTGATGAGCCATCTCGCCTGCGCCGCCGAGCCGGACCATCCGATGAACGCCGCCCAGCTGGCCGCCTTCCGCGACGCCCGGAGCCTTTTCCCCGACGCCCTGGCCAGCCTGGCCGCCTCGGCGGGAACCTTCCTGGGCCCTGACTATCGTTTCGACCAGGTGCGCCCCGGGATCACCCTCTACGGCGGCGGCCCGTTCGACGCCTTCGATCCCCGCATCGCGCCGGTGGCGACGGTCGAGGCGGCCATCCTTCAGGTGCGACACGTCCCGGCCGGCGACGCGATCGGCTACGGCGCGGCCTTCGTCGCCGAGACGCCCATGGCGGTCGCCATCGTCGCGGCCGGCTACGCCGACGGCGTGCCGCGATCGTCACACCCGCGCGGCGCAGCCTGGTTCGCCGGAAAACGCCGCCGCCTGCTCGGCCGGGTGTCGATGGACATGGTCGCCGTCGACGTCACCGGCTGCGCCGACGCGCGGCCGGGCGCGATGATGGAGCTCATCGGCCCGAACCTGCCCGTGGACGAGGCGGCCGCCGCGGCGGGCACGACGGCCTATGAACTGCTGACCCGGCTGTCCGGCCGGGCCGAGCGGAGACGCCTCGGCGGCTAGTGGAGGCCGCCGAGCGTGGCCGCGACATTGGCCGCGCCGACCGCGCCCAGGCCCGCCGTGATGACGATCGCCGAAGCGACCCAGCCGATGACCGCCTGGATGACCACCGCCAGGATGATCGCGACCGCGGTGAACCCCAGCGCCTTCTGCTCCGGAACCTTCATCATCTTCGGCAGGCCGAGATAGAACAGGTAGAGGGAGTAGATTCCGCCGGCGATGGCGATCAGCCAGCCGATGATCGGCACGAAACCCAGGCCTCCTCCGACCCAGGCCGCCGTCGCGCCGTAGGCCACGCCCTTGAAGGCCTGGATCTGGCTGCGGGTCCCGTCGAAACTGGGCGCCAGGGCGTCCACCACCAGGGCGAACACATAGACCCCGACCAGCGCCAGGCCGTAGCTGAGCACGGCCATCACGATCGTCCCGATCAGGGTGAAGGCGACATAGCCTCCAAACAGCGGGGCGAGCAGCAGATTGCCCAGGATGGTGGCGATCGGCGGCAAGGCCGCCAGGATCATGACGTAGCCGGTGTAGAGACCCTTGACCGTCGCCGGTTCGCCATCGATCGCGTCCCAGGTCGGCTTGGGCCGCAACAGGATGTCCTGCACCCGTTGAACCAGCCCCGACGACGATCCTCCGTCCACAACGCTCATTGCAGCAGCCCTCCAATGGCCAAAGCCTGAAAGCCCACTCCCCGCAACGGGGAGGCTATCCGACTCAGCGCCCCATGGGAAACACGGTTCCGCGAACGGCTCTCTTTCACGCGCGGGGCGCCGTGTTCCCGTTTTGTCGCTATGATCGGCGCTCCACGAATCGGGAGCGTCCATGGCCCGCGACGGCGCCGTCTATGTCTGCCAGTCCTGCGGCGCGGTGCAGTCCAAGTGGGCGGGCCAGTGCCCGGCCTGCGGCGCCTGGAACTCGCTCGCCGAGGAAGTGACCTCCCGCCCGCCTGGCGCGCTGGCCCCGACCCGTGGTTCCAAGACCCGCGGCCTGGCCTTCGAAGGCCTGGAGAGCGAAACGCCTGAACCGCCCAGGATCGTCACCGGGGTCGAGGAGTTCGACCGCGTCTGCGGCGGCGGGGTCGTCCCCGGCAGCGCCATCCTGCTCGGCGGCGACCCCGGCGTCGGCAAGTCGACCCTGCTGCTGCAGGTCGTGGCCAACGCCGCCGCCCGCGGGGCCTCCTGCGCCTACATCTCCGGCGAAGAGGCCGTCGAGCAGATCCGCGGCCGCGCCGCGCGCATGGGCCTGGCCCAGGCCCCGGTGAAGCTGGCCGCCGAGACCGCCCTGCGCGACATCCTGGACGGGCTGAAGAAGGAGAAGTTCGACCTCGTCGTCATCGACTCCATCCAGACCCTGTGGAGCGACGTGCACGAGGCCGGCCCCGGCTCCGTCACCCAGGTGCGCAACTGCGCCGCCGAGCTGGTCCGGCTGGCCAAGAAGCGCGGCGTGGCGATGATCCTGGTCGGCCACGTCACCAAGGACGGCCAGATCGCGGGTCCGCGCGTGGTCGAGCACATGGTCGACGCGGTCCTCGCCTTCGAGGGGGAGCGCGGCTACCCGTTCCGCATCCTGCGCGGGGCCAAGAACCGCTTCGGCGCCACCGACGAGATCGGGGTGTTCGAGATGGGCGACGCCGGCCTGTCGGAGGTCCGCAACCCCTCCGCCCTGTTCCTGAACGACGGCGGCGCGCGCGCGGCCGGCGCGGCGGTGTTCGCCGGCATCGAGGGCAGCCGTCCGGTGCTGGTCGAGTTCCAGGCCCTGGTCGCGCCCAGCGCCTACGGCACGCCGCGGCGGGCGGTGGTCGGCTGGGACAGCGGTCGGCTGGCCATGGTCCTGGCGGTGCTGGAGTCGCGCTGCGGCCTGGCCTTCGGCAACCGCGACATCTACCTGAACGTGGCCGGCGGCCTGCGCATCAGCGAGCCGGCGGCGGACCTGGCGGCGGCGGCGGCGCTGGTCTCCTCGGCGCTGGAAGAGGCCCTTCCCCAGGACTGCGTCGTGTTCGGCGAAGTGAGCCTGTCCGGCGAGGTTCGGTCCGTAGGACGGGCCGAATCCCGCCTCAAGGAAGCCGCGAAGCTGGGCTTCAAACAGGCCCTCGCCCCGACCGGCGCCGGCGATGCGCTGAAGGTGACGGGCGTCTCCCGCCTGGCCGACGCGGTGCGCCGGATCGGCGAACAACAGTGGGGCTGATCGCCGCATGCACCTGACCCAGTTCGACTTCATCGCCGGGCCGCTGCTGATCGTCTCGGCCCTGATCGGGCTGTCGCGCGGCGGCGTGCGCGAGCTGTTCACGGTGCTGGCCTTCCTCGGCGCGGCCGCCGCGGCGGTCTTCTCCCTGCGGTTCACGGCGCCGTTCGCACGCAAACTTGTGGACCCCGACTGGGCCGGCATCGGACTGGCTCTGTTTTTTGTCGGCCTGCTGACCTATATCGCGCTGCGACTGCTCGGGGCCGGCATGACCCGCCGCGTGCAGGAGACCCAGGCTCTCGGGGTCGCGGACCGCGTCATCGGCGGCGGATTCGGACTGTTGAGGGCCTTCGTGCTGCTTGGAGCGTTCAACCTGCTGTTCCACATGGCCACGCCCCCGGACCGCGCGCCCAAGTGGGTGACGGGCGCCCTCACCTATCCGGTGACGGAAGCCGGCGGCCGCCTCCTGAAGGCGTTCGCGCCCGAGGGCCTGGCGATGGCCAAGACCGTGGCCCCGGCGATCGAGGACGCGGTCAAGGCCGGAACGGCGGCGCCCAGCGAGGCCGAAACAGGCTATGATCAGGGCGAGCGGAACGCCATGGACGATCTAGTGGAGAAGACGCGATGACGATCCTGGGACAGACGAGCGACCGCTACGTCCAGCCCGTCCGGGACCCTGAGGACGACACGCTCAGGCTCGAGTGCGGCGTCTTCGGCGTCTTCGGCGCCCGCGACGCGGCCGCCGTGACCGCCCTGGGCCTCCACGCCCTTCAGCACCGCGGCCAGGAGGCCTGCGGCATCGCCGCCTTCGACGGCAAGAGCTTCCATACCGAGCGCCACCTGGGCCACGTCGGCGACGCCTTCACCGGCGACGACCTGATCGACCGCCTCCCTGGCGCCTACGCCATCGGCCACACCCGCTACGCCACGGCCGGCGGCAGCGGCATCCGCAACGTCCAGCCGATGTTCGCCGATCTCGAGGCCGGCGGCGTCGCCCTGGCCCACAACGGCAACCTGACCAACTTCCTGGCTCTGCGCGAACGCCTCGTCGGCGAAGGCGCCATCTTCCAGTCGACCAGCGACAGCGAGGTGATCCTTCACCTGATCGCCCGCTCGCGGAAGGCCCGCATCATCGACCGCTTCATCGACGCGGTCTCGCAGATCGAGGGCGGCTACGCCCTGATCGCCCTGACCAACAAGAAGCTGATCGGCGTCCGCGACCCGCTGGGCATCCGCCCGCTGGTTCTGGGCGACCTCGGCGGCAAGCCGGTGCTGGCGTCGGAGACCTGCGCCCTCGACATGATCGGCGCGACCTTCGTGCGCGACATCGAGAACGGCGAGATGGTGGTGATCACCGACGCCGGCGTCGAGAGCCTCAAGCCCTTCCCCGAGCAGAAGGCGCGTCCCTGCGTCTTCGAATACGTCTACTTCGCCCGCCCCGACAGCGTGGTGAACGGCCGGCCGGTCTACGACGTGCGCAAGCGCATGGGCATGCGCCTGGCCCAGGAGACCCCGGCCGAGGCCGACGTGGTCGTGCCGGTGCCCGACAGCGGCGTGCCCGCCGCCCTCGGCTACGCCCAGGCCAGCGGCGTGCCCTACGAGCTGGGCATCATCCGCAGCCACTTCGTGGGCCGCACCTTCATCCAGCCGACCCAGGGCGTCCGCGAACTGGGCGTGCGCATGAAGCACAGCCCCAACCGCGCGGTGCTGGCCGGCAAGCGGGTCGTGCTGATCGACGACTCGATCGTGCGCGGCACCACCAGCCGCAAGATCGTCCGCATGGTCCGCGAGGCCGGCGCCAAGGAGGTTCACCTGCGTTCGGCCAGCCCGCCGATCATGTGGCCGGACTTCTACGGCATCGACATGCCCGACCGCGACAAGCTGCTGGCGGCCCGCAAGTCGCTCGCCGAGATGACCCGCTTCCTGGAGGTGGACAGCCTGGGCTTCCTCTCGGTCGAAGGCCTGTACTGGGCGCTGGAAGCCGGTCCGCGCGATCCGGCCCAGCCGCAGTTCACCGATCACTACTTCACCGGCGATTACCCGACCCGCCTGCTGGATCGCGAGATCGCCGAAGGCGGCGGCGACGCGGCGGCCAAACAGCTGTCGTTCCTGGTCAGCGCCTGAGGTCAGTTTCCGACTGACAGGCGCCGCCCGTTGAACGACAGTGGGCGGACGAGCATTGCGGCTCGCGTGTCGGGAGCGGCCCATGACCACCAGTACGGCCGGCCGGCCTCCCGCCGGGGGCGATGATGCCGGCATGACCACGCCCGACCTGACGGCCTGCGATCGCGAGCCCATCCATATCCCCGGCGCCATCCAGCCTCACGGCGTGATGCTGGTCGTCGCCCGCGACACGCTGGAAATCCGGCACGCCGCGGGCGAGGTCGGCGGCAAGCTCGGTCATCCAGAATGGCGGGGCCTGGCGCTGGGCGCGGTGATCGGCGACGCCCTGGCGCTGCGCGCCGCGGCGCTGACCCAGTCCGGCGTGAAGGGCGGGTTCGTCGGGCAGCTGGAGACGCCGGCCGGCCCGCTGGACGTCGTCGCGCACACCCTCGGGGACGCGCTGATCGTCGAGCTTGAGCCGGGCGCCGAGCCCCGGCCCGCTCCGCACCTTCTGGGCGGTCTGGAGGCCGCCGCCGCCGCCTTCGAGCGCTCACCATCGCTGCAGGCGCTGTGCGAGCGCGCCGCGATCGAATTCCGGCGGCTGACCGGTTTCGACCGGGTGATGATCTACCGGTTCAAGGACGACGGCGTCGGCGCCGTGCTGGCCGAGGACCGGGCCGACCATCTGTCGTCCTTCCTGAACCACCACTTCCCCGGCTCCGACATCCCGGCCCAGGCCCGGGCGCTCTACGTCCGGAACCTGGTCCGCGTGATCCCGGACTCCGCCTACCGCCCGGCCCCGCTGTCGCCTCCCTGGGCGGGCGAGACGCCGCTCGACATGAGCGACTGCGCTCTGCGCAGCGTGTCCCCCGTCCATTTGCAGTACCTCCGCAACATGGGGGTCGCGGCCTCCGCGTCGGTCTCGATCGTGCGCGACGGCCGGCTGTGGGGCCTGATCGCCTGCCATCACGGCTCGCCCAGACTGCTGCCCTATGAGACCCGCGTCGCCTGCCGGGCGCTGGCCGCCGCCCTCGCCCGTCAGATCCGCGCGAAGGAAGAGGCCCAGCTGTACCGCGAGCGAATCCGGTTGCGCCTGCTCGAGGACGAACTGCTCGCCCAGTTCGATCCCGAAGGCGTCACCGACGCCGGCCTGGCCCGCAGCCTGACCGACATCCGCAAGCTGCTCGACGCCGACGGCGTCGCGGTGCTGCGCGCCGGCATGCTCTGGGCCGAAGGCGCCTGCCCCTCGGAGATTCAGGTCCGCGACCTGGCGGCCTGGGTCCTGGAAGGCGACGGCGAACCTCGTACGACGGACCGTCTGGGCGAGGCGCACCCGCCCGCCCAATGCTATGCCGACCGGGCCAGCGGCCTCGCCTCCGTCGTCGTCAGCGCCGATGAGCCCTTCGTCCTCCTTTGGTTCCGAGCCGAGCAGGTCGAGGTCATCAACTGGGCCGGCAATCCCCACAAGGCGATCGAACCCGACGCGGAAGGCGCCCTGACTCCCCGCGCCTCGTTCGAGGCCTGGCGGGAGACGGTGCGCGGCCGATCGCGGCGCTGGAGCCTGGCCGAACTGGAGACCATCGGCCGTTTCCGCGACGCCCTGCGTGAAGCCCGACAGCGCCATCGCCTGCGCGAACTGAATCAGCGGCTGGCCGACATGGTGTCCGACAAGGAAGCGCTGCTGCTGCAGAAGGAAGTGCTGATCAAGGAAGCAAACCATCGCATCCAGAACAGCCTGCAGCTGGTGTCCAGCTTCCTTGCGCTGCAGGCGCGGTCGCTGGACGAAGAGGCTCTCCGCGCTCCGCTGGAGGAGGCCGGACGGCGGCTGCACGCCGTGGCGCTGGTGCATCGCCGCCTCTATCGCGCCGACCAGATCGAGACCGTCGACCTCGGACGCTACATCGAGGACCTGATCGGCGAGATGCTCGGTTCGATGGGCCCCGAATGGGTCGGTCAGGTCACGCTCGACCTTCAGCCCGTCACCGTCCCGACCGACCGCGCCGTGCCGCTCGGGTTGGTGCTGACGGAGCTGGTGATCAACGCAAACAAGTACGCCTATGACGGCGAACCCGGACCGATCGTCGTCTCGCTGGAGCACCACGGCCCCGATCTGCATCTGATCGTCGCCGATCGAGGTCGCGGCGCAAGCAACAGCGCCGGCGGCTTCGGCAGCCGGATGATGGCGGCCATGGTCCAGCAGCTCGGCGGCCGCATCGAGCATCTGCCCAACGATCCGGGCCTGCGAACCCTGCTCGTCGCCCCGATCGTTTCGGCCGGGACCGAAAGATGAGCGCGGCGGCTTGCGGAGGCCGCTGCGGACGGCCATGCAGGACGAAATGAGCAAAGCAAGCGCCTGGCTGAAGCCTGATCCCTACATCATCGCCATCCTGCTGATGGTGGTTCTGGCCAGCCTCCT
This sequence comes from Caulobacter mirabilis, assembly GCF_002749615.1. Classification (GTDB taxonomy): domain Bacteria; phylum Pseudomonadota; class Alphaproteobacteria; order Caulobacterales; family Caulobacteraceae; genus Caulobacter; species Caulobacter mirabilis. The sequence continues at coordinate 2,679,574 of NZ_CP024201.1, forward strand.
GCCGGTGCGCGGCGAGGCGGCGATCTGGTTCAGCTGGCTGACCAAGGCGGCCATCGCCCTGCTGTTCTTCCTGCACGGCGCCCGTCTGCCACGCGAGCACGTCATCGCCGGCCTGGTTCACTGGCGGCTGCATCTGCTGGTGCTCGGCTCGACCTTCCTGCTGTTCCCCCTGCTGGGTCTGGGCCTCGTCCAGTTGCCGACCTGGCTCCTGCCGGAACAGCTGGCGGCCGGCGTGCTGTACCTCTGCCTGCTGCCCTCGACGGTGCAGTCCTCGATCGCCTTCACCTCGCAGGCGCGGGGCAACGTCGCCGCCGCGGTCGTCGCGGCCTCGACCTCGAACCTGATCGGGGTGGTGCTGACGCCGCTGCTGGTCGGCCTGTTCCTGCACACCACCACCGGCGGCATCTCGCTGAAGGCGATCCAGGATGTCGCCGTCCAGATCCTGCTGCCGTTCACCGTCGGCCAGCTGGTCCGCCCCTGGGTTCAGGGCTGGGTCCAGCGCCACGCCAAGCTGGTCAGCTACACCGACCGCGGCTCGATCCTGATGGTCGTCTACGGCGCCTTCAGCGCGGCCGTGGTCGGCGGCCTGTGGAAGCAGGTCAGCGCGCTGGAGTTGACCGTCCTGCTGGTCATCTGCGTCGTGTTGCTGGCGGTGGTGTTGGTCGTCACCCGCCAGGCCGCCCGGCTGATGAAGTTCTCCAAGGAGGACGAGATCGTCGTCGTCTTCTGCGGCTCCAAGAAGGGCCTGGCCACCGGCGTCCCCATGGCCAGCATCCTGTTTCCGGCGGCCACGGTGGGCTTCATCGTCCTGCCGGTGATGCTCTTCCACCAGATCCAGCTGATGGCCTGCGCCGTGATCGCGCAGAGATACGGCGCGAGGCCCGGCGATCAGGCGGAGACGCGGAGCGCTTCATAGGCCTCCAGGGCGTCCGGATCGATCTCAACCGCCGTCCGCTCGGCCCAATGGGTGTTCGAACCCCGCTTCTTCACGCCGGAAACCCAGTACTCCTCCTGGGTCTCGACATCGAGGAAGTTGCCGCGCACGCCCGCGCCGCCGATCCCGGCCAGCTCACGGCCCCGGTAGTAGACCGTCTTTCCCGTGCGGGAGAACGTCACCCATCCGATGCGGGCGGCGACGCCATCGATGTCTCCGTCCTTGTTCTCGACGTACATCAGCCGCTTCTGCAGGCCGCGATTGAGCTGGTTCTTCATGGCTTGTCCCCCGGCCCGACGATATCCGTTCCGCGAACCGGCGCAAAGGATGACGCGGCCGGGCCGACCCGCTAGAAGCCGCGCATGGATTCCAAGCCCCTGAACAACCGTATCGCCCTGGTCACCGGCGCCACGCGCGGCATCGGCCAGGCGGCCGCCCTGGGCCTCGCCCGCGCCGGCGCCCATGTCATCGCCCTGGGCCGCACCCAGGGCGGGCTGGAGGCCCTGGATGACCAGATCTTCGCCGAGACCGGCGCCCACGCCACCCTGGTCCCGATGGACCTGAAACAGCCGGAGACGCTGGACGCCCTGGGCGCCACCATCCACGAGCGCTGGGGCCGCCTGGACATCGTCGTCCACGCCGCGGCGGTGCTGGGCGGCATCAGCCCGACGGGCCATATCGATCCCAAGCGCTGGGACGAGACCCTGACCGTGAACCTGACCGCGACCTGGCGGCTGATCCGGGCGCTGGAGCCGCTGCTGAAGGCGTCGGACGCCGGCCGGGCCATCTTCCTGACCACGGGCCGTGTCGTACGCCCGAAGGCCTTCTGGGGGCCTTACGCGGCCACCAAGGCCGGCATGGAGGCGCTGGTGCGCTGCTGGGCCGACGAGGTCGAGCACACGCCGGTCCGCGCCGTCCTGCTGGACCCGAACCAGATGCGCACCCGCATGCGGGCCGAGGCCTATCCGGGCGAGGATCCGATGACCCTGCCGGAGCCGGCCGAGATCGCGCCCCTGGTCGTCCAGCTCGCCCAGGCGACGGACCTCGGCCTGCCCGACAGGCCGGTGGTGTTCAGCGACTGGAAGGCCGCCGGCGGCAAGCTCTAAGCCTTCCCTGGAAGGGACGGCTACTTCTTCTTGCCGCCCTTCTTGGTGGAGGCGCCGCCGCGCAGCTTGGCGATGCCGGCGCGACCGCCCTTGGCCCCCATCGACTTCGTGTACTTCGCCGCGGCCGCGGCGCGAGCCTTGGCCGCCTTGACGCCGGTGGGGCGCGGCGGGACAGCCTTGGGCTTCACCGGCGGTCCGCCGGCGGCCAGGGCCTCCGCGCGCTCGGCGCGCGCCTCGGCGGCGAGCGCCTGGGCCTTTTCCTTCTTGGCCTTGCCGCCCTGCTGGAACGACGGCGCGCCGCCCTTCTCCTCGCCTTCGGCGTAGGGATTGCGGTTGCTCTTCAGCGTCACGCGGATCGGCACGCCGGGCAGGTCGAAGCTCTCGCGGAGACTGTTCACGAGGTAGCGGCGGTACTGCTCGGGCATCTGGTCGGCGCGGCTGGAGAACAGCACGAACGTCGGCGGACGGGCCTTGGTCTGGGCCATGTACTTCGGCTTGATCCGACGACCGTTCACCGCCGGCGGCGGGTGGCGCTGGATGGCCATGGCCAGCCAGTCGTTGAGGTCGCGGGTCTTCACCTTCGTCGACCAGTTCTCGTAGGTCTTCAGGATCGCCGGCATCAGCCGCTCCACGCCGCGGCCGTTGGCGGCGGACAGGGCGACGACCGGCGCGCCCCGCACCTGGGGCAGCATGCGCTCGGCGTGCTCGATGAAGGCCTTCAGCTGCGCCTGTGGGTCCTCGACCAGATCCCACTTGGCCAGGACGAAGACCAGCGCCCGCCCTTCTCGCTCGATCAGGTCGGCGATCTGCAGGTCCTGGATCTCGAACGGATGGGTGGCGTCCATCACCAGCAGCACCACCTCGGCGAAGGTGATGGCGCGGATGGTGTCGGACGTGGACATCTTCTCGAGCTTGTCCTGGACGCGGGCCTTGCGGCGCAGGCCGGCGGTGTCGACCAGGCGGACCTTCCGGCCGGCGTGCTCCCACTCGACCGAGATCGAGTCGCGGGTGATCCCCGCCTCCGGCCCGGTGAGCATCCGGTCCTCGCCGATCAGCCGGTTGACCAGCGTCGACTTGCCTGCGTTCGGCCGGCCGACGATGGCGATGCGGATCGGCTTGTCGTCCTCCGCCTCCTCCTCCTCGGCGTTGGCCAGAGCCTCCTGGGCGACCAGGGCGGCGTAGAGTTCGGCCATGCCCTCCCCGTGCTCGCCCGACAGCGGCAGCGGCTCGCCGAAGCCCAGCGACCAGGCCTCCGCGATGCCGGCGTCGCCCTGCCGCCCCTCGGCCTTGTTGGCGGCCAGGATCACCGGCTTGTCGGTCAGGCGCAGGAGCTGGGCGAAGATCTCGTCGCCCGGGGTGATCCCCTCGCGCGAGTCGATCAGGAACAGGACGACCTGCGCTTCTTCGATGGCGCGCTCGGTCTGCTGACGCATGCGGGACTCGAGGCTCTCGTCGTGGGAGTCCTCGAAACCGGCGGTGTCGATCAGGGTCAGTTCCAGGTCGCCGAGGTTTCCCTTGGCGAAGCGACGGTCGCGGGTGACGCCGGGCTGGTCGTCGACGATGGCCAGCTTCTTGCCCGCCAGCCGGTTGAACAGCGTGGACTTGCCGACGTTCGGCCGGCCGACGATGGCGAGCTTGAGGGGCATGCGGAATTCAGTCTCAGGGGCGACGGATCGCCGGAAGATAGCAGATGCGGCCAAAAGAAAAGGGCGCAGCCCGCGGGGGCCGCGCCCTTACCATGAAAGCGGGTCGAAAGACTACCGGATGGCGACCAATTCGGCCTTGTCGGTGACGACGTAGACCGTGTCGCCGCCGGCGATCGGGGTGACCAAGGCCGGCCCGCCCAGATTGATCTCCTTCAGGAAATCGCCGGTCTTCGGGTTGAGGGCGATGGCCCTGCCGTCGCTGGAGACCACGATCAGGCGGTCGGAGGCCAGGATCGGTCCGGAGAACAGCGGACGGACCTTTTGCTTAGCCATGCCGAAGAACAGCTTGCTCTTCTTGGCCGTGGCCAGACCGGCGTTGAGATCCTTGATCCAGTAGACCTGACCGCTCTCGCGCGAGGCGCAGATGACTTCACCCGCCTGCGAGATGACGTAGACGACGTCGCCGGCCGGCCAGGGCGTGGTGATCGAGGCGATCGGCAGGCTCCAGCGGGACTGGCCGCTGCGCAGGTCGATCGCGCCGAACACGCCCGAGTGGCTCGCGGCGTAGACGTCGCCCTGGTAGATCACCGGACGGCCAGCCACGTCGCGGATCTCCGACAGGGCGCTGGTCCGGCTGGCCTTGGCCAGGGTGTTGTTCCACAGGTCGTTGCCGTTGCCGGCCCGCAGCGCCACGACCTCGCCCGAGGCGAAGCCGGCGACGATGGTGTCGCCCTGGGCCGCCGGGCTGCTGGCCGCCAGGATACGCGCCGGCTCGACCAGGGCCTGGTAGGTCCAGGCTTGGGTTCCCGTGGCGACGTCGTAGGTCAGCATCTCGTTGTCGGTGTTGACCACATAGACGCGGCCCTGGGTGACGATCGGGGCGCCATGGATCGGCGCGCTCGAGTTCGTCTTCCATTCCAGGGCGCCGGTCGCGGCGTCCAGGCGGGCGACGTAGCGATAGCCGGACGACACATAGACCTTGCCGTCGGCGTAGGCGACGCCGCCGCCGAAGGCCTGCTTGTCGCGGCGGGTGCGGTTCTCGGGCGGCTTGCGCCAGATCACCGAACCGGTGCGCGCATCGACCGCCGCCACTTCGCCCTCGGCGTCCATGACGTAGATTCGGCCGTCGGCGTAGACCGGCGGGGCCAGCAGATGCAGCGCCCGGTTCGACCCCTTGCCGAAACCCTTGCGCCAGGCCACGTCGAAGCTGGCCGCAGCCTGGACGTGATCGACGACCACGTCGGGCGCGCCGCCCGGCTGGGGCCAGTTGGCGATCGCCGTCGCGGGCGGCAGGTTGAAATCGGCGCCCTTCAGCGATTCCGACGCCTCGACCTTCTGGTCGAAGGCGACGATCGAGATCCGCCGGCCGTCGGTCGCGACTTCCTTGTTCTCGTTCTTCTTGAAGGGGTTGAGATTGCTGACCGAGCCGAGGGTCGAACAGCCCGCGAGCGCCAGGGCGCTCGCGGCGATAACGGCGACGCCGCCGATACGTTTGGTCATTGGGCGGGTCCCTGCTGGACTTGCGGCGCGGGGGAGACGGCGGGCGGCAACACCTGCGGCGGGGCCTCCGGCATGGCGATCGCGGCCTTCACCGCCGCCGGCAGGGCCGCGGCCGAACCCGAGTCGATCAGGCCCATCGCGGCCTGCGCGCGCTGGCGCATGCCCTCGGACGCGCCGAGGACGTTCGACAGGGCGGAAAAGTCGGTGCGGGCCTCGGCCGTGCGGCCGGCCAGCAACTTGCCGAAGGCCAGGGCTTCGCGCGCCTGCAGGCGGTAGGGCCGCTTCTCTTCCAACAAAGGCGTCAGTCTCCCCTCGATATCCTTGTAGGGAGCGGTATCGAGAAGCGCCAAGGCGGATTTGAGGCGCGCCAGGTCGGTGATCAGAGGCTCGCTCGTGGCGGCCGCCGCGGCGTCGTAGAGCTTCACCGCCTCGGCGGTCTTGCCCTCTTCCTGGCGGATGCCGCCCTGCATGAGCAGGGCCAGGGCGGCGTAGGTCTTGTCCGAGGACTTGGCGACCTCGCCCAGCGCCGTGAAGGCCTTGGCCTGGTCGCCCTTGCCGGCAGTCTCCAGCGCGGCCACGTACTGCTCGGCGGCCTTGTCGGCCTGCTTGGTCTGGTTCGAGGTCCAGGCCCAGTAGCCCAGCGCCGCGGCCAGGGCGATGACCGCCGCGCCGATCGCCCAGGGCAGAACTTTCAGGACGAGGGTCTTGTACCGCTCCGTGCGGATCTGATCCTCGACCTCTTCAAATACATCGACCACGAACGGGCGCTCCGGCAAATCGGCATAGAGGCCGGGAACCTATAGGGTGAACCGCGTCGCCGCAACGCGGCTGAGACGTCCGTCAGCCCTGCTTTTTCGCGAAATAGGTCTCGGCCTCGCCCGGGAAGGTCCGCGCCTTGACGTCCGCGGCGTAGCGGCGAGCCGCCTCGGCGATCTCACCCTTCAGATCGGCATAGCGGCGGACGAACTTGGGCGTCCAATCGAACAGACCCAGCATGTCGTCGGTGACCAGGATCTGGCCGTCGCAACCGGCGCTGGCTCCGATGCCGATGGTCGGGACGGCGATGGCCGCGGTGACCTCGCGCGCCAGATCCTCGGCGACCCCTTCGACCACCACCGAAAAGGCGCCGGCCTCGGCGGTCGCGCGCGCCTCGGCCAGAACCCGCTCCCGCTCCACGTCGGTGCGTCCCTTGGCCTTGAAGCCGCCGTCGACGAGAATCGCCTGTGGTCGCAGACCGACATGGCCCATGACCGGGATGCCGCGCTTGACCAGGTAATCTATGGTGGCCGGCACCGTGGGGCCGCTCTCGACCTTCACCGCCTGGGCGCCGGTCTCCTTCATGATCCGGGCGGCGTTGGCGTAGGCCGTCTCCGGCTCGCCCTCGTAGGAGCCGAAGGGCATGTCGACGACGACCATGGCCCTGCGGGTCGACCGCATGACCGCCTGGCCGTGCAGGATCATCATCTCCAGCGTAACGCCGACGGTGTTGGGCAGGCCGTGGACGACCATGCCCAGCGAGTCGCCGACCAGCAGCAGGTCGCAGGCCTCGTCCAGCACCGCCGCCACCGGCGCGGTGTAGGCGGTCAGGCAGACGATCGGTTCGCCGCCCTTGCGCGCGGCGATGTCCGGCGCGGCGAGGCGACGGACGATTTCCTGGCGTTGGGCGGACACGGGCGGGCTCCTTGCGGCGCTACTGGAACTCCTCGACCGCGCGGGTGACGGCGAAGGCGACGGCCATAACACCCAGGGCCACCGCCATCCACATCACTTCACCGCTCACCGGCAGGGACGACAGGCCTTCGCCGGCGCGGGTCAGGCCCGCGGCGCCCTCCCTGATCAGGGCGACCTGGCGCACGCTCTCGCCGCCCAGGTCGACCAGCACCCGGCTGTTGACCAGCTGGAAGGCGCCGACCAGGCCCGCGACGAGCCCGGCGACGCCGATGCCGATCTGCCGGACGCTCCAGCCCCGATCGAGCCGAAGCTCGACCAGCTTGGCGAAGGCTTCCGAGTCCGGGAAGGCCGGCGGCTCATGGAACATCCGGTCCAGCGTCATCTCGAAGTCGAGTTCAGCCATGACCCCTGCTCCCTTCCGCGCCGCCCTGCGCGCCGACGCCCGGCGCGAGGCGAGCCCGGAGTTTATCCAGACCACGTTTGACATGGGATTTGACCGTTCCAAGAGGCACGTTCAAGGCCTCCGCCGCTTCGGCATGAGACACCCCCGCTCCGTAACACAGCGACACGCAGACCCGCTCCGCCGGCGACAGCGCCTTCAGCGCCTCATCCAGGTCGATGCGGTCGGCCGCCGAACCCTCGTCGCCATGCCCCTCGTCGGCGATCTCCATATCCAGGTCGAACCTGGCGTCGCGCCGCCAGCGGCGGACGTACAGCCTGGCCGCGATCTTGCGCACCCAGGCCGAGAAGGCCCCTTCCCCGCGAAACTCCGCGATGCGCTCGAAGGCGACCAGAAAGGCGTCCTGGGCCAGGTCGTCGGCGAGGGACGGTTCGGCCCCCATGCGACGCAGCAGCCCCCGGACCGTCGAGCCATGCCGACGGACAAGCTCGCCGAAGGCGGGCCGGTCGCCGGACGCGGCCAGGGCCGCGAGCTCGACATCGTGCAGACTGGCGGGTGATCTCGCCCCGGCCATGTGCTTGCGCTCCCCTCCAGAGATCCGCGCCGACTAGGACTGTTTGCCCTTGTTCGGGTTGACGAAGCTCAGAGCGATGAAGGCGACGCCGATCATGGTCGGGATCGCGGCCATGCCGAGCAGCGGGTGGAAGGCGTCGGCCTCGCGGAAGCCGATGATGAAGCCCAGCAGACCGATGCCGATGCCCACCGACAGCCAGACGATGCCGGTCCGGATATCGCTGAGCGCCGTCGGAGCGACCTTCACGTTCTTGGTCATCGCGTCGATCACCTCGCTCGGCAGCGGCAGTCCCTTGTCGATCGCGCTGCGCAGGGTTTCCTGCATTTCGCGGCGCTCGCGGCTCTTCAGCCAGCTGGGGACCAGGACGATCGCGGCGATCATCGCGAACAGGGTGATCGGGATCAGGATTTCCATCAGTTCGTCTCCTCGATGACAGGCGGATGCGGCCCAGCCGTTTCCGCCTTCTGATCAATAGAGGCGCCAGCCCCCGCCCTTGGATGCGCGAGTCGGGATGAAATGTTCGTAAGGGTTCAGGCGCGCCGGAACAGCGGCTTCAGCCCCACGTACAGCGACGCCAGGACCACCGCCGCCAGAGCCGCCGGCCCCGCGCCGGAAACGATGGCCGCCACATCCGCGGACACGGCCTGCCAAAGCGCCCAAAGCACCAGCGCCGCCAAGGCTGCGACGCCCGCCAGCTCCAGCAGGTTCGCCCGGAACCGCCGCCGCGCGATCTCCTCGACCACGGTCGCCGAGAAGGCCGGATCGCGCTCGGCCAGCCCATCCTCGGCGAAGAAGGCCGCCAGGGAGGCTTCGGCGCGGGCCTGGGCGTCCATCGGCTCCTGCTCACTCATCACGGCCTCCGATCGCCGCCAGCAGGCGACTGCGCCCGCGGGCGACGTGCGACTTCACCGTGCCGATCGGCAGGCCCAGAACCTCGGCCGCGTCGGCGTGGCTGAACTCGCCCGCCAAACATAGCGCCACGGCCGCCCTCTGATCCAGCGGCAAGCCCGCGAGCGCCCGTTCGAGGGTCAGCCGGTCGTCCGACGAGGCCGGGATTGCGCCCTGCTGCTGCGCCGCCTCGGACCAGGCCTGATCCCGCCGCCGCCGCCGCAGGCCTGCCCGCGCCGCGCTCTGGTGACGCCGCCAGGCGATGCCGCAGAGCCAGGAACGGACCTCGGCCTCGCCGCGGAACCGGCCGATCTCGGTCCAGGCCGCCAGGAAGGTCTCCTGCGCCAGGTCGTCGGCCTCGGCCGCATCGCCGCAGAGACGTCGCAGGAAGCCCCGGACGGCCCGCTGGTGCCGGTCGACCAGCCGCCCGAACGCCGCCGACGATCCCCCGCGCGCGGCCTCGACCAGATCGGCGTCGAGGCCTTGCGGCGTCATTGGCCCTCACGATCCCGCCGCTGCACCAGAAGGATGATCAGGGAGCCGACCGCCATGACGCCCATCACCAGGGCGACAACCCCGAAGGCCAGACGGGTGGGGCCCTCGCCGCCCCACCAGGCCACCGCGCCGAAGCCAACGGCCAGCGCGGTGAAGGTCATCAGCCGTTCGCCGTTGTGATAGCGCCGTTCACGCCGGCCCCGCCGCGCCGGAACGCCGGTCCAGTCCTCCTGAGCGTCATAGGCGCCGCCCCGCGAGACGGCGGCTAGCAGCCCGGCCGGCGGCTCCTTGCCCTGCTGAGCGTACATCTTGATGAGCTCGAGCGCGTCCCGGCTGCGCTTGTAGTTCAGCCACATCCCGAACCCGCCGAAGGCGAAGCCCATCAGCGGAAACAGCAGCCACCAGTATTTTTCGAACAGATCGACCATGACGGCCTCCCCAAAATCCGGTGCGGTTATCGCACGTTTCAAGGGTTGGTCGCCGCGGCCGGCCCGATCGGATGCAGACGCTTCGGCTTCTCGTCCCTACGGCAAGGCGTAGGCCGCGAGCTGGTCGCTGATCGGGGTCTCCATGAAGTGGTGCCCGCCGGCCATGATGACCAGATACTGCTTGCCGCCGGCCTCGTAGGTCATCGGCGTGGCCTGGCCGCCGGCCGGCAGGACGTCGCTCCACAGCACCTTGCCGGTCTTCAGATCGATGGCGCGGATCAGGTTGTCGGTCGCCGCCGCCACGAACACCACCCCGCCCGCGGTCACGACCGCGCCGCCGTTGTTCGGCGTGCCGATGTTGATCGGCAGCATCGAGGCGACGCCGAACGGTCCGTTGCGGCGCGCCGTGCCCAGAGGCTCGTCCCACAGGGTCTTGCCGGTGCGCAGGTCGATGGCCCGGACGCCGCCGTAGGGCGGGGTCTTGCACAGCAGGCCGGTGAACGGCAGCCGCCAGCCGGCGTTGACGTCGATGGCGAACGGCGTGCCCGCTTGCGGGTCCCCCGCGCCCTCCGCACCCTTCTTCAGGCTGCCGCCGCGGGCCTCGCCGCGCGGGGTCCAGCCCTTGCGGTCGGCTTCGGCGCGCGGGACCAGGCGGTTGTAGTTGGGCATGTCGTTGTAGTTGGCCACGATCACGCCGCGGCGGGGGTCGATGGCGATCCCGCCCCAGTCGGTTCCGCCATTGTAGCCCGGATACTGAATCCAGCGCCGGTCCGAGGTCGGCGGCGTGTAGAAGCCTTCGTAGCTCGCTCGCCTGAACTGGATGCGGCAGATCATCTGGTCGATCGGCGACATGCCCCACATGTCGCGCTCGGTGAGGTCCGGCTTGCGCAGGGTGTGATAGCCGGAGGTGATCTGGGTCGGCGACCGCTGCGAGGGCTCGACCCCGCCCTGCGGAGCCTTGATCTCGCGGATCGAGGTCAACGGTCGGCCCGTGCGACGATCCAGGACATAGATGTCGCCCTGTTTGCTGGGGAGCACGATGGCGGGGGTCGAACCGCCCGCCGACGGGAAGTCGATCAGGGTCCCCTGGGCGCCCAGGTCGTAGTCCCAGACGTCCTTGCGCACGGTCTGGAACGACCAGACCGGCCTGCCGGTGGTCGCGTCCAGCGCTGTCAGCGAGGTCGCGTACTGGTTCTCCAGCGGACCGCGCAGGCCGCTCCAGTAGTCGACGGCCGAATTGCCGAGCGGCAGGTAGACCAGCCCCAGCGCTTCGTCGCCCGAGGCGGTGGTCCACATGTTCGGCGTGCCCTTGGTGTAGATCTGTCCGGCGGGCGGCTCGCCCGTGATGTCCGGACGCACCATGTCCCAGGCCCAGCGCAGCTGGCCGGTGACGGCGTCGAAGCCCTTGATCACGCCGGACGGCGCATCACGTCGCTGACCGTCGAGGATCTGATGGCCGACGACGACCACCCCGCGCACGATGGTCGGGGCCGAGGTGATGGAGATCATGCCGGCGGCGGCCGGGCCCATGCCCTGCTTGGTGTCGACCTGGCCGCCGGTTCCAAAGCCTTGGCAGAGCTGGCCGCTGCGGGCGTCGACGGCGATCAGCCGGCCGTCCAGCGTGCCCTCGATGATCCGCGTCGCGCAGGCCTCACCCGCCGAGGCGCCCGGGACCTGGTAGTAGGTCACGCCGCGACAGGCCGCCGTATAGGGGATGGCCGCGTCCGGCACCTTCGGATCGTAGCGCCAGCGGACCGCGCCGGTGCGCGGATCGAGGGCCAGCATGATGTTCTTGGCGGTGCAGAGGTAGAGGCTGTCGCCGACCTTCAGCGGCGTGGTCTCCGCGCCGTACTTCCCGGCCGCGGCGGCGCTAGGCATGTCGCCGGTGCGGGTCAGCCAGACCCGCTTCAGGCGACGGACGTTGGAGGCGGTGATCTGGTCGAGCGGCGAGTAGCGCCGTGCGCCGTAGTCGCCGCCATAGGCGCCCCAGTCGGCCCCGACCGGCAGCGGCGAGGCGTCGGCGGGCGTCGGCAGGCTGGCCTCGGGCAGCGGTCCCGGCGACGGACGGTGATTGACGACGCCCATGGCCGCGACGCCGACAATGGCCAAAAGGACGAAGCCCGCCAGGCCGCCCACCGCGGCTCTCCGCCCCTGTGGCGAAGGCAGCAACGCCGGCAGGACCAGGAACAGGAGGACCAGCAGCACCGACGGCGCCACGACGCGCGGGACCAGCGGCCAGCCGGCCAGGCCGACTTCCCAGATCGCCCAGATCAGGGTCAGGACATAGACGGCGAGGTAGATCCAAGCCCCGAGGACCTGCCGGCGCAACAGGAAGACGCCCGAGGCGATCAGGCCCAATCCCGCGAGCAGATAGTAGGCCGATCCGCCCAGGGCGATCAGCCAGCCGCCGCCGACCGTCAGGACCAGTCCGATCAGGATGAAGACCGCGCCCAGAAGCCAGGCCGCCCAACCGCCGCCGCCCAGGCCGCGTCCGATCCCGTCCGACATGGAAGTCCCTCCCAGCGGTGCATCCGCCGGTGGAACACCCGTCGCGAGGCGCTGGTTCCGCTAGACGCTGGTCGCCGCGGCGTAGATCTCGGGCTTGAACCCGACCGTCAGCCTGCCGTCCAGGTCGAGCACAGGCCGCTTGATCATCGAGGGCTGGGCGACCATCAGGGCGATGGCCTTGGCCTCGTCGACGCCGGTCTTGTCGGCGTCCGGCAGCGCCCGGAAGGTGGTCCCGGCGCGGTTCAGCAGCACCTCCCAGCCGACCTTCCCCGCCCAGCCCTTCAGCGTCTCGGCCTCGATCCCGGAGGCCTTGTAGTCGTGGAAGCCGTAGGTCACGCCGTGCTGGTCGAGCCAGACCCGGGCCTTCTTCATCGTGTCGCAGTTCTTGATGCCGTAGAGGGTGGCGGACATGGCGTCTCCGAGGGGCGAGTCGATCGTCCCGCCCTCAAGAGCACATCCCGGCGGCCGGCTCTACGGTCGCAGCCGCTCCGACAGCATCGCCGCCAGCGTCGCCGCATGCGGCGGCTCGATCATGCCGTCATGATCGCCGGGCGCGACCATCTCGGTCACGCCGCCCCGCGCGGCCGCCCGGAACGCACTGGCGGCGTCGAATGGAATGTCCTCGGGAATTTCAGCCCTTACGAACAGAACCTCGCCGCCATAGGCGCCAGGACGATAGCGGCCTGTCGCCGCGACGATGCCGTCGCGGACCGCCTGCAGGCGCGGCGGGATCTCGTGCAGCGGCGGAGCCGGCGGGGCCCGGCGACCGGCCAGGGCGAACGCCCGGTCGCGCAGGTAGACCAGAATTTCCGCCAACGGCATCCGCCGTATCCGCCGCGCGTGATGGGCCAGCCGCCGCATCAGCAGCCGGGCTCGCTCCGCTGCGGGCAGGAATCGCTTGTCCACCTTGCTGTCGAGCAGGATCAACTCGGCGACCGGCTCGCCCATGGCCTCCAATCGCCGGGCCATCTCGAAGGCCGCCAGCCCGCCGAAGGAGAATCCGGCCAAGCGGTAGGGTCCCTTCGGCTGCACCGTCCGGATCGCCGCCACATAGTCGGTCGCCATGGCCTCGACGTCGGCGAGCGGCGCTTCATCCAGATCAATCCCTCGCGCCTGCACGCCATGGATCGGCCGACCGCAGTCAAGCGCCCGCACCAAGCTGTGCAGCTGCAGGACGTTGCCGGTCATGCTGTGGACGATGAACAGCGGCTCCCCCGTTCCGTCCGTCCGCAGCGGCGCGATCCGCGACGAGGCCGACCAGTCCGGCGCGTCGATGACCGCGGCCAGGGTCCGGATCGTCGGCGCATGGAGCAGGGTCGCCATCGGCAGCCGCCGACCGGTGCGTCGCCGCACCTCGGCCAACACGCGGGCGGCGGTCAGCGAATGACCTCCCAGGTCGAAGAAGTTGTCGTCCAGCCCGATCGTTTCGGCGCCGAGCAACGTCCGCCAGACCGCCCCGAGCCAGTCTTCGGCGGAGCCGCCCGCCGCTCCGCCTGCGTCCCTCGTCCAGGCGGCCATCGCCTGGCGGATCGCCGTGACGCTCTCGGGATTTCGCAGCGTCGCCAGGTTGTGCGGCGAGCGACCGTTGACCGCGTCGGCCGCCGCGGCCTCCGACAGCTTGCCGCTATGCGTCGTCGGCAGGGCGTCCACGGCCAGGATCACGGCCGGCGCGTGGACCGCGGAGGCTCGCCGGGTCAGCAGGCGGCGGATATCGGCGCGCAGGGCGTCGTCGACGGTCACGCCCGCGACGGGGACCACCAGCAGCGCCATCCGGGCTTCGCCGCTCGTCTCGTCAGACTGCTCGACCGCCAGGGCCTGGGCGATCCGCGGCTCGTCGGCCAGGACGGCATAGACCTCCGCCGGCCCGACCCGGACGCCGCGTATATTGAGGACCCCGTCCATTCGGCCGCGCAGGATCACCCCGCCGCGCGGCGTGGCCCGGATCCAGTCGCCATGGCTCCAGGCCGTCACATGCCGCGAGAAATAGGCCTCGTGGAACCGGACGCCGAAAGGATCGGCCAACAGGCTCAGGGGCCTCGAGGGAAACGGATTGTGGCAGGTCAGTTCGCCCTCGCCGCCCGGACCCGACGGGCGCACGTCCAGCCCCAGGCTCACGCACTGCGCCTCGCCCGCAAAGGTCGGCAGGTTGGGGCTGCCCAGCACGAAACAGCCGATGATGTCCGACCCGCCGCTGATCGACTGCACGGGCAGCGGTTTGACCGCCTCACGGACCCAGCGCGCCAGCTGGGGCGACAGCACCGATCCCGTCGACAACACCGATCGCAACGCCTTCAGGGCGAGGTGATCGCCTGGCCGATAGTCCAGCGACCGGCACAGGCCCAGGTACGGCGGACTGGTCCCGAAGCAGGTCGCGCCGGTCTCGTCAGCCAGCCGCCACAGGGTCTCGGGCGCGTCGACCGGTCCGTCGTAGAGGACGATCGCCGCCCCCGAGGCCAGCGCCGACAGCTGCCAGTGCCACATCATCCAGGCCGGCGAGGTCTGGAAGAACAGCCGCTCGCCCGGACGCAGATCGCCGTGCAGCCGGTGCTCCTTGAGATGCTCCAGCAAGGTTCCGCCCGCGCCATGGACGAAGCCCTTGGCCTTGCCGGTGGTGCCGGAGGAGAACAGCACGAAGAGCGGATGGTTGAACGGGAACCGGTCGAACGCCGCCTCGGGTCCCTCGGCCAGATCGGCGGCCCGCAGGACGGGCAGCGCCCCCCCATCGATGACGGCCCCGTCCAAGGCGACCACCGCCTTCAACGAAGGCAGCTTCGTGATCAGCTCCGAGACCCGGTCGACGACCGGCGCGCCGCCATCCTGCGGCCGTGGCTCGGCGGAGACGATCAGCAGGCGCGGCTCGAGGGTCTCCAGCCGCTCGGCCAGGATGTCCGGCCCCATCTCCGGCCCGACCGTGGCGATCGTCGCACCGCAGGCCGCCGCGGCCAGGACGGCGACGACGGCCTCGACATCGTTGCGCAGGACCGCCGCCACGGCGTCTCCGGGCGCCAGGCCCAACGTCTGAAATCCAGACGCCAGACACCTGACCTTTCTCCGTAATTCGCCTCTCGTCAGGCGAACCTCCTCGCCGTCCGCCCGGCGCGCGATCACCGCCTCGGCCCCGTCGTCGCCGGCCAGCAGAGCCTCGGCGTAGTTCAGCCTCAGGTCCGGGAAGAAGCGCGCCGTCTCGCAACGGTCGCCGAGCAGGGCCGGATCGGCCATGCCGGATGTCGGCGGCGCCAGCCAGGCCAGCAGAGCGGTCCAGAAACGCGGGCCGTCGAGGATCGCCCAGCGCTGCAGAGCGGCCTGGTCCGGCAGAACCAGTCCCTCGCGACGCTCGACGAACCGGATGAACGCGGTCAGCTGGGACCCGGCGACAGCGGCGGGATCGGGCGTGAACAGCGGCTGGTCGTCGCCGTCCAGCACGCTAGTATCGGCTTGAACCCGTTCCTTCAGAGAGTCCAAGGACATCGCCGCCTCCCCTCACCTGATCCAGGACAGGCTGGCCACGGCCCTGGCCGCCGACGAGGCGCCGGTGCTGGCCGCGGCCTGGAGCGTCTCGGCGCCGGCCCGGAGCGTGCTCGCGCGGCTTCTGGCGCCGCTGGGCTGGGACGGAATTCTCGATCGCGGGCCGCTGGGCGCGCCCGGTTCGCCCTGGCTGCGCGCGCGCGGCCTGTCCGTGAGCCTGTCGCATGCGGATGGCCTGGCCGCCGCCTGTGTCGCTCGGGGCGGGCCATGCGGCGTCGATATCGAGACGGTGGATGCGTCAGTCGATATCCACGCGGTGGCGGAAACCGTGTTGCCCGCCTCCGCCGTCCGGCAGGTCGCCGCGGCGCCGGATCCGCGGGAGGCGTTCTTTCGCCTCTGGACCCTGAGCGAAGCCGCCCTCAAGACACTCGGCGTCGGTTTCTCCAATCCTGTCGATGGGTTGGAGATCACTCTTGGTCCACTGATGATCATCGGCGCAGCCCCGGCCGACAGCGCCTGGAGCGCCTTCGAACTCGCCCCCGCGCCTAGCCATCGCCTGGCCGCCGCCATGCTCGCCGCCGACGGCGCCGAGGTCAGGATGATCGCCGGCCCACTCACCTGACGCCTCCGAAGGCCTGCGCGATAGCCCGTCGCGCAAGCTTGGGCGCCAGATCGCGATCGAAGGGCAGCGGCCGCACCGGCGCACCGTCACGGCGCGGGAACATGTCGGCCTTGGACGTGTAGCGGTCGCTGAGCCCCCAGGTCGTGACCATCCGCACCGCCGGCTCGTCCAGCACGGCGCGGAGGAAGGCGTCGTAGATCTCCGCGACGACCTCGTCGCGCCGAACGACGCCGCCCTGCGTGTTCTGATCATTGACGTCCAGTTCGGTGACGTAGATCTCCAGCCCCAGCCGCGCCACGTCGCGCAGGAACCGGCGCAGCCCCTCGCCGAAGGCCGGCGGCCGGTCGCCGAGCAGATGCCCCTGGATCCCAAGCGCGTGGATCGGAACCCCGTCGCGCCGCCACCCGGCCAGCCGCTCCAGCGTCGTCCCGCGCTTTTCGACCATCCAGGCTTCGTCGTCGTACTCGAAGCCGTAGTCCGACAGGACCAGCCGCGCGGCCGGATCGGCGCGATGCGCGGCCTCGAAGGCCATCGGGATGTAGTCCGGCCCCAGCGCCTCGAGCCATGGCGAACGGCGCAGGCCGTCCGGGCGCCGGTCGTTGCGCTCGATCGCCTCGTTGACCACGTCCCAGGACCGGACCCGTCCGGCATAGCGCCCGACGACGGCGTCGATGTGCTCGTACAGAATCTCGGCGGCTGTCCCGGGGTTCAGCTCCCGCGCGAGCCAATCCGGGTTCGCCTCGTGCCAGACCAGCGCGTGGCCGTGGACCGCCATCCCCTGCCCCTGCGCGATCTCGACCAGCCGGTCGGCGCCGGCGAAGTCGAACCGGCGCGGCGCGGGCCGCAGCAGGTTCCACTTCATGTGGTTCTCGGGGGTCAGGCCCGCGCACTCGCGCCGGATCAGAGCGGCGAAGGCCGGGTCGCGGTCCAGGGTCTGAGGCTCGACCGCCGCGCCGAACAGAACGCCGCGACGCGCGGCTGCCTCCGCCAGGCTTTCCGCGGGCTGGGCGCGACAGGCTCCCGCCGCCGCGATCGCGCCGCCGGCGACGACAAGGCGACGGGTGATGGTCACGGCGCCCCCTCCCCCGGGTCCCCAAGATCCATGTCCTGGACCGCGCGATAGCTCTCCGGCACGCCGATGTCGATGAAAGACCCCTCGCAGACGCGACCGCGCAGCCGTCCTTCGCGCGCCAGGCGAGGCAGCAGCGCCCCCTCCAGCGATGACGGCGCCGACACGCCTTCCAGGACGGATCGCGACAGCGCGTAGACGCCGCCGTTGATCAGCCCTTCCACCAGCGCCGGATCACGCGGTCGCAGGCCCGTGACCCTATCTCCCTCCAGCACGACCGTCTCGTAGCGGTCGGCGGGCGCGACCCGCCGCAGGGCCATGATCGCCTCGCCCCCGGCCGTCGCCAGGTTCGCCCAGTCGAAGTCGAACCAGGTGTCGCCGTTGACCAGCAGGAAGCGGTCCTCGAGCAGAGTCTCGGCGTGAACCAGCGCGCCGGCTGTCCCCAGGGGATGCGGCTCGCGGCTAACCGCGAGGGTCAGACCCACGCGCGCCTCGACGTCGCCGGCGAACCAGGCGTCCAGCACCTCCGCGCCATGTCCGGCGAGCAGCAACGCCCGGTCGAAACCCTCGCGGCGGGCCTTGAGCAGCAGCCACTCCACGAACGGCCGTCCGCGCACGGGCAGCAGCGGCTTGGGCGTTTCACGCGTCAGCGCGCCCAGCCGCGTCCCCAGGCCCCCGACCAGGATCACGCACTGGCGCGCGTCGCTCATCCCCTCACGCTCCAGGCCTCGGCGCCGTCGAAGGTGAACTTGACCGCGCTGGCCTGCCCGCCCGCGGCGTTCAGCGCCTGGGTCAGGCGATAGCGGTTCTCCGGATCGGTGCAGAACATCAGGAAGCCGCCGCCGCCGGCGCCGGAGACCTTGCCGCCCCAGGCGCCGCCGACCATGGCGATCTCGAACAGCCGGTCGACCTCGGTCGTGGCGATGCCGTCGGCGGTGCGCTTCTTGGCTTCCCAGGAGCGCATCAGCACCGCCGCCACCTCGCGCAGGTCACCGGCCAGCATGGCCTCCTTCATCGCCGAGGCGTCGGCCTTGAGACGGTGCATGCTCTCGACAACCGTCGCATCGCTCTCCAGGCCTTCGACCTGTCTGCGGATGATGGCCTCGGAGGCCCGCGACTGGCCGGAGAAACAGACGACCAGCGACGACTCCAGCTCGTTCACATAGCCGCGCCGGACCCGCAGCGGGTTCACCACCACCCGCTCGTCGGCCAGGAACTCGATGAAGTTGATCCCGCCGAAGGCCGCCGCGTACTGGTCCTGACGCCCCCCGGCCAAGCCCAGGTCGCGCCGCTCGATCCGCCAGGCCAGCTGGGCCACCTCGTAAGGTCCGAGTTGCAGGTCCAGGGCCGCCCGGAAGGCCTCGACCAGCGCCACTACCAGCGCCGACGAGGACCCCAGGCCCGACCCGGGCGGAGCGTCGGTCGTGGTCGAGACGGTGATCGCCGGCGCGACGCCGTCGAGATAGGTCTCCACCATGTGCCGGTAGACGGCCTTGTGCAGCATCAGCGGACCGTTCGCCGCCATCGGCTCGCCCGGGCGGTAGGTCTCCTCGGCTCCGATATCGCTGGCGCGGAAGGCGACCAGACCGTCCGATCGGGCGGCCAGGTGCGCGAAGGCGAACCGGTCGATGGTCGCGTTCAGCACGGCGCCGCCGTGCAGGTCGCAGTAGGGCGACAGGTCCGTGCCGCCGCCGGCCAGACCCAGCCGCAGGGGCGCCCTCGCCCGCACGTCCCAATGCCCCGCCGGCG
Source organism: Caulobacter mirabilis (assembly GCF_002749615.1). GTDB lineage: Bacteria > Pseudomonadota > Alphaproteobacteria > Caulobacterales > Caulobacteraceae > Caulobacter > Caulobacter mirabilis. The sequence continues at coordinate 2,698,629 of NZ_CP024201.1, forward strand.
CGCGCATCAGGCGGTCTCCGCCAGACGCGAGCCCAGCGGGTCGATGCCGTAGATCAGTCGCGGCATGTTCTGCGCGGCCATGTAGGCCTCCAGCGCCGCGCCGTCGCCCGGGCAGAACAGCATCAGGAAGCCGCCGCCGCCGGCCCCGATCACCTTGCCGCCGGTCACGCCGTAGGCGTCGCGGACATGGTCGTAGAGCTGGTCGATGTGCGGCCAGCTGATCTGGCTCGAGAGCTTCTTCTTGCTCCGCCAGTGCTCGTCGAGCATCCGGCCCCAGCCGTCCAGGTCGCCGGCGATCCAGGCGTCGCGGATGCGGTAGCCCAGGTCCTTGATGAACCCCAGGCTGTCGCTGACCGTGTCCCGGCGCGGGGCGTCCGTCGACAGCATGGCGTTGTGCTGGTCCGACAGGATCACCGCCGCGTCCCGGCGCAGGCCCGTGTAGTAGATGTGGGTGTGCCGCACGAAGGCCGCCTGGACCTCCGGATCGAGCGCCACCCGCTTCACGGCGACCTGCCCGTCCGGCGCGATGTCCAGCGTCGTCAGCCCGCCGAAGGCCGCCATGTACTGGTCCTGCTTGCCGATGCCCTTCTTCAGGGTCTCGATCTCAAGGGTGCAGGCCTCCTCGGCCAGCGCCTGCGGATCGGGCCGATGACCCTTGATGGCGTGCAGGGCGTTCAGGAAGCCGACCAGGAAGCTGCTCGACGAGCCCAGCCCGGTGCCGCCGGCGATGTCGGCCAGCGACGCCGCCTCGAGGCGGTCGTCCAGCCCGTGCGCCAGCAGCGCCGCCCGGACCAGCTCGTGCTTCACATCCTCGGCCCGCGGCGAGACCTCCGGCTGGGGACCATAGAGCACGACCCGGTCGTCGAAGACCGGACGGTGGGCGGTGATGTGGATGTGCTTGTCCAGCGCCATGGCGAAGATGAAGCCGCCGCCATGGCGATAGTAGCTCTCCAGATCGGTGCCGCCGCCCCCCAGGGTGACGCGCAGCGGGGTGCGTGTCGAAATCATGGTCACTCCGCGGCGGCCGCGGCGGCGCTCGGGGCGTTCGTGGGCGCGATCGTTTCCCAGTGTCCCTTGCTCTGGGACAGCAGCGGATGCGAGACCAGCAGGTGCCAGACCACGGCGGCCAGCCCCTCGACGATCGGGGTGATCAGCTGGGCGTCGACCGTCGGGATGACCACGCAGGCGTCGGCGATCTTCGCGGTATAGCCGCCGTCGCGGCCGACGATGCCGGTGACGGCCGCGCCCTTCGCCTTGGCGTACTGCATGGCGCGCACCAGGTTGGCGCTGACCGGGGGCTCCAGGCTGCCGCCGCCGACCGAGAAGATCAGCAGGCCGTCCTCGGGACGCAGACGGCTGCTTTCGAGCCAGGTCGAGAACACGCCTTCCCAGCCCTCGTCGTTGATGCGGGCGGTCAGTTCCGAGACGTTGTCGGTCGGGCAATAGGCCTCGAAGCCGCAGATCTTGCGGAAGTCGTTGGTCGCATGGCTGGCGTGGCCGGCGCTGCCGCCGACGCCGATCAGGAACAGGCGGCCGCCGCGCTCGCGGACGTCGGCCAGGGTCTGGGCGACGGCTTCTACGGCGGCCTGGTCGATGGAAGCGACGGCGCGTTGGACGACGGTCAGGAAGTGGTCGGTGAACATGAAACAGGCTCCCTGCGCGAGGCGCATTGGCGGGGGGAACCGTCGCCCTGGACGAGGCGGCGGAAAGCAAGGAGGTCGGCGACGACATGGTCGGCTCCGTCTCCGGTGTTGTAGGGCCGCTTGAGCAGCACCGTCTGGACTCCCGCGGCCCGCCCGCAGGCGGTGTCGCGGTCCTGGTCCCCGACCATCCAGCTCCCATGGAGGTCGATGTCCCAGCGCTTGGCCAGCGACAGCAGCATGCCCGGAAGAGGCTTGCGGCAGTCGCAGGCGTCGGCGTTGTCGTGGCGGCAGGCCGCGATCTCGTCGATCGGCAGCTTGCGCGCAATCTCGTCGTGGATGGCGTCGAGCGCCGCGTCGGTCATCAGGCCGCGGCGGACGTCCGGCTGGTTGGTGACCACGAACACCCGATAGCCGGCCTCGCGCACCAGGGCGAGGGTCTCCGCTGCGTCGGGTTCGATCACCAGTTCGTCCGGCGTGCGCGGCGAAGCCGGCTTGCCGTCGCGCCAAACGACGCGGTTGAGGACCCCGTCCCGATCGAAGAACACCGCCCGGCGGCTCACAGCGACACCTTTCCCTGCTCCAGCAGCGCGACGCCGGCGGCGTAGCTCTGCGGCGTATCGAGGCCCAGGCAGTAGCCGCCGTCCTCGATGACATAGGCGCTCAGTCGGCGCCCCTGCTGCAACATCTGAGGAAAGACGTCGCGGCCGAAGTCGACGAGGCCTGCCGTCGGGATCAGGTCCAGGATCGTCGGCTCGACCATGTAGACCCCCGCGTTGACCAGCGGATCGGCCACAGCATCGCCAATGCCTTCCAGGAACCGCTCGACGGCCTGATCGGCGGTGATGCGCACCCGGCCGCCGGCGATGCCGGTGTGGGCGTGGCGGTCCCGATCGAAGAGCGCGATGGTCGCCTCCGCCTTCTGGACGTAGTGGCGCGCCTGCAGGGCCGCCAGGTCGCAACGCACGACGCTGTCGCCATAGACGACCAGCATGGTCTCGTCGAACGCTTGGCGAATGTTGCCCAGGGCGCCGGCGGTCCCGAGCAGCTCGGGCTCGTAGACATAGTGCACACGCAGCCCGAAGGCCTCGCCGTCACCGATCGCCTCGCGAATGGCGTCGGCGGCGTAGTGCAGGTTGATCCAGACCTCCCGCACGCCGCTGTCGGCCAGCCAGCGCAGGTTGTGGGCCAGGATGGCGTCGCCGCCGAAGGGAACCAGGGGCTTGGGCAGGTCGCCCGCGACCGCGCGGATGCGACTGCCCAGCCCGGCCGCGAGGACCAGGGCCTTGAGCATTGCTGTAACTCCGGATTTTGGGAGGCTGGCTGGCCCTAGAGGGTGAAGCCGGCCGAGACCGCGTCCTTGCGGAACATGTCCACCGTCTCGAGCGAGAGCTCGGCCAGGTCCTTGCCCGACATGTCGAGCTTGCGGAGGATGTCCGGCGTCGCCGTGATGATATGGCAGCCGCAGTCGCGGGCCTGGTAGATGTTCAGCACTTCACGCGGACTGGCCCAGAGCACCTCGGCCAGCGGCTTGCGGGCGGCCAGGGCCACCGCGGCGCGCATGATCGGCATCGGATCGACTCCGGTGTCGGCGATACGACCGGCGAACACCGAGACGATGCCCGGAACGGACGGATCCAGGGCCTCGACCGTACCCGCGACCTGCTCGAGCGTCAGGATGGCGGTGACGTTCAGCTTGATCCCGTCGCGCGACAGACGCTCGACCAACGGCAGGCTGCTTTCGCCCTTGGTGTTGGTGATCGGGATCTTCACATAGACATTGCGGCCCCAGCTGGCGATCAGTCGAGCCTGCCGCTCCATCTCGACGAAGTCGTCGGAGAAGACCTCGAAGGACAGCGGCATGTCCGGGATCAGCGTGACCAGCTGCTGCGCGAAAGTGGCGTAGTCCTCCACGCCCGCCTTGAACATCAGGGTCGGATTGGTGGTGAACCCGACCACGCGACCTTCATCGTACAGACGCGAGAAGTCGGCCAGGCTCGCGCCGTCGCCGAACAGCTTGATGCCCGTGACGGACTTCGCAGGCTGAACAAGAGCGGGGTACTTCAGTTCGCGCAACATGGGTTCTCCACTTCTGCCTCAAACGGGCACAGTCGAACTTCCACCCGACAAGAAGCGCGCCAATAACAACATCACCGTACCCTATGGTAAGCGACTAATTGACACGCGTGGTTATCAGAGTATTGAGCGCGGGTTCCTGAATGTATCCTATAGGTTGCTTCCAGGTCAGTTTTCCGAGGCCATGAGCCATCAAAACCCGTCCCCTTAGACGAGTGTTTGACCTGAATTCACCGGTGGCGACAGCGATGAGCCAACCGGCGGACAGCTGCATAACCCCTTTCAACATAAGGATCGCCCAGGCGATCCGCGGGCGTTTGGCGCCGTCGAGATAGATCGTGACGTAGTGCTGCGTTTCCCGTCGCACGCGAATTACACGGTATGCGGGTAGCGTGCGGTGCTCGGGAACCGTCTCGGTTACGCGGGCCCGCGCCGCATACACTAGTTTACAATTCTGGCGGTGCATCCGGACGAAGAGCTCGGCGTCTTCCCCCCCAGCGTCGCCGAAAGACTCCCGCATCGGCCCGTTTTCGGACACGCCGCGGTGTGCCAAATCGAACAGCGAGTTTCCGGTGCCGAGGCCGTAGCGCGGCTTTCCGCCCGGCGTGGTGAGGACGATCTCCGCCAGATCGGGCAGCCCCAGATCGCGGACGAAAGCGGCGCCCGTGGGATCCCAGGCCGGCGGCGCGCCGGTCTCGAAGCGCGCCAGCCTCGGCCCGACCACGACGGCGGCGTCGGTCGCGCGGGCGGCGGCGACCAGGGCGTCGGTCCAATCGGGATCGGCGATCTCGTCGTCGTCGATGAAGGCCAGCCAGCGCCCTCTCGCCTCCGCGAAGCCGCGATTGCGCAGCGTGGCCATGTTCCGCGTCAGGTCGACGATATAGCGGATCGGCCAGACGGCCTCCCCCGCCAGAGCCTCGACCACCGCCGCGGCGCTGCCCGACGGGTGATTGTCGATCACCACCAGTTCGAGCGCCAAGCCGAGGGTGTTGTGCTGCGCCAGGCAGGACCGCAGCGTCTCGGCGAGATGCAGCGGACGATCGTAGGTGCAGACGACGATGCTGAGGTCGGGAGAGGCGCTCATCCCGCCTTTTCCTCGATGAAGCCGATCGGCGACCGCCAGGTCAGCTTGCCCAGCCCCTTGGCCAGGCCGATGCGGTGGTCGAAACGCCTCGGCCGGAGGAACTCGCCGGTGACGACATAGAGCCCGGCGTGAACTCCCATCTGGATCAGACCCAGCAGCGTCACCCGCGCCGTTGTGACCAGCTTGTGGCGGCTGGTGGCGATCCGGCACACGGCATAGTGCTGCGAGCCGCGCTTCATGCGGGTGATCATGTAGTCGGGCCGCGCCCGCTCGATCTCGATGAACTCGCGCACCACGGCGTCCGGCGCCCAGACGAACCGTCTCCCCGCCAAGGCCAGGCGGAACAGCAGCTGGGTGTCCTCGCCGTTGGCGTCGCCGAAGGCCACGTCGAAGGGCTCGGGATCGGCCAGGCAGGTGGTCACGCGGAACGCGGCGTTGCCGCTGCCCAGCCCCTTCCCCTTCTTCCGGAAGCGGCCGAAAAGATGCAGCTCCGTATCCGCCGGCAGCCGGAAATCGAGCGTGTAGCGCCACCCCTCCGGGTCCCAGTCCGGCGCGGCGCCGCCCTCGAACTCCGGCAGCTTGGGGCCGAAGGCCGCGTCGGCGCCCGTGCGCTCCAGCGTCTCCAGCAAGGCTTTCAGCCAGCCGGCGTCGGGCGCCTCGTCGTCGTCGATGAAGGCCACGTATCGGCCGCGCGAGGCCTTGATTCCCAGGTTCCGGACGATCGAAATGTTCCGCCGCGCATCGCTCAGATAGACGATCGGCGCGCCGGCGGCGGCATGCCCGGCCACGAGCGCCTCGGCGAGACGGTCGGGATGGTTGTCCACCACGACGACCTCGAACCGGACGCCGGCCGCGCCGCGCTCGAAGATCCCGGCCAGCGTCCGCGCCAGCAGGTGCACGCGGTCGTAGCTCAGCACCACGACGCTGATGTCGATGTCGCCGCTCATGCGCCCGTCCCCCGGATCACGACGCCGACGGTGCGGAACAGGATCTTGATGTCGAGCCACAGCGACCAGGTCCTGATGTACTCCAGGTCCAGTTTCACCCAGTCGTCGTAGTCGCTGATCCGGTGCCGCCCTTCTACCTGCCACAGGCAGGTGATGCCCTGCTTCACCGCCAGCTTCTGGCGCTGGAACGGCGTGAACCGCGCATACTCGTGCTCGCGCGGCGGCCTGGGACCGACCAGGCTGAGGTCGCCTTTCAGCACGCTCCACAGCTGCGGTAGTTCGTCGATGCTGTACTTGCGCAGCCAGCGACCCAGCGGCGTGATGCGGGGATCATTCTCCAGCTTGAAGGCGGGCCCCTGCATCAGGTTGCCGGCCTGCAGCCCCGCTTCCTGGGCGTCGGCGTCCGGGACCATGGTCCGATACTTATAGCCGCGGAAGCGACGACCGCCTTGCCCCACCCAGTCGCAGGCGTAGAACACCGGCCCGGGACTGGTGGCCTTCACCAATCCCGCGACCAGGAGCAGGAGCGGCGACAGGACGACCAGCAGCGCGGCTGAACCGACGATGTCGACCAGGCGCTTGAGCGCCAGTTCGACGCCGACGTCGCGGCCGCCGGCCAGCGCCACGGCGGGCGGTTCGGCGGCTGGCCCGCGATCTGCAGGAACGGAAGCGTACGGGTCGGAGTTGGCGGGATGCATGGCACTATGGAGACGGTTTTGGCCGCTGACGTGGCGAAATGGGACGATACGGACGCCGGCGAGCAAGCCGCGCGCCAGCCTGAGACGCCTTTCCGCGCCGTGCGTTTCGCCGGGCTGAGGTTTACGCCCATGTCGGTCGCGGAGGCGACCGCCGCCCTGGCTGCGCGACAACAGGACGCGCCCTTCGCCGCCTTCGTCACGCCCAACGCGGAGCACGCCTGGCTGCGCCGCCATGATCCGGAGTTCGCCCGCTGCGGCGAGGCGGCCTGGATCAGCACCAACGACAGCCGCGTGCTGCGCAACGCCGCCTTGCTGGGCGGCCTCAAGCTGGACTTCGCGCCGGGCGCCTATGTCGTCCGCGACCTGTTCCGCGAGGTGATCCGACCGGACGACGCCCTGACCGTGATCGGCGGGACGGACGCGACCATCGCCGCCCTGTGCGAACAGTTTGGCTTGAATCGGATCGCACACCACAATCCGCCCATGGGCTTCATCCACGATCCGGACGCGGTGCGCACGGCGGTCGACTTCGTCGCCGCTCATCCCGCCCGCTTCGTGTTCGTCGCCATGGGTCCGCCTCAGTCCGAGAAGTTCTGCCAGCGGGTGATCTCGGACGGCCGGTCGACCGGCCTGGGCCTCTGCATCGGCAGCTCCCTGACGGTGATCACCGGCCAGATGAAGGCCGCCCCCGATATCATGGAGCACACCGGCTTCGTCTGGCTCTATCGGCTGGCGCGGGAGCCGGGCCGGCTTTGGCGGCGGTATCTGGCGCGCGGACTGTGGGGCCTCGGCTACGGCCTGTGGGACGCGGCCCGCCTGCGTCTGGGCCTGCGCAAAGCCTGGCCCGGATGAGCGACGGTCCCGCCGCCTCCCGCGCCGCCTTGGCGACCGAGACCTGGCGGGCCATCCGCGCCGATCAGCGCGCCGCCCGCGAGACCCTGACCGACCGCTGGATCGTCCTGGCCGCCGGGACCCTGCTGGTCCTGATGCTGCTCTACGTCCTGATCGGCAACAAACCCTACGTCCACGAGGTCGCCCTCGACCCCCTGACCGGCGCCACCGAGATGTCGCCGATCAACCGCTACATCTGGCTGGCGCTCGGCGCCCTGTCCGTTCCCCTCCTGTGGCTGCGGCGCGGGGACTTGATCGTCGCCTTCCGCCAACTGTGGCCGCTGCTCCTGTTGCTGGCCTGGTTCGCCCTGACCACGCGCTGGGCGCTCGACCCCGCCGCCTCGAGCCGCCGCCTGCTGCTCTATGGAGTCAACGTGGCGATCTGCGTCGCCGTCGCGGTCGGGCTCCGCGACATGCGCCGCGCCCACATGGCCATGGCCATCGCCTGCGCCATCGTGGTCGCCATCGACATGGCGTCCTGGATCATCATTCCCGGTCGGTCGATGACGCCGCTGGGCCTGGCGGCGATCCATTCGCATAAGAACACCCTGGGCGCGGTGATGCTGCTGGCGGGGTTCGTCTGCGGAACCTACGCCTGGGGCCAGGCGCACTGGCGCGGACGGCTGTTCTGGTGGGCGGTCACCGTCTGCGCGATCGCCCTGCTGATCGCCAGCCGCTCCAAGACCAGCCTCGGCATCTTCTTCGCCCTGGCCGCCTTCACCCCGGCGTTCGTGCTGGTGCTCAGGCGGCGTCCCATCGAGATCGTCGGCGTCGCCGCCCTGATCGGCTTCGGGATCACGCTGCTGCTGTTCGGCTGGCTCGGCTACGCCTATGCGGTCGGCATGGACCCGATCGACCCGGTGCGCGGCGTCACCTTCACCCAGCGGACCGACGTCTGGGCCTTCGTCTACCAGCAGGCCGCCCAGCATCCGGTCGGCGGCGTCGGCTTCGGTTCGCTCTGGGACGTGAACCCTCAGGTGCAGCCCAGCCTGCAGACCGACTACTGGTTCGCCCGGCCGGACGCCTTCACCAACGAGGCCCACAACGGCTACCTCGACATCGCCGCCACGACCGGCCTGGTCGGCCTGGCCGGGGCGCTGTTCCTGCTCGGGCGCTGGATGCTGCGCGGCGTCCTGCTGCTGCGCGCCGAGGCCATCGCCGTTCCGACCGACCGCGCCGGATTGGCCGCCGCCATGGCGCTGGGCATCTTTCCGCTGCTGATGTTCGGCCACAACTGGATGGAAAGCAGCTACTGGACCGCCAACTCCATCTTCGGAACCATCATCCTGGCGGTTGGGATCCAGATGGACCTGACCTGGGCGCGGCGCTCAGCCGGCGCAGCATGACCGCCAGGATCACGCCGGCGATGACCGCCTCGAGCCCCTGCCCGACCGCCGTGCCGACCACCGCCCCCGCATAGCCCAGCGGCCCCATCGCCGACAGGATCGCCGCCGTGGCCGCCAGCGACGCCGCCGCATTGGCCAGGGCCAGGGCCTTGAACGCCTTCAGAACCTGCAGCCCCGTGCTCAGCACCGTCTGGCCGAAGCCGAGCCCCGCCGCCAGACCCCACAGAGGCAGAAGCGCCTGCGCCTCGTGGTAGCGCCCGTCGAACAGCCCAGCCGTGATCAGCGGCCAGGCCTCATAGACCAGCAGGGTCCATACGGCGGCCACCGCAATCCCGCCGGCGGTCGTGAGCAGCAGCATCCGCGAGAAACCGCGCCAATCGGCCGCCTCGCGCCGGCGGACCAGGTCGTTGCGGCCGACCATGCTCCAGGACAGCGCCAGCAGCGGCACCGGCCGCAGGAAGGTCTGGCTGAACGACAGCAAGGCCAGCACCGCGTTGCCGAACGCCCCGCCGACCGCGAAAACGTAGAACCGCGCCAGCAGCTCGCTGCTGGTCACCCCCAGGAAGATCCAGCCTGACTGCCGGACATAGCCGCCGTAGTCGCACAACCGGCGCCAGTCGAGCCGCTCGGACAGCCCCCCGCCCATCGCCCGCAGCCAGCCCGCCAGCCCGACCAGTCCATAGGCGGCGCCCAGCAGGCCCAGGATCTCGTCGGCATGCAGCGGCTGGAACAGCAGATGCCCCAGGCCCAGAAAGCCGGCCGCCAGCACCAGCACCGCGCCGGTCTGGACCGCCGCCGTCTTCGCCTCCCCGCGGCTGAAGCAGACGAAGCGGACGTACTGCTGCAGCAGGAAGGCCGGCACGAACAGGGCGGCCACTGGCGCGCCGAAGCCCGAGCCGCCCGCTCGCAGCGCCAGGGCGACGACCAGCACCGCCCCCGCGACCAGGGCCAGGAAGACCACCGTCACCATCAGCATCAGCCGCTCGACGTCGCGCCGCGCCGGATCGGTCCCGGCCGCCGGCGGCAGGACCTGAAGGTGGCAGAGGCTGACCGCGTTCTGGACGCTGCTCAGGACATAGGCGGTGCTGGACCAGAAGACGAAGGCCCCGAATTCGGCCGGCGCGGCCAGCTTGGCCAGCAGCAGGATGACGCCGAGGTTCAGCAGCGACCACAGCGCCTGCTCGATGATGGACGTGAGATACCGCGACATCGGCACCGCTTCAGTTGCGGTTGATGTCGTAGCTGAAGCCGAAGTTGAACGGCAGCACCCCGTTCAGGTACTGGCGCACGAACAGGTTCACCTCGGCGATGTTGCTGCGCGGCACGAAGACCAGGTCGCCGGGCAGGATCTGGAAGTCGTCGCTCGCCTGCCCCTTCAGCATCGCCTTCACGTCGACGTAGCGCACCAGCAGGCGGTTGTCGGCGACGCGGCGGCGCAACACGGCGACCTTGCCGGTCTTGGCCGTATCCTGGAAGCCGCCGGCCGCGACGATCGCCTGGGCGACATTGATCCGCCCGCGCAGCGGATGAACGCCGGGCGTGCGCACCTCTCCGCCCACATAGACCTGTGACGAGCCATAGGTCGCCACCAGGGCCTCGACCTGCGGATTGCGCAGGATCGAGCCGTAGGCGTCGGTGAGAATCTGGCTGACGACCTCGGGCGTCTGGCCGGCCACGGCGACGCCGCTGACCAGCGGGAAGACGCCGCGGCCGTCCGGCCCGACGACCACCCGGGTGTTCAGGTCCGGGTTGACGAAGAAGTTCAGGCTCAGCTCGTCGCCCGGCATGACCTCGTAGAGATAGTCGGATGCGGCCCAGGGGTCGTAGCTCACCCGGGGCTGCGGCTGGGCGAGCGCCGGCGACGCCAGGACAAGGAACAGGGCCAGCAATCGCCACATCGGCGAAACTCCTCCGGGCCTTGCGCCGGTTGGATTCGGCCCCGCCCCCCAATGTCCCCGCAAACGGCAGGGAATGCAAAGCCGCGCCGCCGTTCTGCTAGACTTGAGCATCGTTCGCTGATTCCCCCGTCCGCAGCATGGCGACCGCGGCGTTTGGACAGGAAATGCCCAGCCCCCGAGCCTCGCGTTGACCGATCGGACCTATTCAGACGCCGGACCGTCGCGTCCCGCCAGCCGGGCGGGATTCACGGCGCGCGATCTGCTGACTCCGGCGTTCTACTACTGGAAGCCGGCGCTTCTGGTGTTCCTGATCCCGGTCATCCTGGCGCTGATGCTCGCGGCGATCGCCAAGCCGATCTACACCGCGCAGTCGCGACTGCTGATCCTGCCGGGCGACGACTACGTCTTCCGCGGCGGCGTCGCCGGCAACGGACCCAGCCAGGTCTTCGACCGCGCCCAGATCGTCAACGCCGAGATCGAGATCCTGAAGTCGCGAGACCTGCAGGAGCGGGCCATCCGCGCCGTCGGCATGCAGCGCGTCTATCCGGCCTTCCCCGACACCCAGCGCGGCATGGACCAGGCGCTGGAGCGGCTGTCGAAGGACCTGCGGATCGAGAACGTTCCCGCGTCCAACGTCATCGAGCTGCATCTGAGGCACCGTGACGCGCGCATCTCGGCGGACCTGCTGAACCGGCTGGTGGAGCTCTACATCCGCGATCGGCGCGACGTGTTCGAGCGCTCCGACGTGAAGGCCGCCCGCGAGCAGCAGGCGGACCTGCAGATGCGGCTGTCCGGCGTCGAGGACCGCATCGCCGCCTTCTCGAACGAACATCAGCTGGGCGACTACAATCAGGAACTGATCGCGGTCCAGACCCAGCAGACCGCCCTCGCCGGCCAGATCCACAGCCTGGACCAGCAGCTGTCGGCCGCGGGCGGGCGGGCGGGTCGGCTGGCGGGCGAGATCCGCAGCGCCCCGCGCGAGATCACTCTGAACATCGACTCCGCCCGCTCGCAGCAGGTCGAGTCCCTGACCACGGCCCTGATGGCCCTCAAGGAGCAGCGACGGGTGGCGGCCGCCCGCTATCGCGACGGCTATCCGCTGGTCGCCGAGCTGGATCGCCAGATCGCCGGCCTGGAGGGCGCGATCGAGGCCGCGCCGCCGCAGCAGACCGCCCTGGTCCGCCGCGGGGCCAACCCGGTCTACCAGGAGCTCGACACCCAACTGGCCACCACCCGCGGCGAGGCGGCGGCGCTGGAGGCGGCGCGGGCCAAGGCGGCCCAGTCGCTGGGGGCCAACGGCGAACGCCTGGCGCAGCTGATCCGCATCGGGCCGCAGTACCGCGAACTGCTGCGCGACCGGGCCCTGCTCGAAGGGGCCTATCAGGACATCGCGCGGCGCAGTGAAGACGTGCGTCTCGAAGGCGCCCTGGCCGGGGCCCAGGCCAACGTCCGGATCATCCAGCGCGCCGAGCCGCCGACCAAGGGTCGCGCCGGCCGCCTGATCCTGCTGGCGGCCGGCGTGGTGCTGGGCGGACTGGCCGCCTTGGCCGTGATCGTGCTCTCGGCCGCGACCCAGCAGGTGATGGTCACGCCGGCCGACGTCGAGGCCAAGCTCGACCTGCCGATCCTGGCCTCCGTGCCCCAGGGCGCGAACGACGCCCCCCGCGCGCCGCTCTGGCGCCCGACGCCGGGCAGGATGACGGCCGACGACGCCAACATCCTGCATCGCCTGCTGCGCAGCGTCGCCGGCGACGGCCCCGCGGTGATGCAGTGGATCGCCGCCGACGACGGCGAAGGGGTCAGCACCCTGGCGCTGGACATGGCCCTGCACCGCGCCCAGCGATCCCGGGCCAAGGTGCTGCTGGTGGATGTCGAACCGGCGGAGCGCGGCGGCCTCGCCGACCTGCTGAAACGCGGCGGCGCCAGCCTGGAAGTCGTCTCGCGACGGGACCGCATCCTGCGGGTCAACGACAGCAATCTCTACGTCACCGCCCCTTTGAACCTGCCCGGCCGACCCCTGCCCGAGGAGCGCTGGGCGGCGCTGCTGACCGCCGCGCGCCAGACCTATCCGCTGATCGTGGTGGACAGTCCGCCGGTGCAACGCTCGGCCGCCGGCGTGCTGCTGGCGCCGCTGGCCGACCTGACGCTGGCGGTGGTGGAGGCCGAGCGGACCCGCGCCCCCGTGGTCGAGAACCTGATCCGTCGTATCGAGAGCGCCGGCGGGACGGTCTTCGGCGTGGTGCTGAACAAGCGCCGCTTCTACATCCCGCAGTTCCTCTACGCCCGGCTCTAGTTCCGGACGGCGGCGTGGACGGCCTTGAGGGTCTTCAGCAGGCCCTCGGCGGCGTCCAGCGGCAGGGCGCTGGGGCCGTCGCACAGGGCCTTGTCGGGATCGGGGTGGAATTCGAGGAACACCCCGTCGGCGCCCGCGGCCACGGCGGCCTTGGCGATGATCGGAACGCCTTCGCGACGGCCGCCGGTCGAGCCGCCGTTGGTGCGCGGATCGGCGCCCGGCAGCTGCACGGCGTGCGTCGCGTCGATGGTCACCGGCACGCCCAGCCGCTGCATCTCGCCGATCGCCAGCATGTCGACGACCAGGTTGTTGTAGCCGAACGAGCTGCCGCGCTCGCACAGGATGATGTCGAGGTCGGGCGCCGCTTCGCGCGCCTTGCTGATGATGTTCTTGCAGTCCCAGGGCGCCTGGAACTGGGCCTTCTTGACGTGTAGCCAGCCGCCGGCGGCGGCCGTGGCGCGGGCGGCGGCGACCACCAGGTCGGTCTGGCGGACCAGGAAGGCCGGCACCTGGACCAGATCGGCGACGGCGGCGACCGGCTCGGCCTGGTCGACCTCGTGCAGGTCGGTGCAGATCGGCACGTCGAGCTGCTTCTTGACCTCGGCCAGCATGGCCAGGCCATCCTTCAGGCCGGGGCCGCGATAGCTCTTGATCGACGAGCGGTTAGCCTTGTCGAAGCTGGCCTTGAACACGTAGGGCAGCCCCAGCTCGGCGGTGATCGCCTTCAGCCTGCGGCCGACCTCGAGCGCCAGGTCGAGATCCTCCAGGACGTTCAGGCCGGCGATGACGACCAGCGGCTGGCCGTCGCCGAGCGAGATGTTCCAGCGCTTGAGTTGGATGGCGGTCATCACGGAATCCCGGGTCGAAGAAGGAGGTTGGCCGCCTATACGCCAGTCCCGGCCTATCGCGCCAGCGATCGGGCGATCGCGGTCCGCACGTCGCGCAACATCTGCGGGGTCAGCTCGCCCAGCACGCCACGCCGTTTCGGCGGCAGATGCTCCGCCGCCGGGCCGTCGAGCTCGAACACATAGTGGTCGAACATCGCCTTCCAAGCCCGCCGATGCGGCTCCGGCAACGCCTTGATCGCCACCATCGCGTGGAACAGCGCCTCCTGAGGCCCGCCGCGGCCTGGCGCCGGCGGCGTCCACCAGTAGTTCACCAGCAGGTTCACCGGGTCGAGCGAGCGGACGTGATGCCACCACAGATACGGGATGTAGATGGCGTCCCCCGGCTCCAGATCGGCGACCAGCGCCGCCGCCTCGGCCTCGGCGAAACGAGGATGCGCCGCGCGGTCGGGCGCGTCGAAGTCGACCATGCTGATGGCGACGCCCGCCGGCGTCATCTCGAACGGCCCCATGTAGAGGTTGGCGACCTGCTCGGGCGGGAACAGGGTGAACCGCCGCCGGCCCGCGGCGACGCAGGCGATGTTCTCGGTCGGGTCGTGATGGGCCGCCACGATCACTCGGTTCCCCAGCCAGATCCGCGGCTCGATGGCGTTGTTCAGCAGCGGCATCGGATTGTCCGCCTCCAGGCCCGGCAGTCCCCCCCGCACCGGCAGAGACTGCAACGCCAAGGCCGGAGGACGCTCGTCGCCGGCATGGGCCAGCAGCGTCTCGAAGACCTGCGCCAGGCCCGCCGTCCCCTTGCGGAAATTGAAGCCGTTCATGGCGGCGTCGTAGAAGAAGCGCCCCGCGATCTCGGGAGGCCCCTCGAGGATCGGCGCAGGCCCGCCGGCGTCGAACCCCATCAGGTAGTCGCGCAAGGCTTCCGGCGAGCGCCGCCCCGCCTCGACGATCGGCCAGTCGCGCACGAGGCCGCGCAGGATCACGGGCCGCGCGGCCGGGATGATCTCCTGGTGAAACCGCGCCGAGGTGACGCCCTCCAGCGCTTCGATCGGCGTCATCGCCCTGCCTCCCGTCCAGAGACGGACCATAGACAGAGCGACGGGCCCGCGTCAGCCCTTAGAGCGCTCGCGCGTGGCGACGCGCCGACGGATCCAGACCGGCGTCGAACGTCGCCGCGGCCGGGTAGCTGGCGTAGCGCGGCGTCCGGCCGTCGCAGCGGCGATCAGTTCGCCCCGGTCGAGCGGCGGCGAGCGGGCGGCGGGGTCATGGTTCGGACAGGCCCTCGTCGCCTTCGTCGGCGAGACGGAATTCGTGCCAAACGCCGTTGAGGACGCCGAAGGCGACGGCCAGTCCAAGGCCGAGGATCCAGGCGAAGTACCACATGCTTCTAGCTCCCTTCGGCTAGTAGAGGTCGGGGTTGGTCTTGAGGGCGGCGGTGCTGCTGCGGCCCCACAGCACTTTGTAGACCCAGGCCGTGTAGATCAGGATCAGCGGCAGGAAGACCACGGTCCCCAGCAGCATCACGAACAGGGTCAGGTGACTGGAGGAAGCGTTCCAGACCGTCAGGCTCGAGCGCGCGTCGATCGTGCTGGGCAGGATGAACGGGAACATCGACAGGCCGACCGTCGAGATGATCCCCAGCGTCGAGGCCGAAGACCCGCCGAAGGCCAGCGCGTCCGACCGCCGCCACAGGCCGATCAGAGCGATCACGACGCCGCCGAAGCCGAGCACGGGGGCGATCAGCATCCATGGATGCCGGCCGTAGTTGTCGAGCCAGGCGCCTGGCGCGGCGGTCATCACCGCATGGAGCGGGTTGGAGGGACCATTGGCGTCGACCGCGCTCTCGATCCGGAAGCCCAGGTCGCCGAAGGCTGCGAACAGGCCGCCGATGCCGAACAGGGCCAGGCTGGCGAAAGCGGCCACGGTCCCGAAGGTCCGGGCCCGGTCGAGAACCGGGCCGCGCTCGGCCTTCACTCCCAGCCAGGCGGCGCCGTGCAAAACCAGCATGGCGACCGACAGCAGGCCGCAGATCAGGGTGAAGGGCGTGAACAGGCCGAAGAACGAGCCCTCGTAAAAGGCGCGCAGGTCGGTATCGAGCCGGAAGGGCGCGCCCTGCAGGACATTGCCGACCGCCACGCCGAACACCAGCACGGGCACGAAGCCGCCGATGAACAGCGCCCAGTCCCAGGCCGCCCGCCAGCGGGCCTCTGGCCGTTTTGAGCGGTACTTGAAGGCCACCGGCCGCAGGATCATCGCCGACAGCACCACGAACATGGCCAGGTAGAAGCCGGAGAAGCTGACGGCGTAGACCATCGGCCAGGCGGCGAAGATCGCGCCGCCGCCGAGGATGAACCAGACTTGGTTGCCTTCCCAGGTCGCGCCGATGGTGTTGATCACCATCCGGCGCTCTTCATCATTGCGGGCGACGAAGGGCAGCAGCGCGCCCACGCCCATGTCGAAGCCGTCGGTCAGAGCGAACGCGATCAGCAGCACGCCCAGCAACAGCCACCAGATCGTCCGGAGCGTCGCGTAGTCGAGGGGAAGTTCCATCATCTCAAGGTCCTTTGGAACGGGCGTGGATCAGGCGGTCGCCGGATCGAAGGCGGCGTCGTCTTCAGGCTCTGGAAGCGTGTGGGCGAACGGCCCTTTCTTGATGGCGCGGAGCATCAGCCCGACCTCGACCACGGCCAGCGCCCCATAGAAGGCGGTGAAGCCGATGATCGTGGCCCACAGCTGCGGCACGGTCAGGCTGGAGGCCCCCAAGAAGGTCGGCAGGACGCCTTCCACGGCCCAGGGCTGACGGCCGACCTCGGCCAAGACCCAGCCCATCTCCGCCGCGAGCCAAGGCAGCGGCATGGCGCAGACGACGGCCCACAGGAACCATCGGGTCTGGAAGTTCCGCCGCGTGGCCAGGATGAAGGCGACCGTGAAAATCCCGATCATCAGGAAGCCGACCCCGGCCATGATCCGGAAAGCCCAGAACATCAGCGGCACGTTGGGCACGGTGTCCCAGGCGGCCTTCTGGATCGTCGCCCGGTCCGCCTTGCGCGGATCGTCGACGTACCGCTTCAGCAGCAGGCCGTAGCCCAGGTCCCGCCGGTGCAGCTCGAAGCGGCCGCGGGCGTCAAGGTCCTTGGGATTGGCCTTGTAGGCCTCGAGGGCGTCGTAGGCCTTCACCCCGTTCTCGATCCGGTCCTCGGCCACGGCGACCAGTTCGAAGATGCCGACCACCGGCCGGTCGATGCTGCGGGTCGAGATCAGGCCCAGGACGTAGGGAATCTTGACCTCGAAATGGGTCTCGCGGTCCTTCACGCTGGGAATGCCGAAGGCGGCCAGGCCGGCCGGCGCCGGTTCGGTGCGCCACATGGCCTCCAGCGCCGCCAGCTTCATTTTCTGGTTGTCGGTCAGGGCGTAGCCGCTTTCGTCGCCCAGGACGACGACCGACAGCGACGAGGCCAGACCGAAGGCGGCCGCGACGGTGAAGGAGCGCTTGGCCACGCTCGTCCATCTGCCCCTGAGGAGGTACCAGGACGAGACGCCGAGCACGAACAGCGAGGCGATGACGTAGCCGGCGCTGACCGTGTGCACGAACTTGGCCTGGGCGACCGGATTGAACAGTACGGCCATGAAGTCGGAGACTTCCATCCGCATGGTCGCGGGATTGAAATCGGCGCCGACCGGGTTCTGCATCCAGCCGTTGGCGATGAGGATCCACAGGGCCGAGAAGTTGGTGCCGAGCGCCACCAGGAAGGTCACCGCCAGGTGCCCGACCTTGCTCAGCCGGTCCCAGCCGAAGAACATCAGCCCGACGAAGGTCGCCTCCAGGAAGAAGGCCATCAGCCCTTCCATGGCCAGCGGCGCCCCGAAGATGTCGCCGACGTAGTGGGAGTAGTAGGACCAGTTCATCCCGAACTGGAATTCCATGGTGATCCCGGTCGCCACGCCCAGCACGAAGTTGATGCCGAACAGCGTGCCCCAGAAGCGGGTGATGGTCCGCCAGATGGGGCGATTGGTCATCACATAGATGCTCTCCATGATGACCAGCAGGAACGACAGCCCCAGGGTCAGGGGCACGAACAGGAAGTGGTAGAGCGCCGTCAGAGCGAACTGAAGGCGGGATAGGTCGACGACGGCGAGGTCCATGGAAAGCTCCGCTCGGGCGGCGGCCGGTCGGTCGCCTGGGGCTTCGACTAGGCTAGTCCTCGCTGATCTTCCTTGATCTCGATCAAGGCGCCATCCGGTATTCCCCTGTATACGGGTCGAATGGCTTCAATGACGGCTCACGGCGTTCTCGACCCGCGCCAGCGCGCGTGGCTGCGCGCCGCCGCGAAACCGGGCGATCCTGCGCTGCAACTCGCCGGCGTCTGGCTGATCGTAGACGTTCTGGCCGCCATCGGCTTCGCCGGCGGCCTGGCCCGCGCCCTCGCCCTTCTGCCGCAAGGCCTTGCGGCTTCCGCGCCCTGGCTGGTCCTGGCGGCCGTCTCCCTGGCGTCGCGCGGCCTGCTGTCCGGCCTATCGGCCCGCGCCGGCGCGCGCGCCGCGGCGGAGATCAAGGCCCAGGCCCGTCGCCAGGCCGTCGGCGCACTGATCGACCGAGCCCCCGATGACGGGCGCAGCGCCGGGGAGCGGATGACGGCGGCGGTCGAAGGCGTCGAGGCGCTGGACGGCTACTTCGCTCGATTCGCGCCGGCTCGATTCGCGGCGGTTGTCGCGCCTCTTCTGGCGATCGCGGCGGTTGCGTTCGCCAGCCCGGTCAGCGCCGGCATCCTGTTGGCGACCCTGCCGCCCTTCGTCGTCGGCATGGCCCTGGCCGGCCTGGCGGCCGCGGACGCCTCACGGAAACAGTTCCAGGCGCTGGCTCGGCTGTCCGGCCTGTTCCTGGACCGGGTCCGCGCCCTGCCGTTGATCCTGGCCTTCCAGGCCGAGGAGGCCCAGAGCGGCCGCTTGGCCCGATCCGCGGACAATCTCGCCGAACGGACCATCAGCGTTCTGCGCATCGCCTTCCTGTCCACCGGGGTGATGGAGTTCTTCGCCGCCCTCTCCGTCGCCCTGGTCGCGGTCTACTGCGGCTTCAACCTGCTGGGCCTGCTGCCCTTCCCGGTTCCGGAAACCCTGGACCTGCAGCGCGCCTTCTTCGCTCTGGCCTTGGCGCCGGAAGTCTATGCTCCGATGCGCAGGCTGGCGGCGGCCTATCACGATCGCCAACTGGCCGAGGCGGCGGTTCCGGCCCTGTCGGAGCCCGTCTCCGTGACGCGGCCGACCGCGAAAGCCGTCCTGGCCACTGCGCCGGCCATCCGCTTCGAGGCCGTGCGCGTGGTCTATCCGGACACGGATCGCCCGGTGTTCGACGGCTTCGACCTCGATCTGCCGGCCGGATCGTTCACGGCTCTGACCGGCGCCAGCGGGGCCGGCAAGAGCACCCTGCTGCACCTGCTGCTCCACCTGGCGCCGCTCACCGACGGCGAGGTTCTGGTCGACGATCGCCCGATGGCCGAGGTCGGCGATCTCGCGCCGATGATCGCCTGGGTCGGACAGACGCCGCTGATCGCCGCCGGAACCCTGGCCGACAACATCGCCCTGGCCCGCCGGAACGCCACGCGCGCCGAGATCGCCGAGGTCGCCGAACGCGTCGGCCTGACCGGGGCCCTGGCCGCCCGGCCGGACGGCCTGGACGCCTGGATCGACGAGCGCGGCGGCGGTCTCTCCGGCGGCGAGCGGCGACGGCTGGCCCTGGCCCGCGCCCTGCTCAAGCCGGCTCCCATCCTCTTGCTGGACGAACCGACGGCCAATCTCGACCCGGAGGCCGCCGAGCGCCTGCTGCCGGTGATCGCCGAGGCCGCCCGCGGTCGCACGACCCTGGCCGCCACCCACAGCGAGGCTCTCGCCGCGCTGGCCGACCGCAGGGTGCGCCTGTGAGCCTGCGTCACGCGCCCGAACTGCGTCGCCTGATCGCCGAGGAGCGTCGTCGACGGCGGGGCCCTTTGCTGCTGGCCGCCGCCGCCGCGGTCGTGGTCTCGGTCGCCGCCACCGTCCTGCTGGGCCTCTCGGGCTGGTTCATCACCGGCGCCGCGCTGGCCGGCCTGGCCGGCTTGGCGGCGGTGCAGACCTTCAACTACCTGCTGCCGTCGGCGATGATCCGGCTGCTGGCCATCCTGCGCACCGCCTTCCGCTATCTGGAACGCGTCAGCGGCCATGAAGCGGCGCTCAAGGCGTTGGCCGGCCTGCGTCCAAGGCTGTTCCGCGCCCTCGCCGGCGCGCCGGCGAAGGAGGCTCTGGCCCTATCCGGCGGGGAGGCCTCCGCACGGCTGGTCCAGGACGTCGACGCCATCGAGACCCTCTTCGTGCGTCTGTCCGCTCCCTGGGCCGCCGGCGCAGCCTTGATCATCGGCGTCGCCCTCGCCGGGCTCGCCGGGCCGGCGCCGGCCGTCGCCCTGGCGGCGTTCGCGATCCTCTCGGCCGCCGCCGGACGGCTGCTGGCCGAGCGTCTGACCGCCGCGCCGGGCGCGGCCCGCCAGGTTCAGATAGGCGAGCTGAAGGACGCCGCCGCGGCGATCGCCGCCGCCGGCCCAGAACTCCGCTGCTACGGCCTGGAGGGCTGGGCCGTCGACACCCTTGATCGTCATGGCCGGGCCTTGGCCGAGACCCAGGTTGTCGGCGCCCGGGCCCAGGCGACGATCCAGACAGCGCAGTCGATCATCACGGGCCTCGGCGTCGCGACCATCTTCCTCCTGGCCGCCCCGTCGGCTCTGCCGCTCGCGGCCCTGGCCGGCCTGGCCGCCCTGGTCACGCTCGAAGCCGTGGCCGGCGCGGCCAAGGCCTTCGAGCAGGACGGCGCCGTCGCCGAGGCCGGTCGGCGGCTTGAACCCCTGTTGGCCGCCCCCGCCGCCGCCTCGGGCGATCGCCCGGACAGGCCGCCCTCGCTGGAGCTTGCCGGCCGCCGCCTGGCGCCCGGTGATCGCGTCCTGCTGGCCGGACCATCCGGCGCCGGCAAGACCATCCTGATCGAACAACTCCTCGGACTGCGCGGCGCCGATCCGGACGGCCCCAGGATCGCGGGCCAGACGCCGGCGGCTCTCGGCCCCGCTTTCTCGCGAGCCTGCTTCGCCTGGGCGCCGCAGGACGCGGCGCTGCTGGCGGGTACGGTGCGCGAGAACCTGCGGCTTGGCGCGCCGGGCGCCGACGACGAGGTCTTCTGGGCCGCCCTGCGCGACGCGGCGCTCGATCAGCGGGTGCGCGACCTGCCCCACGGCCTCGACAGCTGGATCGGCGAGAACGGCGAGCGCCTATCCGGCGGCGAGCGTCGTCGCCTGTCGCTGGCCCGCGCCCTGCTGCGTCCAGCCCCCTGGCTGCTGCTGGACGAGCCGACCGAGGGCCTGGACGCCTGGACCGAAGCGCTGGTGCTGAAGCGGCTCGCCAAACGGCTGGATCAGACCGGCCAGGGCCTGATCATCGTTTCGCATCGCGAGGTTCCCTGCGATCTGGCGCGGCGACGCGTCGAGGTCACGCCGAGGGCTATCGCGGCGATACAGGCTACCAAGGCCTGAAGCCGTCCAGCAGACCGGCGCGTTGCTCGGCGACCGGCGTGGTCCAGAGCGTCCCCGCTTCCGCGCGGGCCGCCGCCGCGTCGAAGACCCGCTTCATGCTGGCGGTGTCGAAGTTCAGCATGCTGCCGTTGTTTGGATCGTCGAGGATCGAGGTGACGCTGAGCGGCAGGTTGTGGCCGGCGCAGAAGGTCGCCGCCAGGCCCAGCGCTTGACGGTAGGAGAAGCGCAGCATGGTGTCGAAACTGCGCATCAGCACTGACGGCAGGTTCGGCTGTGTCGTCCGCGGCGCCTGTTCCAGCACGGTGTTGACGATGACGTAGACCCGCCCGCGATGCAGACGTCGGCCCAGCTTCTTCCAACGGAGCATGGCCTCCGGCATCAGGAACAGCGGCGTCGAGACGCCCCCGTCGACGTGCAGCTCCTCGAAGGCTTCGCCGTCGATCTCAATCCGGAACCGCCGCGGCGGAAACAGGCCCGGCAGGCTGGACGAGGCGATCAGCACGTCCCGGAACAGAGCGACCGCCGCTTCCCCGCCTCGTGACGCGATGGCCCCCATGTCCCAGATGACGGTCTTCTGACGGTCCAGGTCGGTGGTCGCCACCAGCAGTCGCCGCCCTGCCGCATGCTCGCGCGCCACCGCGTCGATCATCCGTTCGCCGACGAAGGGCGAGATCAACCGCTCCAGCCCCTCGGCCCGCAGCAGGCTTCCCAGCGCCGGGCCCAGCGGACCGCCGAGCAGCCGGTTGGCGTGACCGCCGATGTAGGCGTCGGCCAGTTCGTCATCCCAGTCCGAGCCGAGGAAGGCGAACGGCGCCAGCAGCGCCCCGGTGCTGACCCCGGTGACGATGGCGAAATGCGGCCGCGCGCCGGCGCGGGTCAGGCCGACCAGCGCGCCCGCCCCGAAGGCGCCGCCCGCCGCCCCGCCGGAGATGGCCAGCAGGTTGAAGTCCTCGCGTGTCCACAGCGACTTCGGCAGGGCGAGGCGGTCGGCGGCCTCGGCCAGCGACTCTTCGGCCTCGTCCACTGTCAGCCGAAGTCCGTCGAAGCCGGGAACGCCCGCTCCAGGCGGCGGCGGCAGGCGCGCCGAACCGCCCCGCCTGCGTCCCGGCCAATCCGACATCCCAGCTCCCTTTCACAAACGCCGAGGACGGCGCACGCCCCGAACCGCCTCGGGGCGGGATAGTTCCCGCCCGCGGCGTCTGGAGTAAAGGGGTCGCTAGAACTTCCACTTCGCGGTCAGGCGACCGGAGTGGTTTTCGGTCTGGTCGCCGAACTCGGCCGAGTAGCCGAACTTGATCGCGAAGCGGTCCTTATCGGTGATGTTGAAGTCGACGCCGACCCGCCAGGCCTCCTTGTCCAGCGGCGTGCCGATCATCGCCGGGTCCGCCGCAGCGTTGGACCCGACCAGACGGTAAGGCATCTCGATCCGGTCCTTGGAGCGGAAGACGCCGCCGACCGTCAGGGTCAGCGCGGCCGTGTTGGTCGGCCCCTCCGCCAGGGTGACGCCGAGCGCGATCTCGGGATTGGCGGAGCCCAGGATCATGGTTTCCGCATCGCCCCGGGCGCCCAGGCCGCCCGCGCCCTTCTCGCCGAACGCCGCCTGGCGCAGGGCCGTCGCCGCCAGATTCAGCGCCGGACGGACGAACACCCGGCCGCTGCGCAGAGTGTGCGCCAGTCGAACGTTGGCCTGGGCGTAGCTGGTGTCGAAATCCGCCCGGGCGAGCAGCGGATCGAACACGTCGATCCAGCGCTGGCTCTCCATCTGCTGCAGGCCGCCGGTGATCGAGCCTCCGATCTCCGTCCCGCCTTCGCTCAGCCGCTTGAAGCCGAGGCCGACATGGACGCCGTGGCCCTCGATCAGGCCGCGACGGCCGCCGTCGATCTTGATCTGGTCGAGGCTGTCGTAGCCGAAGCCGCCGCTGACCGTCCAACCGCCCTCGAGCGGGCGCTCGAAGCCGGCCGCGAGCCGGACGCCGCGGCTTTCGACCGCGTAGTTCTCGACATCGCCGTCACGTTCGGAGGACGCCGCTTCCATCCGGCCCCAGACACAGAGCTCGGTCACCGGAACGCCAGGAGCGCCGCAGCTGAACAGGTCGCGCGAGAAGCTGGCCGCGGAGTCGTACTGGACATGCAGAGGGGCCAGGAAGCCTTCCGGGTTCAGCTGGGTGAACACGGCGGCGTAGGTCTTCTCGTCCCCGGCCTGCATGTTGCCCAGCAGCGCCATCATCCGGCCGATGCCGCCGGACCCGCCGGCCAGGATCGCCGAGTCCATGTGGCCGCCCAGGGCCCGTTCGTTGCGGTTCAGGAAGGGCTGGCCGAAGTTGCTGACGAAGGACAGGTGGATGCCGTCGCCGTCGCCCTTGACGCTGTAGTCGAGCGCCAGGGTGTCGACGATGCTGAGGCCATTGTCGACGCCGGCGCCGCCCGTGGCGAACAGCGTCACCGGATTGGCGTTCTCCAGCCAGGTCAGGGTGATCCCGCCGCGGCCGGCGACCGTCGCGTTGCCGGTGACGTTGACCCGGTCGGACGCGTAGGGACCGAAGGCGACGTCGAAGCCCAGGTAGCCGCTGGCCGACTGGACGAAGTCGCCGTCCAGCTCGACCGTGTTGATCACCCGTGTCCCGTAGAGGAGGTTGGCGGCGCGGTCGCCGACGCTGTCCAGGTTGGCGAAACCGGCCCCCGCCGCCAGGTCCAGCGGAACTTTCGGCGCGTCCAGGCCCATCAGGAACGCGCCGTTGTTGGTGAAGGTCCCGGTCGAGCCGGCGCCCTCGCGCAGATCGATCCGGCGCATGGCGATGTAGCTGGCGCCGGTCTCGTTGACGAAGGCGTTCTGGCCGCCGCCCAGAACCAGATCGCCGACGACCAGGCCGCGGTTGCGGATGCGGTCGTTGCCCGTGGTCCCGGTCACCGCCAGACCGGAGACGGCCGAGATCGAGCCGGTGGTGCTGACCAGGTTGTTGGCGCCGCCGTCCAGCCGCACGCCCGCGCCGGCTCCGCCGCCGCCGCGGATCATGCCGCTGGACGTCAGGCTGATGTCGCCGCCGCCCAGGCTGCCCAGGCTCTGGGCGAAGACGCCCGTCGAGCCCTCGCCCGCCGCCAGCAGCTGGCCGGCGATCGCCAGGTTGATCGCCCCGCCGCGGCCCGCGCCGCCGGCGGTTCCCGCGAACGCGCCCTCGACCCAGCCGCCGCCGCCGCCCAGGCTCTGGGCGATCAGGCCATAGGCCTGGTTTCCGAAGGCCAGGATGTCGCCGGTCTGGGTGAAGGCGATCGCGCCGCCGTCGCCCGCGTTCTGGTTGCTGCGCGTGACCTGGGTCGTCGGCGCGCGGCCGAAGACCGCGCCGCCGCCGCCGCCGATCGACTGCAGGAAGACGCCGTGCGAACGGTCGCCGTCCGAGCGGATCTGGCCGGTGTTGGCCACGGTGATCGCGCCGCCGTTCCCGGTCGCGCCGCCGGTCGCGCCGAGGCGGACCTGTAGGCTGTCGACGCCGGCCGCCGAAACCTGACCGCCGCCCGCGCCGATCGACTGGACGACCAGCACCGGCGCGTCCGCGCCCGTGGACGTCAGCCCGCCGCCGTAGACGGCGTTGACGACCCCGGCGTCCAGGCCGGCGCCGCCGTTGGCCCCGAGCGCGGCGTTCAACGTGACGCCGCCGGCCGCGGTGACCGCCGCCGATCGGGCCGCCGCCGCCGGGCCGCGGTTCACCACGACGCCGGCCGAACCGCCGCCGCCGCCGATGCTCTGCAGGATCACCGCCGGCGAGAAGGCGCCCGTGGAGATGATCTCGCCCGTGTGGTTGCGGAAGACGTCGCCGCCGGTCTCGTTGCGGCCGTTCTCGCCGCCGAGGGCCAGCTCGATCGGGCCCGCCTGGGTCCCGCTCGGCGCGGTCACGTCGATCAGTCCGCGACCGCCGCCGCCGCCGATCGACTGGACCAGGGTCCCCGGCGTGTTCCGGCCGGTGGTGACGATCCGGCCGGTGTGGCCGCTGCGGATGTCGCCGCCGTTGTTGTCCTGGCCGCCGACGCCGCCGAGGGCCAGGCGCAGGTGGATCGGCGCCGCGGTCCCCGGCAGGGTCGGATCGGTGATCCCCGTGGCCAGCACGCCGCGCAGCAGCACCGAGCCGCCGCCGCCGCCGATGGCCTGGTTGAACACGCCGACGCCGTTGTCGCCGCCGACGCCGAACGTGCCGCTGGTGTTCACGGTCACCAGGCCGGCGTTCATGCCGGCGACGTTCTTGCCGCCCGCCCGGCCTTCGATGACCGGATCAGGCACGACATGCGCGCCGCCCGGGCCGACGAAGGGCACGCCCGGCAGGCCGACGATGCCGGAGAAGTCGAACTCCGCCGAGCCGCCGCCGCCGTTGATGCTCTCGGCCTTGATCGCCACCGAGCCCTTGCCGAGCACGGTGATGTCGCCGGAATGGTTGACGGTGACCGCGCCGCCCGCGCCGCCGGTTCCGCCGCCCAGGCCGCCGACCAGCACGTTGACGACGCTGTTCAGGGCGAAGGCTTCGCCGCTGCCGCTGGCGCTGAGGGCCAGGTTGGCGTTGCCGCCGCCGCCGCCGATGCTCTGGGCCACGATGCCGTGCGAGTTGGCGCCGCGGGTGATGATCCGGCCGCTGTTGGTGACGTTGACCGCGCCGCCGTCGCCGCCGTCGCCGCCCAGGCCGCCGACCGAGAGCAGCGGCGTGATCGAGTCCTTCTTGGTGATCATGGCGTTGGCCGCGATGACCATGCCGCCATTGCCGCCGCCGCCGCCGATCGACTGGGCCAGGATGCCGTGTGCGCCCGCGCCGGAGGTGTCGATCAGGCCGTCGTTGAGCACCGTCACGACCCCGGCGCTATTGCCCGAGCCGCCGGCCCCGCCGATGTTCAGCCCGGCCGCGATGCTGTCGTTCCCAGTATAGAGCGCCGTGACCGAGATCACCGACGAGCCGTTGCCGCCCCCGCCGCCCAGGCTCATGGCGAAGATGCCGTGCGCGCCGTCGCCCAGGGTGCCGATCTCGCCGGTGTTGGCGGCCGCCGTCTTCTGGTTGGTCACCGTGACGTTTCCGCCCACGCCGCCGGTTCCGCCCTTGCCGCCAAAGTTACCGACGAAGCGGTTGCTCTGGTTCGAGCCGCCGGCCACGCCGCCGACCACGTCGAGGATCAGGCCGGCGTCGCCGCCGCCGCCGCCGATGCTGTTGGCCGAGATGCCGGACGCGGCGCGTCCCTTGGTGAAGATCTGGCCGCGGTTGGTCACCTCGACCAGGCCGCCGGCGCCGCCGGTCCCGCCCGCGCCGCCGACGTTGATGTCGATCGAGTTGCTGGCGCGCGTCCCTTGCAGGCGGGCGTTGATCGCCGCGCCGCCGATGCCGCCGCCGCCGCCGATGCTCTGGGCCCGGACGCCGAACGACAGATCGCCCTCGGTGGCGATGATCCCGGTGTTGGTCACCTTCACCGCGCCCGCGTCGGCGCCCGTGCCGCCGCTGCCGCCGACGTTGATCGAGGTGGTGTTGGAGGTCGTGGTCGACGGCGTGCCGCCGACCTGGAAGGCCAGGGTCCGGGCATGGCCGCCGATGCCGCCGCCGCCGCCGATCGCCTGGGCCAGGACGCCTTCGGCGTTGTCGCCCTTGGTGTAGATGGTCCCGGCGTTCGCCACCGTGACGCCGCCCGAGGTCGCGCCCGTGCCGCCGGTTCCGCCGACACCCACGGTCAGGGCCCCGGCCGAGCGGACGATGGCGTTGCTGGCCGCGCCGCCGGCGCCGCCGCCGCCGCCGATGCTCTGGGCGAACACCCCGCGGGCCTCGTCGCCCTCGGTCAGGACCACGCCCTTGACGTCGACGTCGACGTCGCCGCCGGTCGCGCCCACGCCGCCCTCGAGGCCGACGGAGACGCTGCCGCTGTAGGACTCGGCGTTGGCGCCCTGCCCGCTGGCGCCCGAGGCGCCGACCGTCGTGGCGCTGCTCGCGCCGCCGCCGCCGCCGATGCTCTGGGCGAAAACGCCGTGCGACTTGTCGCCCTTGGTTTCCAGGCGGCCGTCGCTCTTGACCTTGACGTCGCCCGCCGCGCCGCCGGCGCCGCCCTGGCGGCCCACGGTGATGCTGAGCGCGTTCTTGGTGAGGATGCCCAGCGCCAGGTCGAGGACGGTGTTGCCGCCGCCGCCGCCGATGCTCTGGGCGCGGATCGCCGAGGCGTTGTCGCCGCCGGTGGCGATGATCCCCTTGTGCTCGACGTCGACGTCGCCGCCCGTGCCGCCGGCGCCGGTGGCGCCGCCCACGGCCAGGTTCAGGGCGTTGGCCTTGCGCAGGACGCCGAAGCCGATGTTGAAGTTGGCGTCGCCGCCGCCGCCGCCCAGCGACTGGGCGACCAGGCCGTCGCTGCCGTTTCCGGCGGTGAGCAGGTTGCCGTTGTGTTTGACGGCGACATCGTCGCCGCTGCCGGCGCCCGCCCCGGAGCCGCCGACGCTGATCAGCGCCGCCACGGTGTTGTCGCCGGCCGGGGCCACGGTGGCCGCGAAGGTGAAGTTCATGCCGGCCTTGCCGCCGCCGCCGCCGACCGACTGGGCGAACAGGGCCGCCGAATTGTCGCCGAAGGTGCGGATCAGCGCCGCCGCGCTGCTGCCGTCGCTGGCGTAGCCGCGGGTGACGGAGACCTTGCCGCCGTCTCCGCCCGAACCGCCGCTGCCGCCCACCCCGATGGCCATCGGGTTGCCGAACGGCGCGATCACGCCGGTGGCGTTGATGCCGCCGACCCCGCCGCCGCCGCCGATCGACTGCGCCAGGATGCCGTTGGCGTCGCCCGTGAACTGGACCGACTCGAAGGCGTCGCCGCCCGGCGCCGGGCTGGCCACGGCCCTGGCGTTGACGAAGATGTTGCCGGTGCTGTTCAGGGTCACGTCGCCGGCGTCCGCGCCGGTTCCGCCCGTGCCGCCCACGCCGACGCCCAGGGCGTAGCCCTTCTCGCCGCCGGCCGTGATCGCCGAGGAGACGTTCAGCCCGCCCGAGCCGCCGCCGCCGGCCACGCTCTGGACCAGCACGCCCACGGCGCCGATCCCGTCGACCATCACCTGGCCCTTCTGGACCACGTCGACGTCGCCGCTGATGTTGCCCGCGCCGCCGAAGCCGCCCAGGCCGAACGACACCGCCGGCTCCTTGGTCGACTTGTTGGCCGTGATTCCGCCCGAGACGTTGATCGCCCCGGAACCGCCGCCGCCGCCTACGCTCTGGGCCAGCAGGCCGCGCGAACGGTGGCCGCTGGCGAACAGATCCGCATCAATGTTGGCCGTGACGTCCGCGCCGGTCCCGCCGGCGCCGCCGAACCCGCCGACGCCCAGCGTCAGGGCGCCGTCCAGGGCGATGCTGCCCGAGACGTTGATGCCGCCTGCGCCGCCGCCGCCGCCGATCGATTGAGCGATCGCCGCCGAGCGGTCGTCGCCCACCGCCGTCACCTGCACCCGATCCGCGCCTGGCGCCTTGACCGTCAGATCGACCTTGCCGGCGTTCCCGCCGTCGCCGCCGAAGCCGCCGACGCCGATCGAGACAGCGCGGCTGGCCCGGCTGCCCGGGGCGGTGATCGCGATGTCGCCGGTGACGTTGACGCCGCCGGAACCGCCGCCGCCGCCGACGCTCTGCGCCAGGATGCCGTGCGAACCGTCGGCCCGCGTGCGCTTGGCCGGAATGACGAACTCGAGCGGAATGCCGAACGGCGTGAAGTCGATCTTGGTCTCCGGCGTGGTGACGTCCGAAGCCAGGCCGCGAGCGTGGACGTTGCCGGTGACCGAGGCCTTCACGTCGCCCGCGGTCCCGCCGCCGCCGCCAAAGCCGCCCAGGCCGATGCCCAGGCTGCCGGCATTGCCGCTGGTCGTGGCCGCGATGCCGCCCGAGACGTTGATCCCGCCGTTGCCGCCGCCGCCGGCCAGGCTCTGGATGATGACGCCGTCGGAATTGGCGCCGTCGGTCTGGGTGTCGCCGACGCGGGTCAGGGTCACCTTGCCGGAATTGCCGCCGTCGCCGCCGAAACCGCCGACGCCGATCACGCCTGTGCCGACCGTGCCGGTTCCCAGGGCCAGCACGCCGGAGACGTTCAGGCCGCCGTTGCCGCCGCCGCCGCCCAGGCTCTGGGCGATGACGCCGTCGGCGTTGTTTCCGGTGGTGATGTAGCGGCCGGTGACCGTGCCGGTCACATCGGTCGCGTCGCCGCCGCCACCGCCGAAGCCGCCGACGCCCAGGCCGATCGCAACCGCCGCGCTGCTGCCCGCCGTCAAGGCCAGGGAGCCAGTGACGTTCATGCCGCCCGAACCGCCCGCGCCGCCCAGGCTCTGCAGCATGGCCCCGAAGGACTCGTCGCCCAGAGTCGTGACGTCGCCCGTCAGCACGCCGGTGACCGTGGAGGCGTTCCCGCCCCCGCCGCCGAAGCCGCCCAGGCCGAAGCCGAGCACGCCGTTGGTCCCGGCGCTGATGCTGGCCCCGCCGGTGACGTTGAAGCCGCCGACCCCGCCGCCGCCGCCGACGCTTTGCAGCAGGACGCCGTGCGCCTGTTTGCCCTCGGTGCGGACGTCGCCGATGATCGAGGCGTTGACCAGCCCGGCGTCGCCGCCGCCGCCGCCGAAGCCGCCGATCCCGACGCCAATCGTGCCGGTTCCGCCGCCGCTCAGGGCCAGGCTCAGGCCGCCGGTGACGTTGAAGCCGCCGTTGCCGCCGCCGCCGCCCAGGCTCTGGTAGCTGACGCCGAAGCTGCGGTCGCCGAGGGTCAGGACGTCGCCCGTGACGCCGCCGGTGACCGCCTTGGCGTCGCCGCCGTCGCCGCCGAAGCCGCCGACGCCGACCATGATGTTGCCGGACACGCTCTTGGAGGCCGAAAGACCGCCCGAGACGTTGAACGCGCCGTTGCCGCCGCCGCCGCCGACGCTCTGGGCCAGCACGCCGGAGGCGTCCTTGCCCTTGGTCTTCACGTCGCCGGTGATCTTGGCCGAAACCGCCTCGGCGTCGCCGCCGTCGCCGCCGCCTCCGCCGACGCCGACCCCCACGTTCCCCGCGCCGCCCTTGGCCGCGGCGATGCCGCCGGTGACATTGAAGCCGCCATTGCCGCCGCCGCCGCCGATGCTCTGCGCCAGGATCGCCCGGGCGCCGTCGCCGAGCGTCAGCGCCGCCAGCAGCGTGTCGTTGGGATCGGCGACGCCCTCGTTGACCTTCAGCGTGACGATCCCGGCGTTTCCGCCGCCGCCGCCGGTTCCGCCGACGCCCACGCCGAGAGTCCCCGCGCCGCCGCCCGAGGCCGCGATGCCCGCCGTGACGTTGAAGCCGCCGTTGCCGCCCCCGCCGCCCACGCTCTGGGCGATGATGGCGTCGCTGTCCTTGCCGGCCGTCTGGGTCGCGCCGGTGACCGTCAGGGTCACGTCGCCCGACTTGCCGCCGGTTCCGCCCGAACCGCCCACGCCGACGTTGATCGTACCGGCGGCCGCGCCCGAAACGGCGATGCCGGCGGCGACATTGAAGCCGCCGTTGCCGCCCCCGCCGCCGATGCTCTGGGCCACGACGCCGTCGGACTCCGCGCCCAGGGTGGTGACGTCGCCGGTCACCGTCGCGCCGACACGCTTGCCCTCGCCGCCGCCGCCGCCGGCCCCGCCGACGCCGACCGAAATGGCCCCACCGACCGAGCTCGCGCCGCCGATGGAGCCGGACACGTTGAAGCCGCCCGAACCGCCGCCGCCGCCCACGCTCTGTGCCAGGAAGCCGTCGGACTGGTCCTTCTCGGTGAGGATCGACATGGACGAGGCGTCGACCTCGCCGCCCTCGCCGCCGCCGCCGCCGGCCCCGCCGACGCCGACCGACAGGGCGCCGCCGACCGCGCCGCCGCCGCCGATCGAACCGGACACGTTGAAGGCGCCGGACCCGCCGCCGCCGCCGATGCTCTGCACCGTCACGCCGGCAGACTGTTTGCCCTTGGTCTGGACCGCGCCCAGCGCGTCGCCCTTCACCTTGCCGCCCTTGCCGCCGCCGCCGCCGGAACCGCCGACGCCGATCGCTGCGCCCAGGCCGACAGACCCCGCGCCGCCGATCGCGCCGGAGACATTGAAGCCGCCCGAACCGCCGCCGCCGCCGACGCTCTGCACCAGCAGACCGCCGGACTGGTCGCCCTCGGTCAGGATCGTGCCGCCCGCGCCGCCGGTGACCTCGCCGCCCTCGCCGCCGCCGCCGCCGGAACCGCCGACGCCCACCGACAGGGCGCCGCCGAAGCCGCCGGCCCCGCCGACCGTTCCGGTGACGTTGAAGCCGCCCGCGCCGCCGCCGCCGCCCAGGCTCTGGACGACCACGCCGCCGGAGCGGTCGCCGCTGGTGTGGACCGGGCCGCCGACCAGGCCGGTGACCTTGCCGCCGATGCCGCCGTCGCCGCCGTAGCCGCCAACGCCCACCGCCGCTGATCCGGCCGCCTTGCCTGCGAACGAGACCGCCCCGTTGACGTTGAAGCCGCCGTTGCCGCCGCCGCCGCCAAGGCTTTGGATGACCGCGCCCCGCGCGTCGTCGCCCTTGGTCCGGATCGAGCCGTCGAACCTGGCGTCGACCAGGTCGCCCGCCCCGCCCTTGCCGCCCGCGCCGCCCAGGCCCAACGAGGCCGAGGCGGACGCCGCCCCCGCGCCGGAGCCGGCGAAGGCGATCGAGAAACCGCCCGTGCCGCCGCCGCCGCCGACGCTCTGCGCCACCAGGCCGGTCGAGAAGTTGTTCTCGGTGAAGATCGAGCCGCCGGAATCGACGGTGACCACGCCGCCCTTGCCGCCGTTGCCGGCGTCGCCGCCGAGGCCGACGGAGAAGGCCCCGGCCACCGCCGCCCCGCCCGAGAAGGCGAACGAGACGGCGAAGCCGCCGCTGCCGCCGCCGCCGCCCACGCTCTGGGCGAACAGGCCTTCGGACGCCACGCCCTTGGTGAAGATCGTCGCGTCGCCCTTGACGTCGACGATCCCGCCGTCGCCGCCGAGGCCGCCCCGGCCGCCGACCGCCGCGCTGGCGCCGACGCCGTAGCCGCCGGTGACCTGGGCCGCAAAGCCGCCGTTGCCGCCGCCGCCGCCCACGCTCTGGGCGAAGATGCCCCGCGAGCGGTCGCCTTCCGTCGAGATCAGCGGATCGACCAGGGTCGTCCCGCCGCCCGGCGCGGCGATGCTGCGCTGGCTGAGATTGACCGCGACGTCGCCGCCCTTGCCGCCGCCGCCGGCCGAACCGCCGATGGCCACCCCCGCGAACAGGCTGATCGAACCGCTGTTGCCGCCGTTGCCGCCGCCGCCGCCCACGCTCTGGGCGAAGATGCCGTGGGAGTCGGCGCCCTTGGTGAACAGGTCGCCGCTGTGATTGACGGTGACGAGGTCGGACTTGCCGCCGCCCGCGCCCTTGCCGCCGATGGTCAGGAACACGCCGCCGGTGCTGCCGCCGTCGCCGCCGCCGCCGCCCACGCTCTGAGCCTGAATGGCGCTCGACATCGCCTTGTCGGTGCGGATGACGCCGCTGTTGCTGACCGTGACCTTGCCGCCGTCGCTGGCCGTGCCGCCGGCGCCGCCGATGGTGACCAGGCCGCCGCCCGAGCCGCCGGCCCCGCCGCCGCCGCCCACGCTCTGGGCGAACACGCCGCGCGAGAAGGCCCCGTTGGTCTCGATCAGGCCGGCGTTCTCGACGGTGACCTGCCCGCCCGTGCCGCCGCCGGCGCCGGAGCCGCCCAGGGCCACCAGGCCGCCGGCGCCCGAACCCGCGCCGCCGCCGCCGCCGATCGACTGCGCCAGGATGCCGTCCGAGCCCTCGCCGCCAGTCTTGATCGAGCCCGCGCCGCCGACCTGCACCTTCACGGTCGAGCCGTTGCCGCCGCCCGCGCCGGTGCCGCCCAGGCCGACCACGCCGCCGACCGCCGAGGCCGAGCCGCCGCCGCCGCCCACGGACTGGGCGAACACGCCGCGCGCGTTCTTGCCGCCGGTCGTCACGCCGCCGTTGACGACGACCTCCACCGAGCCGCCGTTGCCGCCGCCCGATCCGTTCGCGCCGAAGGCCACGATGCCACCGGACACGCCGGCGTTGCCGCCGCTGCCGCCGATCGACTGGGCCAGGATGCCGTGTGAGGCGTCGCGGGTGGTCTGGATGTCGCCGTTGTTGGTGACCTTGACGGCGCCGCCATGACCGCCGACGGAGCCGCTGCCGCTGTTGCCGACGATGCCGTAGCTGTCGCCGCCGCCGCCTGCGCCGCCGCCCAGGCTCTGGGCCAGCAAGCCGACCGAGCCGACCCCGGTAGTGGCGATCTGACCGTTGTTGGTGACGGTGACCGAGCCGCCCTGCGCCGCTCCGCCGCCGCTGCCGCCGCCCGAGGCGATGTAGCCGGTGCCGCCGTCGCCGCCCTTGCCCGCGCGGCTCTGGGCGAAGACGCCGGCGGCGTTGTCGCCGCCGGTGACGATCTTGACGCTGGTGGTCACGGTGACCGGACCGCCGGCGCCGCCGGCGCCGCCGGCCGCGCCCTTGATGTCGACGCCGTAGCCGTCGCCCCCTTGGCCGCCGTTGCCGCCGACGCTGGAGACGATCACGCCGGGCAGGTTGTTCGACACCGTCTGGATGTCGCCCCAGTTGCCCGGATTCAGGTTGACGCCGATCGCCGGACCGGTCGCCCCCGCGCCGCCGGCCGAAGGGTTCTTGCCGATGGTGACGCAGCCGCCGAAGGCGCAGATGCGGACGCCGCCGCCGTCGGAGCCGTCGCCGCCGTTGTTGCCGTGCTGGGCGTTGGCGTAGTTGTTCAGGTCGCCCGCCGCCGGCGTGAAGGTGAAGCTGCCCGCGCCGCTGCCCGCGCCGCCCGGCGCGCCCGGCGTCGGCGCGCCGTTGATCGCGCCCGACAGATTGGTGACCACGGCCTGGGACGAGGTCGCGTTGGTGCTCAGGTTCTTGACGGTGACCGAGACGACCTGGTTGTCGGAGTCCTTGGTGACCGCCGTGATCTCGTAGTTGACCGGGTTGGCCGGATCCGTGGTGCTGTCGGTGAAGGTCTGGCCGACGGTCTGGGCCAGCAGAATGAAGTTGCCCTGGTTGGTCCGCACCAGCACCGGGCTGATCTGCTCGACCACCGTCTCATTGTTGTTGGTGACCGGGTTCAGCACCGAATCGCCGACAGCGGCGGCAGCCAGCTGCGGCGCGGCGACCGTCGCCGAAGCGGCGATGATCACCCCGATCCGGCGAAGCGCCCGCCGGAAGCGATCGACACGCGCCGCAGCGCCCCGACGGCGAGCCGGCGCGGCCTGGCCGCGAACCGGATCGGCGAGCGCGTCCGAGAGACGGCCCAGAGCGCGGGACAGCGCCAGGGCGTCCGGCCGCCGCTTGGCCTCGACCAGCTGTATCAATTCGAGAATCTGGGCCCGAGCCCGATCCCGCTCGACCTTCGGCAGCCCGTCCGCGACGACTCGCCCTGCGAGTTGGTCCACTAGAGCGGCGATACGCTCGAACCTGGAAGCCTGCACAGTCATAACGGTCATCGCGGCTGGTCCCCGGGAAACGCGACAGAGAACGGGGATATGCGATGTGCGCCAACAGGTTTCGCGCGTGAGTTTAGCTCACCGCGTCCGCCCAGGCTTCAAACGCCCCCCGGCGCGGTATTACGCCGTTCTCCTGACTCGGACCAGCAAGCAGCATGCCACTCAGGGCTGCAAATTCACCACAACGAACGCTGTTCGATAACTTCCGCAACGGAAGGCGGCTAGGCGGCGCGACGCCCTTCAACCCAGCGCCGGCGGACAATCTCGGCGTCGCGGGTGATGACCGCGACCGCCTGGTGTGCGGGCATGTCGTCGCGCGGCGGCCGGCCGGCGAGCGCGCCGCGCAGCTCCTGCCGCGCCCGCGCCACCCGGCTCTTGACCGTGCCCAGAGGGCAGCCGGCCGCGGCGGCCAGGTCCTCGTAGGAAACCCCCGCCACCCCGACCAGCAGCAGCAACTGCCGGCGCTCCTCCGTCATGGCGTCCAGCGCGCGCCGCGCGTCGTCCAGGTCGAAGGCCGACTGACGATCATCGACGGTCGCCAACATCGCTTCCATCTCGGGCTCGAGAGGATCGGTCCTGCGGGCCGATCGCCGCTGGGACAGGAACCGGTTGCGCAGAATGCGGAACGTCCAGGCCTTCAGGTTGCTGCCCGGTTCGAACCGATCGCGGTACTTCAGGGCGTTCACGATCGTATCCTGGACCAGATCGCCGACGTCGTCCGCGCCCTTGGTCAAGTACCGCGCCCAACCCGTCAGGTCAGGAACAAGTCTAACCAGTTCTCGCTTGAAGACTTCTTCGTCACCCATGTTAACCCAGCAGACGTTGGACGCCCCCGCGGAATAAATTCTAGGGTGACCTGCTCTCCAACCCAACAGGCGCGCTTGTAAACAATTGTCGCCCGGTAGAGATCTAGCGCTCGGACATTCGACGGCCATCGGCGCCGGGAAAGGCGATGACGTTGGCGCGCAGCCGATCATCCGGGATCGGCTGCCGCCGCGGCGCCTCGCGGGACAAGGCCTCGGCGGCGGCGATCCTCACCGCCCCTTCGGGATCCGACAGCGCTTCACGGACGGCGTCGCGGGCCCCGGGATGGCGCATCCGCCCCAGCACCTTGATCGCCGCGACCCGGCTGGCGGCGTCGCCGGCCACGGCGCGTCGGATCAGAACCGAGGTCGCCTCATGCCCGCCGTCCCGGCCCAGAGCCTCGAAGAGTTGCTGCCGTTCCGCGGCCGAAAGGCCCTGGCGCGACAGCGCGTCCACCAACTGCAGAATGGAGAGCTCGAGCATGTCGGCGGTCTCCCTTCGAGGCCGGCGCCGAAACGACGGGTCACGACCCGGTCCAGATCGGGCCCTTCAAGCCCTAGCCCCAAACGCGGCTAGGCCCGTGTAAACAATTGCAAAGACGGGGCGTTTGCGCCGTTGAGCGGCTATAAGACGCTTCAGGGCCACTCCCCCCGGGTTCGGTGATGACGATCAAGCTTGCACCCCTGCTGTTGCTCCCGCTGCTGCTGTCGGCATGCGCCGCCGGCGCTCCGAAGGCTGTCGCGACCGGGCCTGGCCCATCGCCGAGCAGCGACTATCGCGTCGCTGCGGCGACGCCCGAGGCCGTTCCGCTCGCGCCGCTGATCGAAGCCCGGCTGCGGGAAATGGGCTTTCAGCCAGCCTCTGAGGCCGCCAAGGGCCGGTACCTGGTCGAGTTGAGCTACGGCGAGCGCCCCACGACCGTGGGCGTGCACGACCAAGCCACCCCGCCGCCGACCGCAGACGATCCGGCCTGGCGGGTCGCGCCCGCCCGCCGCCAGTGGTGGAAGGATCCCGATCTGCGCGCCTGCCGGCTGACCGTTCGAATCTCGGAGACCGCGACCGGGCGCGAAGTCTACCGCGTCGAGACCTCCGCCAAGCGACGCAAGGCGCGCTGCGCCGAGGCCGCGCCCACGCTCGTCCAGGCCGCCCTGCCCGCCGTCCCGCTCGCCCCGGCCCCCTAGGCGGCGGGAAGACTCACCGAGAAGGTCGCCCCCTCGCCGAGCCTGCTTCGGCAGCTCACGGCGCCGCCGTGCCGTTTGACCACCGCCTGGACGAAGGCCAACCCCAGGCCGACGCCGTCGATCCCCCGCGTCTCGGCCGAACGCCAGAACCGTTCGAACAGGTGCGCCAGCTGCTCTTCGCTCATGCCGGGGCCGTCATCGGCGACCTCGCAGACGATCTCGCGCCCGCCGTCTCCGTCGCGGGCGAACACCCGGCAGTCCACGCGACCGGCCTCGCGACCGTACTTCACGGCGTTGCCGATCAGGTTGATGAGCACGCGGGTGAGCAGGGACCGATCAGCCATGACCAGATGTTCGCTGTCGCCCACGTCGGTGGACACGGTGATCTTCCGGGCCTGCGACTGCGGCCACAGGTCGTCGACCGCCTCGATCAGCAGGTCGCCGAGGTCGACTTCCTCCAAGACGTACTGGCGCGTCTCGGCGCGCGCGAGGTGTACGAAACTGTCCGCCAGGGCCAGGGTGCGCCGGGCATATCCGGCGATCCGGGCCGCAACCGGCGGCTTCACCTCCGCCTTCCCGGCGTTCTCCAGAACGGCCAGGATCGAGACCTGCGGCGAGCGCATGTCATGCGTCAGAAGCTGAAGGATGTGCTCGCGCTGTCGCCCGGCCGCTTTCAAGGCGGTGATGTCGGTGAAGCGCACGATCCATCCCGCCGGCCGGCCGTCGACATCCGTCAGCGCCGTGCGCCGCACGTTGAACGTCTCGCCGCGAGGGGTCTCCATCTCGATATCAGCTGCGCCGGAAGCTTGGTTCGCCTCATCGCCATCCGCTTCGGCGTCGGGCTCCACGACGCTCATCGTCGCGGTCAGGTCCGCCACCTGCGCGCCGACGGCCGGCCGGCCGCTCAACCCCTCGAACAGTTGCTCGGCTTCGCGATTGGCGATGATCACCCGCTCGTCCAGACCGGTGACCAGGGTCGCATCGGGCAGCCCCTGAAGCGCATCCGTCACGAAGCGGCGCAGGTCGCGGGCCCGGGCGATCGCCCGGCTCAGCAGGTCCAGCTGCCGGCCGATCACATCGCTCGGCGGAGCCGCGCCGCCGCGCGAAAGCGCCGACAGCACGTCCGGCTCCTCGGCGAACTGCCGAAGCTCCTCGACCATATAGGCGCTGCTGGCCTCGAGCCGACGCCAGCTCCAGAGCGGATAGACCAGCAGAAGGCCGGCCAGGGCGGTCACCGGGCCGATCCAGACCTCGGCCAGCAGGAACAGCATCATCGACAACCCGACGACGCCGATCATCAGGCCCAGGCCCAGAGCCATGTTGGCGCGGGGCCGCAACCATAGAAACCCCGCCAGCAACAGCCACAACGGAACGACCGCGAAGACAATCCGCCCCCAGGCCTCGGCGGGCGTGATCGTCGAGTCCGTCAGCAAGGCGTCGAGCAGGTTCGCCTGCAGCTCGACGCCGGGCATCACCCGCGTCCCGCCCGACAGCGGCGTGGCGTGCCTGTCGCCAAGCCCGTCGGCGGTCGCGCCGACCAGGACGAGCTTGCCGCGAAGGAACTCGGACGGAACCTCGCCGCGGAACAGATCGACGAATGAGATGCTGCGGAAATGTCCGGGCGGCCCAGCGAAGGAGATGAGCACCGGCCGCTCGCGCGTCAGGGCGCCGACCACGGGAGCCGACGCGCCGGCGTCAGCGCGTTCATAGGCCGGCGAAGGACGCCCCCGTTCGGCGCGATAGAGCAATTCAGTCAGATGCGGCCAAACGCGGCGGCCATCGCTCTCCGACAGGAAGGCCCGCCTCACCACGCCGTCCGGATCGAACTCGACGTTCACCTGCCCAATACCCGCCGCCGCCGCCCGCAGAGGCTCGACGGGCGGCAAGGGATCAAACGCCGCGCCATCCTGCCCCGGAACGTCGAAGGTCATCGGCAGATAGACCGGCGTCGTCTTCATCGCATCGGCCAGCCGGATATCCTGAGCCGGGTCACGGTCCGGATCGACGAACAGCACGTCGTAGCCCACGGCCTTGGGGCGGGCTTCGGCGAGCCGCCGGAGCCCGGCGTCGTGGTGCGAACGCGGCCAGGGCCAGCGTCCCAACGCGGCGATGCTGCGGTTGTCGATCGTGACGATGACGATCTCTTCGGACGGCGCACGGACCGAGAGCTTCGCCAGGGTGTCGAAAATGACGT
The DNA here is from genome assembly GCF_002749615.1 of Caulobacter mirabilis. Lineage (GTDB taxonomy): Bacteria > Pseudomonadota > Alphaproteobacteria > Caulobacterales > Caulobacteraceae > Caulobacter > Caulobacter mirabilis. Next base: position 2,737,535 of record NZ_CP024201.1, read on the forward strand.
TGTCGGCCCGCTGGGTCAGCTGCCCGGCCGCCAGCAGGGCGACCGCCAGGGTGGCGATGACAGCCACGGTCAGCCATTCGATCAGCACGCGGGGACGTGGAAAGCCCGAAGCTCGTCGCCGCGTGTCGATGCTCCAGCCCTCCGTCAGCCGCCGGTCTCGAACTTCTGGGCGGGCGCCCATTTCTCCACGAAACGCCCGCGGGCGAAGGTCCGTGACATCACGCGCCAACTATAGGCTCCGGCCGGCAGATCGGTCACGGTGATCTGCGGCTCCGTCAAGCCGATCTCGTCGATGACGGGAACCGGATCGCCCTCACGAACCAGTTGGAACCGATAGACCCGCTCCCCGGCGCCGCTGACCGTCCAGCGGAACAGGTACTGCCGCCGCCGCTTCTCGCCGCTGGCCTGAGGCGCCTGAAGGTCGAGCGTGTTCAGGGCGCGCTCGAAGGCATAGGCGGCCGGCACGCTCTCCAGCCCCCCGGCGTCGACGGTGGTGGTCCGGAGGAAGTAGTCCCCGTCCGGCAGAGCGTTGAAGGCGACCAGCGGCGCATTCGACTGCGTCTCGGCGACCACGTCCAGGAAACCGGCGTCGGCGGCGATCTCGGCGCGGTAGGCGACGGCGTCGGCCGCGGGCGTGATCGGGAAGGCCACGACCGGGTCATCCTGGCTCCGCCCGGGGGCGGCCAGACGCGGCGGCGGCGGCAACGGACGAGCGGTCAGGCGGCCGTCGGCGGCCGCCGTCGCGCCCTGCGCCGCCGCGATTACGGTCGGCTCGGACGCCTCCGTATCCATGGTCACCGAGCCTTCCACGACCTCGGTGCTCGCACGGCGTTCGTCCGGCTGGTACCAGACGCGGAACTCCGTGCCCCGGACCGCCGACACCGACATCGGCGTGCGAACGATGTAGCGGTCCTGCGGAGAGGTCAGAGGCATGACCTTCGATCGGCTGCGGCCGGCCTGGACGCTCAATTCGCGATCCACCGCGCCCGTCAGCAACGTCCGGCGCAGACGGTCGAGCCGGATCCGACTCTGCGACGGCAACGTCACCCGGGAACCGTCCTCGAGATCCAGCCGTGCGAACGCGTCCGCTCCGGTCGAGATGACCGCTCCCTCGGGAAGCAGCATGGCCTTCGTCGGCGCGATCGTCCGACCGCCGGCCTCGATGCGGACATCGCCCCGGAACGCGCCCAGCCGGGCCTCGGTCGGCTCCGTGCGCAGCAGGCGGATCGGCACCGTCAGCCGCGCGCCGACCGGCAGGCGGCGAGGATCGGCGACCTTGTTTCGACGCTGGACGACGCCGTAGTCCCCGACCCTGACGAAATAGCGCTGGGCGAGGTCGTAGAGCGTATCGCCCTTGCGCACCTCATAGACCGTCACGGCCTCCGCGCCGGCGGCGGCGCCGCACCACGCCACGGCGAGTCCGGCGCTCGCCGCCGCGATGAGGAGCTCCCGTCTCATCCCTCGATCGTCGCCTTTTCTTCCAGCCGCTCCAGGCGATAGCCGTAGCTGTAGACCGGCGCCAGGCGGAAACCGTTCTCCGGGCGCAGGTTGAGCTTGGTCCGGATACGCGAGATGTGCATGTCCAGCGTCCGCGTCGGCAGGTCGGGGTTGCGCCCCCAGACCGCCTCGAGAATATGTGCTCGCGACAGGGCCCTGTGGGTGTTCCGGAACAGCAGCAGCGCCAGGCCGAATTCCTTGGCCGTCAGCGCCACCGGCTCGCCGCGCACCGTGACCGTATCGGCCGGAAGGTTGAAGGCGTAGTCGCCGAACGTCTCGATCCCGCCGCCGCCGCTCTCAGGATAGGCGCGGCGGAGCAAGGCGTTCACGCGGGCGAGCAGAACCGTCGGCTGGACCGGCTTGATGACGTAGTCGTCCGCGCCGGCGTTGAGCCCCTTGACCACGTCCCCCTCGTCGGAGCGGCCGGTCAGCAGCAGGATCGGCGGCGGCGAGGCGAGATTCTCGCGCGCCCAGGCGATCGCCTCCAGTCCCGTCAGGTCCGGCAGGTTCCAGTCCAGCACCAGGAGATCGTAGGTCTCGCGTCGCAGCGCCGCGATCAGCGCCTTGCCGGCATGGAAGGTCTGACAGCTGTGCCCGGCCTCGCTGAGCAACCTCGAAACAGTTTCAGCCTGCGCTTCGTCGTCGTCCAGCGCCGCTATTCTCATTCCTCAACCCACGGAAGCTTCTGAACATCCCCCCGGACGTTGACGTTCCTGGACCATAGCAGGGAACGCCGGTTCGGCGAGGCACGACGTTTGTAAACAATCGCAAATGTTGCACCAGTTTACGCCGCCCGCCGCTTGGACTGCGTTAGCGCTTTAATCCGGGACGGCCGCTCGATCGGCCAAGTGGGCGTGAGGGTGATGTCTTGCTGATCTTGGTCGCGGTCGGAGCAGGCTTGGCCCTGTGGATCGGCCTGATCGTCGCCCAGGGCCTTGTGGTCCGCTGGGCGCTCTCTCGCCCCCACGGAAGCGACGGTCAATGACCGGCGAAGACTTCACCGACGACTTCGAACGCGCCGCCGCCCGCCTGCCGCAGAGCGCCCTGACGCCCTGGCTTCTGCTCATGTTCGACGCCATGACCCGCCTGCGGGCTCATGTCCTGGTGGCGATCGCCGACCCGGAGCGGTTCGGCGACTTCCTGCGCGCGGCCCGGGAGGACTATGTCGGCGCGGCGAACCAGACCTCGTCCCGGCTTCGCCGACTGGCGCTGCTGATGATCAATTTCACCGACGGCCCGCCCATCGACGCCCTGGGGGCCATCGTCTCCCCGCTGGAGACGACCACGGCCAAGGGCGTAACCGCCTGGCGCAGGCTCGTCGACGCCCTGCGCTTCCTGCACATCGCCAGCGGAGCCTTCGCGACGAGCCGCGCCTCCGCCACGGCGGACGATCTGGCGCGAGCCGATCCCATCCTCATTCGCGAAGTGCGCTCCGCCTTGCCGGCCATCGAGCGACTGTGCCTGATCCTGGCCAAGGCCCAGCCCATCGTCCCGCACCTCTGGGAAGGCGGTCTGCTCGGCCTGGCCGAGATCACGCCCGAGGAAGACCCCGAGCCTTCGGCCTAGGCGCGATAGGCGCGCAGGAAGGTGTCCACCGCGTTGGCGACCTGACGTTCAATGGTCGCCTCGTCCGGGGGCTCGATCGCGTTCCAGAGCCGCGGCTGATAGACGCCGGAAATGGCCAGGTCCTTGAACTGCTGCGCGGCCACCAGCGGGTCGGCGCGGCGCAGGACGCCCTGGTCCATCATCTCCTCGAAGACGGCCGCCATGCGGGTCATGATCACCCTCGGGCCCAACTGGTAGAAGCCGCGCCCGATCTCGGGAAACCGCTCGCTCTCACCCACAACCAGTCGATTGAGGGCCATGGCGTCGGGTTCGAGCAACAGCTTCAGGAAGCTGCGGGCGTAGTGCTCCAGCCGCGCGCGCAACGAGCCTTCTTCATGCTCGATGTCGAACAGCGTCTCCGCCCTGGCCGAGCACTGTCGCTGCATCACCGCCTGGAACAGTTCCTCCTTGGAGCGGAAGTAGTTGTAGAGCGTGCCCTTGGAGCCGCCCAGGCGCGCGGCGATGGTCGACATCGAGGTGGCGGCGTAGCCCTCGGCCAGGAAACAGGCCTGCGCCACGTCGAGAATATGATCCCGGCGTACGTCGCGACGCTCGTCGCGCTTGGATTGGGGCGCAGTCTTCACCATCTGACCATCCTGTACGGTTGGGCCTTGACGTCGTCCAGCCGCTATAACATATGACCGTACCGTACGGTTTTCTAGCCGCACACCCCATCCAGAGTCTGCGAGAAGCCGTATGGCCCGCGTCATCGCCCTCCTCTCCGCATCCGCCCTGGCGCTGTCGGCGTGCGCCGCCGTGCCCGATCTCGGCGCCAAGCCAGACCTCAAGACCTCCGCGTCGCTGGCCAGCGCCCAGAGCCTGGCGGCGCCCGCCGCCGACTGGCCGGCCGACCGCTGGTGGACCATCTACGGCGACGCCCAGCTGGACGCCCTGGTCGACGAAGCCCTCGCCGGATCCCCGCCCCTGGCCCAGGCCGAGGCGCGGCTGCGCGCCGCCCAGGCCCGCGCCCAGCAGAGCCGCGCGGCCCTGCTGCCCAGCGCGACGCTGAACGGCCAGGCCGCGGAGACCAAGCAGAGCTACAACAACGGCATCCCCCCGGCCTTCGTGCCGGAGGGCTACAACGACACCGGCCGCGCGACGCTGGACCTGTCGTGGGATCTAGACCTCTGGGGCCGCAACCGCGCCGCCCTCGCGGCGGCGACGTCCGAGGCCGAGGCGGCCCGCATGGACGCGGCCCAGGCCCGGCTGATGCTGACCACCGGCGTCGTCGCCGCCTATGCCGACCTGGGCCGCGCCTTCGCGGAGGCCGAGACCGCCCGACAGGCGCACGAAAACCGCGAGGCGACCCGCAAGCTCGTCGCCCAGAAGGTCGCCAACGGCGCGGCCAACGAGGGCGAGCTGCGCCAAGCCGAGGCGGGGCTGGCCACGGCCGAGCACGATCTGGCCGCCGCCAACGAGGCGATCGACCTCGGCCGCGACCAACTGGCCGCCCTGCTCGGCGCCGGACCCGATCGCGGCCTCGCCATCGTCCGCCCGGCCCGAGCCGCGCCGACGACCTTCGGCCTGCCGGCCAACCTGGCCGCCGACCTGCTCGGCCGCCGGCCCGACCTGCAGGCCGCCCGACTGCGCGCCGAAGCGGCCGGCAAGCGGATCGACGTCGCCCGCGCGGCCTTCTATCCGAACGTCAACCTGGCCGCCTTCATCGGGGTTCAGTCCCTGGGCCTCGACATGCTGACCGAGTCCGGCTCGGACGTCGGCCAGGCCGGCCTGGCGCTGAGCCTGCCGATCTTCCAGGGCGGACGCCTGTCCGGCGCCTACCGCGGGGCCCGCGCCGACTATGACGCGGCCGTCGCCGCCTACAACGAGACCCTGATCCAGGCCCTGCGCGAGGTGTCCGACGCCGCCGCTAGCGAACGGGGCCTGACCACGCGCCTTTCCGCCGCCCGCGACGCCCAGGCCAAGGGCGAGGAAGCCTATCGCATCGCCAAGCTCCGCTACGAAGGCGGGCTGGACAACTACACGGTCGTTCTCGGCGCCGAGAACGCCCTGATCCAGCAGCGCCGAACCACCGCCAACCTGGAATCTCGCGCCCTCACCCTCGACGCCGCCCTGGCTCGCGCCCTGGGCGGCGGCTTCCGCCTCTGACCCCCTCCCCCAAGGTCATCTCCCATGCCCGACGACATCGGATCGACGCCGCAAGCGGGCGCCGCCACCGGCGCCCTCCCCTCGACCGCCGCCAGCCCGAACGGCGCCCGCCGCAAGCGGCTGTTCCTGATCCTCGGAGCCCTGATCGTTGTCGCAGCGCTGCTGTGGCTCCTGTACTGGCTGCTGGTCGGTTCGCGCCACGTCACGACCGACAACGCCTACGTCCAGGCCGACGTGGCGCAGGTCAGCGCCCTGGTCTCCGGCCCCATCGTCTCCGCTCCCGTACGCGAGACCCAAGCCGTCAAGACGGGCGACGTGCTGGCCGTGATCGACCCCGCCGACTACCGGCTGGCGGTCGACCGGGCCCGCGCCGAGCTGGGCCAGGCCGAGCGCCGCGTCGGCCAGTACTTCGCCAACGACGAGGCCTTCGCCGCCCAGACCGCCGCCCGCGACGCCGACATCGCCCGGGCCGACGCGGCCCTGGCCAGCGCCCGTTCGGACTTCAACCGCGCCCAGGTCGAGTACGGGCGCCGCACCAACCTGTCGGCCTCGGGCGCGGTGTCCGGCGACGAACTGACCCAGGCCGAGAACCGCTACGAAGCCTCGCGGGCCGCCCTGACCGCCGCCCAGGCGGGCGTCGCCCAGGCGCGCGCCGCCGCCGCCCAGTCGCGCGGCCAGCAGCGCGCCGCCGCCGCCCTGATCTCCGGGAGCAGCGCCGCCGACAATCCCGAGGTCGCCGCCGCCCGCGCCCGCCTGGCCCAGGCCGAGCTCGACCTCGAACGCACGGTGATCCGCTCGCCGGTCGACGGCCTGGTCACCCGCAAGACCATCCAGGTCGGCCAGAAGATCGCCAACGGCGCGCCGGTGATGAGCGTGGTCCCGATCCAGTCCGCCTTCGTCGACGCCAACTTCAAGGAAGTGCAGCTGCGCAAGGTGCGTCCCGGCCAGCCGGTCGTTCTGACCAGCGATCTGTACGGCAAGGGCGTGAAGTTCCACGGCCGCGTCCAGGGCGTGGCGGGCGGCACCGGCTCGGCCTTCGCCCTGATCCCCGCCCAGAACGCCACCGGCAACTGGATCAAGGTGGTGCAGCGCATCCCCGTGCGCATCGTGCTCGACCCCAAGGAACTGGCCGAGCATCCGCTGCGGGTCGGCCTTTCGATGGACGCCGAAATCGACATTTCCGGCCGCTAGCCGAAGGAGCGCGCGGTGTCGCAACAGAACCCTCCGGCGGCCCTGCCGCCGCTGACGGGCCTGCCCCTGCTGCTCACGGGGCTGCTGCTGGGCCTGGCCAACTTCATGGTGGTGCTCGACATCACCATCGCCAACGTCGCCGTGCCGCATATCGCCGGCAGTCTGGCCGTCTCGCCCAGCCAGGGCACCTGGGTCATCACCTCCTACGCGGTGGCCGAGGCCATCACCGTGCCGCTGACCGGCTGGCTGGCCATGCGCTTCGGTGCGGTGAAGGTCTTCGTCATCGGCCTGATCGGCTTCGGCGTCTTCTCGATCCTGTGCGGCCTGGCGCCGACCTTCGGCGCCCTGGTGCTCTTCCGGATCCTGCAGGGCCTGTGCGGCGGCCCGATCATGCCGATGTCCCAGACCCTGCTGCTGCAGATCTTCCCCAAGGAACGCGCGCCCCAGGCGCTGGGCATCTGGAGCATGACCACCGTCGTCGGCCCCATCGCCGGGCCGATCCTGGGCGGCGCCCTGTCGGACAACATCGGCTGGCACTGGATCTTCTTCATCAACATCCCGGTGGCCTTCGGCGTCGCCTTCCTGGCGTGGAAGCAGCTGTCCAAGCGCGAGAACCCGACGCGCCGCGTGCCGGTGGATTATGTCGGCCTGATCCTGCTGGTGGTCTGGGTCGGCTCGCTGCAGATCGTGCTCGACAAGGGCAAGGAGCTGGACTGGTTCTCGTCGAGCTTCATCGTGATCCTGTCGATCGTCGCGGTGATCGGCTTCGCGGCGTTCCTGATCTGGGAGCTGACGGCCGAGAACCCGATCGTGAATCTAAGGATTTTCCGCCACCGCGGTTTCGCGGTCGGGGTGACGACGCTGTCGCTCACCTTCGGGGCCTTCTTCGCAACCGTGGTGCTGATCCCGCTCTGGCTGCAGACCAACATGGGCTACACCGCCACCTGGGCCGGCTACGCCGCCGCGTTCCAGGGCATCCTGGCGGTGGTCATGTCGCCGATCGTGGCCAGCCAGGTCGCCAAGCGCGATCCAAGGGCCCTGGTCTCGTTCGGGGTGTTCTGGATGGCGGCGATCGCGCTCTGGCGAAGCCATTTCGCGACCAACGCCGACTTCATGGTCATCGCCATGCCGCAGCTGCTGCTCGGCTTCGCAATGCCCTTCTTCTTCATCCCGACCCAGAGCATCGCCCTGTCGTCGGTGAAGCCGGAGGAGACCGCGGGGGCGGCGGGGATCGCCAACTTCCTGCGGGTGACGGCGGGCGCCTTCGCGACCTCGATCATGACCACCTCCTGGGAGAACACGGCCAGCGTCAAGCGCACCGACCTGGCCGGCGCTCTGAACGGAGCGCAGACGACCATGGACGGCCTGGTGGCGCAGGGCTTCACGCCCGACCAGGCCAGGGCTCAGCTCGAAGGCCTGGTCCAATCGCAGGCGGTCATGCTGTCGACCAACCAGATGTTCGTGGTCACCGCCATGGTGTTCGCGATCGCGGCGGCGACCATCTGGCTGGCCCCGCGTCCGGCCCGAGTCGCGGCCCCCGGCGGGGGGCACTAGCGGCGGTCGGGGTCGTCTTGACACGGCGTGATAGGCATGGAGGGGCGGTTTTCCCCCGTTTTGGGGCCCATAATGGGCAGAAACCCATACGGGACGGCCTGTTTCCGGTTGCGACTCATGCCATCACGGCATGCAAGAGGTTCGCAGCGTGCGAGCTTCACTTTCCATTCGTGGAGTTTGCAGAATGAACGTTTCCGATCTAGTCGACGCCGCCGTCGCCGCCGACGACAAGCTGACCAAGGCTCAAGCCAAGGCCATCATCGACGGCGTCTTCAAGGCCGTGACTGAAGCCGCCGTCCGCGGCGAAGAAGTCTCGATCCCCGGCTTCGGCAAGTTCAAGGTCCAGGCCAAGCCGGCCCGCACCGGCCGCAACCCGGCCACCGGCGCGGCCATCGAGATCGCCGCCAGCAAGAAGGTCGCGTTCCAGCCGGCCAAGCAACTGAAGGACGCCGTCAACGGCTAACTTCAGCGGAAGCTGACATTGAAGGGCCCCGGCAGCGCTGCTTCCGGGGCCTTTTTCTTGTCTAACGCGGCGGCGATGCGCCGTCGGCCGCTTCTCCCGCCAGCATCGCGCGCCACTCACGCAGGACCCGGTCGCGGCGAGCTTGATCGAGATTGGCCAGCAAGGCCGGACCGACGCGGATCGGAGTCGCGCCGTCGGGAGACGCCCCGTCCGCGGCGTCGATCACCGGCGTGAGCCGGCTCTCGCGCAGCTTCGCCTGGCCCTCAGGCGACATCAGATAGTCGAGAAACAGTCGCGCCGCGTTCGGATGCGGCGCCGCGCGGGTGACGAAGGCCACCCGCGAGACAGTGAAATGATAGTCGGTCGGCGTCTGATAGACGACGCCTCGGTCGTTTCGAGCCGCCCAGGAGTCAGCGTAGGAACGGTTCATGTTGAAGGCGATCAGGTGCTCGCCCTTGGCGACCTTGCTCAAGATCGTCCCCCCCGGCACGTAGAGACCCGGCCGGCTGTGCGCGATCGCCTCCATCAGGGTCCAGGCCTCGGGGTACTTCTGCAGATCCGCCGACAGATACATGAAACCCACCCCGCTCTGCTCAGGGTCATAGAGAGCGATCCGCCCTTGCCAGCGTTCAGGATCGTCGCGCAGCGAGGCCAGCAGCTCGGCGTGGCTTCTCGGAACCTGGTCGGGCGGCAACAGGCGGCTGTTGTACGCGAAGCCGACCGGCTCCGCCGTGACGCCGAAGCCCTGGTTGCGCCACACCGCCCAGCGCGGCAGCCGTCGGGCTTCCGGGCTCTTGTAGGTTTGGGCGTAGCCGTCGTTGATCAGCTTGACCTGGATGTCCATCGACGAGCTCCAGACGAGGTCCGCGACGGGCGCGGACGACGCGGCCTCGGCGAGAACCGCCGATTGGATCTGGCTTGAGGTCAGCTCGCGATAGGTCACCCTCACCTGCGGATACCGCCTCTGGAAGCCGGCCACGACCGGCCCGCCCATGTCGGTGTTGGCGTAGACGACGACCCGACCCTCGGCCTGGGCGCGTCGCACGACCGGCGACGCTGTGGCCTGCCCCAGGGTCGACGGCTGGCACCCCGCCAGGAAGGCCGTGATCACGACAGCGCCCATCCAGGCTGCTGCCGGCTTGACGCGATCGAACAGCTGGCGTCGGATGTCGCTCCCCCCTCGGTCGCCTTGATTACCGCGTTGCACCATCGGCCATGAAGATACTTGTTGTCGAGGACGACGCCCCCCTCCGACGGTCGCTGGCGGCCACCTTGGAAGGCTCGGGCCATCAGGCTCATTGCGTCGCCACGGGCGAAGCGGCGCTGAAGGTCTCCGCGGACACCGCGTTCGACGCCATGATTCTGGACATCGGGCTGCCCGACATCGACGGCTTCGAGATCCTCGGGCGACTGCGACGCTCGGGCTCGACCCTGCCGGTCGTGATGCTGACCGCCCGCGACGCCGTGCGCGATCGAGTCGCCGGCCTGGACATGGGCGCCGACGACTATGTCCTGAAGCCCTTCGAGCCGGAGGAACTGGTCGCCCGTGTCCGTGCGGTGGCGCGGCGGACCATCGGTGCGGCCTCCGCCTCGGTTGTGGTCGGCGAACTGGTGTGTGATCTCGATGGAGGGACCGCTCGCGTCGGCGACCGCATCCTGGACCTCCGTCCCCGCGAATGGGCGGCGCTGAAGGTGCTGGTCGGCCGCGCCGGCCGAGCCGTAAACCGCGCCCTGCTCGCCGCCGAGATGTTTCCAGGCGACGAATCCGTCGCGCCGAACGTGCTGGACGTCCACGTCGGCCGTCTGCGCCGCAAGCTTCAGCCGGACGGTCCCAGCCTGCGCACGCTCAGAGGACTCGGCTACAGGCTCGACCCGTGAGGCGCTCACCGCCCAGCCTGGTGCTGCGCCTGCTGGTCGCTCAGATCATCCCGCTGGCCCTGTTGGCGGCGGCGTTGGCCGCCGGAGGCGCGATCGTCGCCCACAGGATCGTGGAGCGCACATCCGATCGCCTGCTGGCCGGCTCCGTGTCGGCCATCGTCGAGCAGATCGGGGCCGAGAACGGCCAGGCGACGGTGTCGATCCCGCCCTGGTCGCTCGGCCTGCTGGATGGGCCGGAACGCGACGCGGTCTTCTACAGCGTGCGCCAGGGCGACCGGCTGGTCACCGGCTATTCCGACCTGCAGGCCGCCGCGCCGCCACCACCGAACGAGATGCGGTTTCGCGACGGCCGCATCCGGGAGATGCCGATCCGCATCGCGGAGACCACGGTCGACGTGCCCGGCGTCGCCGACCCGATCGTGGTGGTGGTCGCCCAGACCCTCGACTCCCGGCGCGCAGGTGTCCTGGAGCTGTTGTCCGGCCTCATCGCGCTGCCTGTCCTGCTGGTCGGCGGCGCGGCCCTGCTGATCTGGCCGGCCGTTCTGTGGAGCCTCCGCCCCCTCGACCGGCTGGTCCGACGCCTGACCGACCAGTCCGCCGGTCGCCGCGCGGACTACGCCCCCGCCGACCTGTCGCGAGTGCCGGTCGAGATCGCGCCGGTCGTGCGGGCCTACAACGGCCTGCTGGCCAGCCTCGAGCGCTCGGCCTCGGCCCTCGAGCGCTTCGCGCCGGACGCCTCCCACCAACTGCGCACGCCGCTATCGGTGATCACCGCCAACCTCGCCCTGCTGGCCGGCCGGAGCGGGAGCCGCGACGAGAGCGCGGCCCTGATCCAGGACTCCCGAGACGCCTCGGCGCGTCTCAACCTGATGCTCAAGCAGCTGCTGGCGCTCGCGCGGGCCGAAACGGCGGCGGCGTCGGGGCAGGCCGACCTGCAGGAAGTCGTCGACCAGGTCGTACTCGATACGGCGCGCAACCATCGTCACGCGCGACTGCATCGACGGCTCCCCGCCTCCGCCCTGACCGTCCGGGGTGATCCGGTGCTGCTGGTCGAGCTGCTGAACAACCTCGTCTCGAACGCGGTCAACTACGGCGGCGGCGAGGTCTTCCTCTGGGCGCCGCCGGTCGGGACTGACATCACCGTTCTGGTCTGGGATCGCGGCCCCGGCATCGCCGAAGCCGACCTGGCGCATCTGGCCGAGCGATTCTACCGCGGCGACCAGGCGCGCGGCGCGGACGGCGCCGGCTTGGGCCTCGCTATCGTGCATGCGATCTCGGACGCCTTCGGGATCGCGATCGAAGTGCAGAATCGGCGGCGGCGAAAAGGGCTGGTTGTGCGATTGCGCTTCAGTCCCGCCCATATTCGCGGCACCCAGGCCACAGGTTCGCCTCCTCTCGCGCAAATATGACCGGTCGGCGAAAATTTGTTCGAGGCCGGCCAATCTGTCAGAGACCTGTCACGCTCAATCCAAGCGCGTCGCCGGCGCCGCCGCCAGGTTGTGCACGCCGCAGACGGCGGCAATATTCCACCAAATATTTGACACTTATCGATCCTTCATTGCTCAAATGCCCGATTTGACAGCCATAATGGGTTGATCCTTACATTAGGCGCTCTTGCGGGAGAGATCAGGTTTCGGCCTGACGCCGAAGGCGCAACCGCCCCGGAAACGCTCAGGCAAACGGACCGCAGGGCAAGGACTGAAGCTGGAAAGTGGATCGGCGCGCGCGCCGGTCTCGCCGACGGAGCAAGGGCCCCTGGGGCTCGAATCTCTCAGGCAAGAGGGACAGCGGGGGCAGTACGGCCGGAAGACGGAAGTCCCGTGCGCGGCGCCGCCGCGTGACGGGACGCCGCCTTCCACTCGGCAAGCGACGGCAGAGCGCGATCCGGGGAGGAGGCCAAACCAAACGTCGCTCGCGAGAACAGGGGATTTCGCATGACTCTTTCCAGCCGCAGGCGCTCCCGCCTGCTGACGACCTGCAGCCTGACGCCCGCCGTCCTGGCCGCCTGCGTGGCCGGCGCCGCCGTCGCCCAGACCGAAGACGCCTCCGAGGTCGAGGCCATCGTCGTCACCGGTTCGCGTATCGACCGCGCCGGTTTCGAGGCGCCGACTCCGACCGTGAAGATCACCGCCGAGCAGCTGACCGTCGGCGCGCGCAGCAACGTCGCCGCCGCGCTGAACGACATGCCGCAGTTCCGCGCGACCACCTCGCCGCAGACCACCGGCACCAACACCGGCGCCGGCAACGCGCCCCTCGACCTGCGCGGGCTGGGCATCAGCCGCACCCTCATCCTGCTGGATGGTCGCCGCTTCTCGAGCGAGAACGACCTGAACGCGATCCCGAACGTCCTGATCAAGGGCGTCGACGTGGTCACCGGCGGCGCTTCGGCCGCCTGGGGCTCGGGCGCCGTCGCCGGCGTCGCCAACATCACGATCAACCGCACCCTCGAGGGCGGCAAGTTCGGGGCGCAGTACGGCATCTCGTCGTACGACGACGCGGAAGAGTTCCGCTTCGAAGGCGCCTACGGCGCCGCCTTCGCCGACGGTCGCGGCCACTTCGTCATCGGCGGCGAATACCTGCACAACGACGGCGTCACGCCGAAGGTCTCTCGCCCCAACGTCGGCCGCTGGGCCCAGGTTTCAGCCGGCCCCGACACCGACGCCTTCATCAACGTCGGCGATGTCGGCTTCTCCAACGCCGCCTATGGCGGCCTGATCCTGTCCGGCATCTACAAGGGCAAGGTCTTCAACCCCGACGGCTCCCTGCGCAACTTCCAGTACGGCCGGGTGGACAAGACGCTGATGGTCGGCGGGGAAGGCCCGTCCAACGACGACCTGAGCCCCCTCGTCACGCCGCAGCAACGCTACAATCTCCTCGCCAGCGTCACCTACGACCTGACCGACAACGTCAAGCTGACGGCCGACGTGCGCCACGCCCGGATGTGGAACGACTACATCTGGTTCGGCGACCACAACCGCGGCAACCTGACCATCAAGTCGGACAACGCCTTCCTGCCGCAGGCCATGAAGGACGCCCTGGCGTCGGCGGGCGAGACCAGCTTCACGATGGGCCGATTCAATTCCGACCTGTCCTACTCGCGCATCGACTTCGAGCGGGTGACCACCCAGCTGACCTTCGCGCTCGACGGCACGATCGGCGACGGCTGGCGCTGGAGCGGCTACGTCAGCCACGGCGAGTACGAGAACAACATCGACACCCCCGGCTTCCTGCTGACCAAGGAGTACGCCCAGGCCGTCGACTCCGTCCTCCGCCCCGGCACGAACACCCCGATCTGCCGCGTCGCCCTGACCGACCCGAGCACCAACTGCGTCCCGATCAACCTGTTCGGCCTGGGCGCGCCCAGCAAGGAAGCCATCGCCTACGTGACCGGCACGCCGCAGCAGCGCGCCCGCACCACTCTCGACGTAGGCGGGATCAGCCTGCGCGGCGAGCCCTTCAGCCTGCCCGCGGGCGATGTCTCGATCGCCGTGGGCGCCGAAGCCCGGCGCGAGAAGGTCGTTCAGCACGCCGGCGCGCTCGACCGCGCCAAGGCGTTCCAGACCTTCAGCTTCTCGGACATGAGCGGCGAGTTCACCGTCAAGGAGGCCTTCGCTGAAGTCCTGGTTCCGCTCGTCGCGGACGTGCCGGTGTTCAACCGCCTCGAACTGAACGCCGCCGCGCGTATCTCGGACTACGACACCAGCGGATCGATCTGGTCCTGGAAGGTCGGCGCGACGAACGAGTTCTTCCCGGGCTTCCGCGGCCGCATCACGCAGTCACGCGACATCCGTTCGGCCAACCTGACGGAGCTCTTCACCACGACAACGATCGGCTACAACTGGATCAACGATCCGAGAACGCCGACGAGGCCCGCCGAAACCGTCTACGTCAAGAATATCGGCGGCGGTAACCCGAACCTGAAGCCCGAAACGGCGGACACGCTCACCCTGGGCGTGACCTATGCGCCGCCGGCGATCGCCGGGCTGAACATGTCGCTCGACTACTTCCATATCAAGATCGACGACGTCATCACCACGATCGCGCCGCAGGACGTCGTTACGCGCTGCTCGCTCGGCAACCTCGACCTCTGCTCGCGGATCACCCGCGACAACGCCGGATCGCTCCTCGAGACCCGCTCGACCTACGTGAACCTGTCCAAGTACGAGACCGACGGCTTCGACGCCGAGGTTTCCTACACCACCTCGCTGGACAGCTTCTTCGAAGGCGCGCCGGGCCGCGTGAACCTGCGCCTCGTCGGCACCTGGGTGAACAGCCTGACGACCGACGACGGCGTCAAGGAGATCGAGTACGTCCGCTCGCAGGGCTACTCGTTCGGCCTCGGCGTGCCGAAGCTCCGACTGAACGGCACGCTCGGCTGGAAGGGCGACGACGCCAGCGCCTACATCCGCGCCCGCTACATCTCCGAGGGCGCGTACAACAGCACCGTCAAGCTCGTGAACAACCACATCGAGGCGTTCACCTACGTCGACATCGGCGGCACGGTGAACCTGCCTGACTTCCAGGGCAACAAGGTCGAGCTCTACGGCAACATCACCAACCTGTTCGATAAGGATCCGCCTCCGGGATCGCTGTACTCGCCCTACTACGACGTGATCGGCCGGTACTTCACGGTCGGGGCGCGGCTGAGCTTCTGACGCCGGCCTGACGCCCAGCCGCCGGTCCCTCCCCCAGCCTCGGGGACCGGCGGCGCCCTCTTTCTGGAGTTCCCGATGATTTCCCGTATCGCCCTCGCGATCGCTATCGGACTGACGGCCGCCCCGGCCCTGGCCGAAGCCCCCCGCCCCGCCGCCATCGTCGCCGACGGCCTGCCGCCGATCCCCGACGCCCTCGTCGCCGCGACCCAGCCCTACATGCAGGCGCGCCGCGCCGACTTCCTCGGCTGGAACCCCGTCGACCGCTCGATGCTGGTCAAGACCCGCTTCGGCAACGCCAACCAGGTGCACGCCGTCGGCGCGCCTGGCGCGGATCGCCGCCAACTGAGCTTCGAGAACGAGCCGATCCTGACCGGGGCGCTGTCCCCGGACGGCCGCACCCTGGTGGTGCAGAAGGATCAGGGCGGCGCCGAGTTCTACCAGCTCTACACCCTGGCCGACGGCCGCCTGACCCTGTTGACCGACGGCAAGAGCCGCAACTGGTTCGGCGCCTGGAACCGGGACGGCAGCCTGATCGGCTACTCCTCCACGCGCCGTAACGGGACCGACGCCGACCTCTATGTCAGCGATCCCGGCAAGCCCGGCTCCGAGCGGATGGTCGCCCAGGTCAGCGGCGGCGGCTGGAACATCGCCGACTTCTCCGCCGACGGCCGCACCGCGCTGATCGTCAACCGGATGTCGATCAACAAGGCGGTCGTCTACGAGCTGGATCTGGCCGGCGGCAAACTGACCGCCGTGACTGATCCCAAGGGCGAGGTCTCCTACGTCGGCGCCCGGTACGCTCCGGACGGGTCGATCTGGGCCACGTCCGACAAGGACTCCGACTTCCTGCGCCTTGGCCGGATCGAGCGGAAGGGCGGCAAGTTCGTCCCCGTCAGCAAGGACCTCCGCTGGGACGTCAGCGATTTCGCGGTCTCGCCGGACGGAAGCTTCGTCGCCTACGCCGTCAACGAGGCGGGCGTGTCGCGCCTGCGCGTCCTGGATGTCGCCACCGGCGGGGTCCGCAACGTCGACGGCCTGCCCGCGGGGGTGATCCCCTACGCGATCGGCTCGGCCATCGAGATCGCGCCCTGGGGCGACATCGGCCTGAGCCTGTCCTCGGCCAAGGTGGCCGGCGACGCCTTCTCGATCGATTCCAAGACGCTGAACGTCACCCAATGGACCCGCAGCGAAACCGGCGGCCTCGACCCGGCGGCCAACGTCGAGCCGCGCTTGGTCGAAATCCCCAGCTTCGACGGCGAGACGGTGTCCGGCTTCCTCTATCAGCCCGACCCGGCCAAGTTCCCCGGCAAGCGGCCGCTGATCGTCGACATCCACGGCGGACCGGAAGGCCAGACCCGGCCGGAGTTTCTGGGTCCGTACAACTATATGCTCAACGAGCTGGGCGTGGCGCTGTTCTTCCCGAACGTCCGTGGCTCGAGCGGCTACGGCAAGCGGTTCGTGAACCTCGACAACGGCCCGTGGAAGCGCGAGGACTCGGTGAAGGATATCGGCGCCTTCCTCGATGTCCTGGCCAAGGAGCCGTCGCTGGACACCGATCGCTTCGCGGTGACCGGCCTCTCCTACGGCGGCTACATGTGCTACGCGACGACGATCCGCTACGGCGACCGCCTGAAGGGCGCGAACTGCTACGTCGCCATCTCCAACTTCGTCACCTTCCTGGAGAACACCCAGTCCTACCGGCGCGATCTGCGTCGGGTGGAGTATGGCGACGAGCGTGATCCCAAGCAGCGCGCCCAGCTTCAGGCGATCTCGCCGCTGACCAGCGTAGACAAGATCAAGATCCCGATGCTGATCGCGACGGGCGGCAACGACCCGCGCGTGCCGGCCTCGGAGGCGGACCAGATCGTCAAGGCCATCCGCGATAACGGCGGTCAGGTCTGGCACCTGCTGGCGCAGAACGACGGCCACGTTTTCCGCAAGAAGGAGAACGAGGACTACTACTTCTGGACCGGCCTGGAGTTCTGGCGGCGGACGCTGCTGAACGACACGGCCAAATGACCCTTGGGGCGCGACGACGCCCCTCTGCCGTCGCGCCTCCTTTTTTCTTCCTCCTGGAGCGGTCCATCAACGCCCTTCGCGTCGCCCTCGTCGCATCGGCGTTCGCCGCCTTGCCCGCCTTCGCCGCCGAGCCTGCGGCGTCGGCGGTGCGGGTCGATCACCACATGCACGTCCACTCGCCGGCGATCCTAGGGTTCCTCGAAGGCTACTGCGCCAGCCCCGGACGGACCTCGCCCTGCCCGCCCGCCTTCACCAAGCCCCTCACGACCGATGATCTGCTCAGGGATATGGACGCCGCCGGCGTTCAGAAGGGCTGGCTGATGTCGACGGCCTATCTGGCGCAGAGCCCGATGATGGTTCCGGCCGCGCCGAACGCCGTCGACATCCTGCGGTCCGCCAACGACTTCACCGTCGCCCAGGCCCGCGCGCATCCCGACCGCCTCGCCGCCTTCATCGGCGTCAATCCGCTGACCGACGCCGCGTCGCCCGAGATCGCTCGCTGGAAGGGCGACCCGGCCGTGACCGGGATCAAGCTCCATCTCACCAACTCGGGTCTGGACCTGCGCGCGCCGGATCAAACTGCAAGGCTCGCGGCCGTGTTTCGCGCCGCCGCGGCCAACGGCTGGGTCATCATGGTCCACATGCGCACCCGGGCGGAAGACTACGGCGCCCGGGATGCCGAGATCTTCCTGCGCGACGTCCTGCCCGCGGCCGGCGACGCGCCGGTGCTGATCGCGCATGCCGGCGGCTGGGGCGGAACCGACGTCCACACGCTCGGCGCCCTCGGCGCCTTCGCCGATGCGATCGAACGCGAGCCTGCCATGCGAGACCGGTTGTGGTTCGACCTGGCCCAGGTGTTCAACGACAAGACCGCCACATCCGACCTGCAGGCCCTGGCCGGCCTCATCCGCCGGATCGGCCCCGACCGGTTCGTGACCGGCTCCGACTGGCCCTTCGCCGAGGACCTGAAGGGCTATTACGCCAGGACTTATCCGCGGCTGCCGCTGACGACGGAGGAGTGGCGCGCCGTCTCGGCGGCCGAGCCGGCGCGGAGATGACTTGAACCAAAGGGCGCGATCCGTTATCCGCCCTTCCAAGCGCCGATTTATTCCGAATTGCGGGCGCGTAAACAAATGCCGCTAAAGAGGAAGACCCGTGCGACCAGACCACAGTCCTGTGCGTACGGCGGCTTCGTCGGCGGTGAGCCTATGGAGCCTCACCCATGTCAGCTTCCGCTGCCTTCGCTTCTCCCTCCATCCGTGACGAGGACTACGCCGCGCTCGACGGCCTGGCCGGCGGCAAGCCCCTGCGCCACCGCTACCGCATCACCTGCGCCACGCCGCTGGTCGTCGCCGACCTGCTGACCGCCGCGCAGGACGCGGGCGCCGCCGTCGGCGACCTGCATCTGGCCGGCTACGGCGAGCATCACGAGATCCGCCTGCGCCTGACCGGCATCGGCTCCGCCGAGGCTCGCGGCCTGTCCGACCGCTTCCACGGCCTCGCCGGCGTGACCGCCTGCCAGGTGGAGCACCAGTGGACCTGACGGCTTGCCCGACCTAGCGGCGCCTCGCGTATCCTGGTGAAAACACAGACTCGGGGGCGACATATGAGCGACGTGAAGGACGATCTGAGCCGGACGCTGGGGCTGGTGCGCCGTATCGAGACGAACGCCGAAGGCCGCGCCGTCCTGGAGTACGAGGCCGGCCTGCACATGTGCCACTCCGGCGGCGTGGTCCAGGGCGGTTTCGTGACGGGCTGGATCGACGCGGCCATGGCCCACGCCGCCATCGCCATGGCCGGTCCGGGCGTCGTGCCAATGTCGCTGGAGCTGAAGGTCAGCTTCTTCGCCCCGGCCCGGCCCGGCCGCGTCATCGCCGAGGCCTGGGTCGAGCGTCGCGGCAAGCGAACCTGCTTCTTCGAGGGTCGCCTGCTCGATCCGGCCGGGACCGTCCTGGCCAAGGCCAGCTCGACCCTGATGCTGGCCGCCCGCGACCGCGTCGAAACGGCCGCCAGGGCGGCGACCGGCGGCTAGCCGGCCGCCAGCACCGGCGTCGCGGCGATCAGCTCGGCCGTGTAGGGATGGCTCGGCGTCTCGAACACGGCCATCGCCGGACCGTCCTCCACGATCCGCCCTTGGCGCATGACCATCACCCGGTCGGCGATCGCGCGCGCCACGGCCATGTCGTGGGTGACGAACAGACAGCCGACGTCCAGGCGACGGCTCAGATCCGCAAGCAGCCGCAGCACGCCGGCGCGGACGGTGACGTCCAGGGCGGACACCGCCTCGTCCATGACCAGGATCTTCGGCTCGACGATCAGCGCCCGGGCGATGGCGATCCGCTGCCGCTGGCCGCCTGAGAACTGGTGCGGCAGGCGATCGGCGGCCTCGGCGGACAAGCCGACCTCGACCAGCGCTGTCTCGACACGGCGGCGGCGCTCGGCGGGCGCGACGGCCGCGTCCAGCAGGTGGAGCGGTTCGGCGACGATCCGCTCCACCGTCCAGCGCGGGTCGAAGCTGCTGTGGGGGTCCTGCAGCACCGCCTGGATCTGGCGACGCTGCGCCCGCAGGACGGTCCGGTCCCGAGCGGGGAAGACCGCTCCGCCGACGCGGACGACGCCGCCCTGTAGCGGCTCCAGCCCCAGGGCGGCGCGCGCCAGAGTGGACTTGCCCGAGCCGGACTCCCCGACCAGGGCCACCGTCTCGCCGGGACGAACCGCGAAGCTCGCCCCGGACACCGCGAACACCGCTGCGCCTCTCCGCGACGCCGGCGCGTAGCGGCGTGTGACCTCGACCATCTCCAGCACCGGCGGTTCATCGCGTGGCGGGACCTGCGCCTTGGGCGCCAGGGCGGCGTCGGCGACCAGGCGACGGGTGTAGTCGTGCGACGGGCCGGAGATCAGCTGACGGGCGGCGCCCTGCTCCACGATGCGACCGCTCTGCATCACGGCGATCCGGTCGGCGACCTGGGCCACCACGGCGAGGTCATGGCTGACCAGGATCAGGCCAAGGCCTTCCTCCCGCGCCAGCGTCCCGAGCAGATCGAGGATCACCGCCTGGGTGGTTACGTCGAGCGCGGTCGTCGGTTCGTCGGCGATCAGCAACCGCGGCCCTCGCGCCAGGGCGACGGCGATGGCCGCGCGCTGCCGCTGGCCGCCGGACAGCTGGTGCGGAAAGCGCCCGGGGTCGACGCCGGCCAGCCCCACACGGTCCAGCAGGCTCTGGGTTCGAGCCTTGGCCTCGCGTCGGCGGCCAGGATCCAGGCGCACCGCCTCCGCGACCTGGTCCCCGATCCGCATCAGCGGATTGAGCGCGGTCATGGGTTCCTGGAAAACCAGCCCGATCTGTGCGCCGCGCAGCGCGATCCGGCGCGGCGCGGCTGCGGTCAGCAGGTCCTCCCCGTCGAACAGGATGCGCCCGCCAAGCCATGCTTGGGCGGGTTGCAGACCGACGACGGAGAGACCCGTCAACGACTTGCCCGAACCGGACTCCCCCACCAGTCCCAGGATTTCACCCGGCTCCACCACAAAGGACACGCCGTCGAGCAGCGTGCGGTCGCCGATCGCCAACGTCAGGGTCTCCACCTGCAGGAGGCTCATCGTCGATCTCCCTGCAAACGTGGATCCAGTCGGTCGCGCAGGCCGTCGCCGACCAGGTTCAGGCCCAGCACGGTGATCAGAATGGCCAGACCAGGGAACAGCGCCTGCAGCGGCGCGACGCCCATCAGAGTCTGGGCCTCGTTCAGCATCCGTCCCCAGCTCGGCGCCGGCGGCTGCGCCCCCAGGCCCACGTAGGACAGGCCCGCTTCGGCGATGACGGCGACCGAGGCCTGGATGCTCGCCTGCACGACCAGAAGGCCCACGAGGTTGGGCAGGATGTGCTGCCAGGAGATGGCGGCGGTCCCCTTCCCGGCGATCCGGGCCGCCAGGACGAAGTCCCGGCTCCACAGCGACAGCGCGGCGCCGCGCGTGACACGGGCGAACACCGGCACGTTGAAGATCCCGATGGCCAGGATCACCGCGAGCGCCCCCGGCCCGAGCGTCGCCGTCAGCAGGATGGCCAGGATCAGCGCCGGGAAGGCGAAGACCACGTCGCCGGCGCGCATGATCAGGTCGTCGAGCCATCCGCCGCGGGCAGAGGCCAGCAGCCCGATCGGCGCGCCCACCGCGACGCCCAGCGCCACGGCGGCCAAGGCCGCCCCCAGCGTCGTCCGCGCCCCGACCATCAGCATTGACAATACGTCCCGGCCGTAGTGGTCGGTTCCCAGCCCATGCGCGGCGTTCGGCGTCTGAAGGCGCTGGTCGACGGCCACCCCGCTCCAATCGCCCGGCGTCCATGCCAGCGACAGCAGGGCGGCGCCGGCGACAAGACCCAGCAGCGCCAGGCCGATGGTCAGGCTGACCTGGCCAGGCGGTCGACGACGGGCGCTCATGCGGTCCTCCCGCGGACGCGGGGGTCGATGACGCCGTAGAGGATGTCGACCACGAAGTTGATCAGCACCGTGGCCAGCACCAGGACCAGGACAGCGCCCTGGACCACGATCAGGTCACGCTGGGTGACGGCCTGGAAGATCAGTCGCCCCAGACCCGGCAGGTAGAAGACGTTCTCGACGATCACGCCGCCCGCGATCAGATAGGGCAGCTGCAGCCCGAGTACGGTCAGGATCGGGATCAGGGCGTTGGGCAGGGCATGCCGCCAGAGCGCCGCCCGGGGGCTCAGCCCCTTGGCCAAGGCCGTGCGCATGTAGTCCTCCCCGAGCACGTCCAGGGTCGCGGAGCGCGCCACCCGCGCCAGGATCGCGGCCTGGGGCAAGGCCAGGGCCACGGCGGGCAGGGTCAGCGCCTGGAGGCCGCGGCCGAGGCCGGCCTCCCAGCCTGGGAAGCCGCCGGCGCTGAACCAGCGCAGGCCCGTTGAAAAGACGATGATCAGCAGCATCCCGGCCCAGAAACTGGGCAGCGCCACCCCGATCTGGCTCATCCCCATCAGGACCATGTCCGTGGGCTTTCCGCGCCGGGAGGCCGCCCAAAGGCCCAACGGCACGCCGACGACGACGGACAGCAGGCTCGCGTAGACCGACAGAGGCAGCGACACCGCCAGCCGCTCGGCGATCAGGCCGCCGACCGGCACCTGATAGGTGTAGCTGACGCCGAAGTCGCCCCGGACAACGCCGGCGATCCAGGTGAACCAGCGCTCCAGCGGCGGTCCCGACAGGCCGAGCTGGTCGCGGAGGGTCGCCAGCGCCTCCGGGCTGGCGTTCAGCCCCATCATGTAGGCCGCCGGATCGCCCGGCGCGATCTGCAGCAGGACGAAGATCACCGCCGAGGCGGCCAGCATCGTCAGCGCCGCCACGCCCGCCCGTCTGAGCAGCCAGGCGACGCCGAAGCGCAGACCGACCCAACCCAGGCCGGCGACGATCGACAGCAGAACCAGCGGCGCCAGCCAGCCTCCGGCGCCCCTCTGGGCCGTCGTCGCCCCGCCGCCCGGTCCCTCGAACCTGGCATTGGCCAGGTCGATCGACTGGGTCGGCCCGTTGAACCACAGCCCCTGCAGCCGAGCGTCCCAGACGCCGAGCCTGGGGAACTGGAACAGGTAGCCGTTGACCGCGTCGTCGGCGATCTTGCGCTGGAAGGTTTGCAACAGGGCGGTGCGTTCCGGCCCCTCCGGCGTGACCTTGAGCGCCCGGAGGAGGCGTTTCACCTCCGCGCTTCGGTAGCCGAAATAGTAGTCGTCGCGGCCGTAGATGTCGTAATCGAACGGCTCGGAATGGGCGACCACGGTCAGGTCGAAGTCGTGGCGGCCGAACACCTGCTCCAGCCACTGCGCCCATTCAAGGCTCTCGATCCTGGCGCGGACGCCGACACGGGCCAGCTGCGCGGCGATGACTTCGCCGCTGCGGCGAGCGTAGTTGGGCGGCGGCAGCTTCAGGGTGACGTCGAAGCCGTTCGGATAACCGGCCTCCGCCAGCAGCCTCCGCGCCGCCGCCTCGTCGTGCGGATAGCGGCCGGTCAGGTCGACGTAGGCCGGGTCCTGCGGCGGGAAATGGCTGCCGATCGGCGTTCCATAGCCGTACATCGCCCCCTGGATGACGGCCGAGCGATCCAGGGCGTGGGCGATGGCCCGCCTCACCCGCACATCGGCCAACGGGCCGGTCCGGTTGTTGATCGCCAGGATGGTCTCGGCCTCGGTCGGCCCCACGGCGACGCGCAGGCGCGGATTGGCGCGGAACTCGGCCAGGTTCTCCGGCGCCGGGAAGTCCGGGAAGGCGTCGACGTCGCCGCCTTTCACCGCCGCCAGAGCTGCGACCGGATCGGGAATGAACTTGAAAGTCACCTGGTCCAGTGACGGCGCGCGGCCCCAGTAGTCCGGATTGCGCTCCAGGGTCAGCGCGTAGCCGCGCCGCCAGTCCTTGTAGCGGAACGGCCCGGTGCCCACCGGTCGCGTCGCCGCCTGCCCCGCCGCAGCCGGTGAGACGATCACCGCGTCGCCCAGCGAGAGCAGGCGCAGCAGGTTGGCGTCCGGCGTCTTCAGGGTCAGCCGGACGGTGGCCGGATCCGGAGCCTCGACCCGTGCGATGTTCGACAGCGCCGCCTTCTGGGCGTTGGTCGAGGCCGGGGCGACGGCGCGGTCCAGGCTGAACTTCACCGCGGCGGCGTTCAGCGGCGCCCCGTCGTGGAACCGAACGCCTTCGCGCAAGCGGAAGACGTATGTCAGGCCATCCGGCGAGATCTCCCAGGACGCCGCGAGGAAGGGCCTTACCCGCCCGTCGGGGCCAAGCCGGACAAGTCCCTCGAAGATGTTCGGATAGACCACGTCGTCGATCGGAGCCGCCGCGCCGGACGTCGGATCGAGGTTGGGCGGCTCCAGCTGCATGCCGATGGCGATCGACCCCGCCGCCCAGGCCGCTCCGCCGAGCAGCAGGCTCGCCGCGAGCCCCGCTAGCACGCTCAGGAGACCTTTCACCGGCGCGCGATCCGACGCCGACCACGGGCGGCGGCCTGCTCGGCCTGGTCGTCGAGGCCCAGCCGGCGGTAGACCTCGGCCAGCGTCGCGTTGAGCGGGGCGCCATCGGGGTCGAAACTCCGCCGGACTTCGAGCATCTGCTGAGCGTCGACCAGCCGACCGCCTTGGATCAGGGCGTCGAGCAGGATCTGTTCGAAGAAGTCGCGCTGAGCGTGGCTGCCGCCGATCTCCGCCAGCCGCGGCAGGGCCTCGCGCAGACCCCGGATGGCGGTGTCGTAGTCCCCCGCGGCGTGGGCGGAGACGCCCAGCGCCGCCGGCGCGGCCACATCGCGCCAGGCCTCACGGGCATGGGTCGGCGCGGTCTCCGCCCGGCGCACGATGGCCTTGAACAGGGTCTGGGCTTCCGGCCGCCCGGCGCGCGCCAGGCCGTACAGGTATTGCAGGCTCAGGAACGGCAGCTCGGCGTCCTCGGCCCGCGCGGCCAGGAATTCGCCCAGCTCGCGCCAGCGGTCGCCGACGTCGATCCCCGCGAACTCGATACGCGCCAGCAGCGAAACCGCGCCGACCTGGTCCTGCGAATAGTCCCTGGCCACGCCCCAGACGCCGCCGTCGTAGATGGCCAGCACCTCGTCCGCCCGCCCCTGGCTGAGCCGGAACAGGGCCTGGTGCCACCACAGATGGGTCGACATGAAGGAGTTCAGCCCCGTCCAGGTCGGCTCCACGGCCTCCAGGAAGGCCGCGCCCTCGTCGATCCGCCCCTGGGTCAGCATGACATGCGCCAGAGCGTGCTGGGCCCAGGGCTCCTTCTCGCGCAGCCGCAGCGCCTGCCGGGCCGAAGCCTCGGCGTCGTCCAGCAGGTGGCACTGCTCGTAGGCGAAAGCGAGCATCCCATGCAGCCAGGCGACGTCCTCCGCGGCCGCCCGGGCGGCCAGGGCCGACCGCAACATCGCGGGGAAGTCGCCGCGGTTGAACTCGTGGTAGTGGCGCAGCTTGAGCAGCAGCAGATCACGGGGATGGCGCGTCTGGATCGTGTCGGCGATCGTGAAGGCGGCCGGCAGGTCGTCGTCAAACCAGGCCCGCACGAAGGCGACGGTCAGCGCCTCGCGGCCGTTGGCGGGCGCGGCCTCGGCGCGGCGCAGATAAGGCGCCGCCCGCACCCTGCCCTCAGCCGCCTCGAGCAGCAGCCACAGGGCTGCCGCATAGGCGTTCAGCAACGCGGAGTCCGAATGGGCGTCGGCGGCGCCCAGAACCTCGGCGGCGCTGGCCTCGTAGCCGAGGAAGGCCTGCACGAAACCGTCCACGGCGCGGGCGGCCGCGCCGGTGTCGGTGATCGGATTGCCGAGGCTGTCGGTGGTCATGTCACTCGTCTACGCGGCCGGACGCCCGGCAGGTTACTTCGTCGCCGGCAGGGCGGCCAGGAAGGCGGCCACGTCGCCCGCGGACTTTTCCGGGATCTCCACCTGCGGCAGGTGGCCCACGCCCGGATAGGTGATGATCCTGGCGCCCGGGATATGTTCGGCGAACTTCCGGCCGTTGGCGACGGGGATCAGCGGATCCTTCTCGCCGTGGATGATCAGGGTCGGGGTCCTGATCGAGGCGACCAGTTCCGGCGTCGCCGAACCGGCCGAGCCCAGGTCGATCGACATCAGGATGTCGCGATGGCCCGGTCCTCTTTGCAGCTCCGCCCAGCGGTCGATGAAGGCGTCGGTGATCACCGCCGGGTCGCCGACCTGGCCGCGCAGGCCCTGCCGGATCAGCGGCTTGTTGTCGATGGTCTTGAGAACGGCCCGGCCGGCCGGATGCTGCAGGATGCGGAAGGCCAGCGACGGACTCTCGCCGATCGGCATCGGCCAGCCGGCGGCCGCGTCCAGAACCAGGGCGTCCAGCCGCTCCGGATGCCGGGTCGCGTAGCGCCAGGCCACGCCGCCGCCCATCGAGTTGCCGGCCAGGGCGAAGCGCTGCAGCCCGACCTTCTCGGCGAAGGCCTCCAGCAGCGCGACATAGCCGTCGCCGGTGGCCCGATAGCCCTTCGGCGCCTGCGTCAGGCCGTGGCCCGGCAGGTCCAGGATGACCACCCGGTAGCGATCGCCGAGCGCCTTGGACCAGCCGTCCCAGCTGAACGAGGAGTCGCCGTAGCCGTGCAGCAGGACCAGCACCGGGCCGGAGGGATTGCCTTCGTCCCGATAATGGGCCCGCACCCCGCCGGGCAGGTCGACGAAGCGCGACGTCTTCGACGCGTACTTCGCCTCCAGCTTGGCGTAGGGGATGTTGGGCCGGGCGAGCGCCAGCCATCCCAGCAGGGCGATCAGGACGATGGCCCCGATCAGCCAGGCGACGATCTTCAGTGCGATGGCCATGACGCCCCTCCCCCTTATCAGTACTTCAGGCTGCCGCGGACGCCCCAGACCCTCGGCTCGCCCGACGCGGCGATGTCGATCCCGGGCAGGAAGAAGTTGCGCGTCAGGTCGTACTTCTCGTCGAGGAGATTGCGCGCGAACAGGCTGACCGACCAGGGCCCCTTCGCCGGCGACAGGGTGATGCTGGCGTTGGCGATCCAGTAGGAGTCGACGTTGTAGCGCGGCCCAAGCAGCAGCGGCTTCACCTCGTCATGGAAGGCGTAGTTGGTCTCGGCCTCAACCTCGAAGCCGCCGACCGACCAGCTGTAGGCGACCTGACCGCCATAACTGAGCGGGGCGAACCCGACCTTGGCGCCGGAGCGGTTGATGTAGCGGGGCGCGTTTGCGGCGACGCTGGCGGCGATATCCAGGTCGTTGTTGTACTCGTCGAACTCGCCGGTCTTGTAGCCCAGCGACTGGCTGATCCTGAGGCCCGGCAGCGGACGCCAGTTCAGCTCCAGTTCGCCGCCGTAGATGTGCGATTTCTGGGCGTTGACGATGGCGCCGATCGGCCCGGTCAACGGGTTCCAGATCGCCGACTGCACCTGCTGGTCGCGGTAATCGTAGTAGAACACCGCGCCGTTCAGCTGGACCGTCCCGTCGGCGAATTCGCTCTTGAAGCCGAGCTCGTAGGCCCAGAGGGTCTCGGGCTTGAACGCCCCGACGGCCGAGGCGTTCGGCACGTTGTAGGCGGTGAAGCCGCCGGACTTGGTGCCCTTGCTGAGGCTGGCGTAGACGAGCAGGTCGTCGCTCGGCCGGTACTCCAGACCCAGCTTGCCGGAGACGCTGCGGTTCTTGAGCGACTTGTCGGCCGGCGGGCTGAAGTCGACCGGCGGCGCGCCCGGCGCGGTGACCCCGGCGGTGACGTAGTCGCCCTGCTCCCGCTTCTCGTCCTCGCCGCGCAGGCCCGCGATCAGGGTCAGCTTGTCGGTGAGGGCGTACTCGAGCTGGCCGAAGACCGACGCCGAGCGGGCCTTCTGCTCATAGGTCGTGGCGGTGTCGAAGCCGAGCGACTGGAAGAAGTCCGAGTAGAAGGCCTCGTCGAGCTTCTCGTGCGAATAGTAGGCCCCGACCAGCCAGTGCAGCCGCCCTTCGCCGTTCGAAGCCAGCCGGACCTCCTGCGAGAACACCTTGGCGTCGGTGTCGAAATAGGTCCCCGCATAGGCGTGCTGCGAGGCGTCCCAGTCGTTGAACTCGCGCCGCCGCAGCGTCTCGTACGACGTGATCGAGGTCAGGGTGGCGACGTCGAAGTCGTAGTTGGCCTTCAGGCCGACGCCCCAGCTCTCGTTGTCGCGGAACGGCTTCTGGCCGACGCCGATGCCGGTCAGCTGGGCGAAGGCGCTCGAACCGCCCCAGCCGGTGTGCGTCCGGTCCCTGTCCGCCGGAACCGCGGGCAGCGCCCCGTTGTAGGTCAGCGGGCCGAACAGGTAGAGGCCGTTGGGCTCGGACCGGTCGTAGCCGCCGTGCGCCGACAGCGTCACGTCGAGCTTGTCGGTCGCCTCCCAGACCAACTGGCCGCGCAGGGCGACGATGTCGCGATCGCCCAGCGACTCCCCGGTGGCCCGGTTCTTCTGCCAGGCGCCGCCCTGGTCGACCACGCCGGCGACGCGGAAGCGGAGGGCGTCGGAGATCGGTCCGGCGACGTAACCCTCGGCCTTGAAGCCGTCGTGGCTGTCGAACTGGGCGGTCGCGCCGGCGCGGCGTTCGCGCGTGGGGGCGTTGGTGACGAAGTTGATCGCCCCGCCCGTAGTGTTACGACCGTAGAGCGTGCCCTGCGGCCCGCGCAGCACCTCGACCCGGGCGATGTCGAACAGCAGGCCCTGGGTCTGGGCCTGGATCGGATAGGCCACTTCATCGACATAGACGCCGACCGTGGCGGTGTTGTTCGAGGCGTAGTCGTCGAAGCCGACCCCGCGCAGGCGGAAGCCCGGATTGCCGCTGCCGAACTGCGGCGTGATCTCCAGGCTGGGCACGCTGTTCTGCAGCTGGTTGACGGTGGCCACGCCGCGCTGCGCCAGATCGTCGCCCGACAGCACGGTCAGCGCCACGCCGACGTCCTGCGCCGCCTGCTCGCGCTTCTGGGCGGTGACCACGACGGCGTCGACCTCGGACGGCGCCTCTTCGGCCAGCGCGACCGAGCTCGTCCCGACGAGCAGCGCACCGGCCGCCGCGCTCAACAGATAACGTTTCATCAGATATCCCCGACTTTGTCCCGCGGGCGTCGCGCCTTGCGGAGCCGATTTCCTACAAAATTTGTAGAGATTGAAAGAAGACAATTTTTCTGAGGGTTTAGGTCAGGTCTCTTGAGCACTCGCATTACGCGATCTGGCTCAACCCCTCGCGGATTGCGGCGACGATCCGGTCGATCTCGCCCTCGGCGACGATCAGCGACGGCGACAGGGCGATGATGTCGCCCGTCACTCGCACCAGCAGGCCGTCATCGAACAGGCGGTGGAAGATCGCCTGCCCCCGCTCGCCGGGCTTCCCGGGGATCGGCGCCAGCTCGACGGCGCCCATCAGGCCGATGTTGCGGATGTCGACGACGTGCGGAGCCTCCCGCAGCGTGTGCAGCGCCTGCTCCCAGTGAGGCGCGATCGCGGCCGCGCGTTCGAACAACTTCTCGTCGCGATAGATGTCCAGCGTCGCCAGCCCGGCCGCGCAGGCCAGGGGGTGCCCCGAATAGGTGTAGCCATGGAACAGCTCGATGGCGGCGTCCGCGCCGTCCATGAAGGCCTGATGGACATGGCTGCGTACGGCGACGGCGCCCATCGGCACGGCGGCGTTGGTGATGCCCTTGGCCAGGGTGACGATGTCCGGCTGCACGCCGAAATGGTCGGCGGCGAACGGCGCGCCCAGCCGACCGAAGCCGGTGATGACCTCGTCGAAGATCAGCAGGATATCGTGACGATCGCAGATCGCGCGCAGCTTCTGCAGGTAGCCGACCGGCGGCGGCAAAACGCCCGCCGATCCGGCCACCGGCTCGACGATCGCCGCGGCGATGTTCGAGGCGTCGTGCAGCGCCACGATCCGCTCCAGCTCGTCGGCCCGCTCCGCCCCATGCGCCGGCTGACCGCGCGAGAAGGCGTTCCGGGCCAGATCGAAGGTGTGTGGCAGGTGGTCGACGCCGGTCAGCAGGCCGCCGAAGTACTGCCGGTTCTTCGGGATCCCGCCGACCGAGATGCCGCCGAAGTTGACGCCGTGATAGCCGCGCTCGCGGCCGATCAGACGGGTCTTGGTCCCCTTCCCCCGGACGCGGTGATAGGCCAGCGCGATCTTCAGCGCCGTCTCGACCGACTCCGAGCCGGAGTTGGTGAAGAACACATGGTTCAGATCACCGGGCAGGATGTTGACCAGCCGCGAGGCGAACTCGAAGGCCTTCGGATGGCCGAGATTGAAGTTGGTGGCGTAGTCCAGTTCTTCGGTCTGGGCCGCGATCGCCCGGGTGATTTCCGCCCGCCCATGACCGGCGTTGACGCACCACAGGCCGGCGGTGGCGTCCAGCACCTCCCGCCCCTCGGGCGTGTAGTAGAGCATGCCCTTGGCGCGCGAGACGAGGCGCGGCTCCGCCTTGAACCGCCGGTTCGGCGTGAACGGCATCCAGTAGGCGTCGAGGTTATTGGCTTGGGTCGGCATGCTCGGTCACTCGGCTTGTGGGATCGGGCCGGACGGCGCGAAGGACGGCAGGTCACCCTCCCGGTCTCGCCGCGCCTTGTCGAGGCCCGTCATGCCCGGCCGCATACCCCATTCATTCAGTAGAGTATGAAACGAGTTTTTCTGACGCCCCTTGCCGAACGGCTATCGCGACCTCACTTCTCCCGCTCTGGATCTTGACGTTATGCGAAAGGTCCGGCGTCAGGCGTGGTCGAGCCGCGCGTTCACCCAGACCGGCCGCGCCATGAACCCGTTCCACCACCTGCTCGCCAACAACCTGGTCGCCAACATCACCAACTACACGGTGTGGTTCGCGGTGACCTTCTGGGTCTACCTGGAGACCAAGTCGGTCTTCGCGACCGGCATGATCGCCGGCATCTACCTGGTCCTGACCGCCGCCTTCGCCATCTGGTTCGGCAGCCTGGTCGACCATCACCGCAAGAAGGTGGTGATGCTGGGCTCCAGCGTCGCCTCCCTGGCCTTCTACGTCGCCTCGTTCGGGGTGCTGCTGGCCACGCCCGAGCCCCGCTTCCGGGACGTGGCGGGCTTCGAGTTGTGGCTGTTCGTGGGCCTGGTGATGTTCGGGGTGATCGCCGGCAACATCCGCAGCATCGCCCTGCCGACCCTGGTCACCCTGCTGATTCCGGAGGATCGGCGCGACAAGGCCAACGGCCTGGTCGGCATGGTCACCGGCATCGGCTTCCTGACCACCTCGGTGATCAGCGGCCTGCTCGTCGCGCGCGGCGGCATGCACTACACGCTGATCTTCGCCCTCGCCCTGACGGTCGTCGCCTATCTGCATCTGTTCTTCGTGCGCGTGGACGAACCCAGGGCTGAACCGCATCCAGACGCTCCGCCCGAAGCGAAGCGCGTCGATCTCGCCGGCACCATCCGCGTGATCTCGGGCGTGCCGGGACTCTTCGCGCTGATCCTGTTCGCGACCTTCAACAACCTGCTGGGCGGCGTCTTCATGGCGCTGATGGACGCCTACGGCCTGTCGCTGATGAAGGTGGAGGCCTGGGGCCTGCTGTGGGCCTTCGTCTCCTGCGCCTTCATCCTGTCCGGCCTGGTGATCGCCAGGACCGGCCTCGGCGCCAAGCCGCTGCGCACCCTGATGCTGGCCAACCTTGTCGTCTGGGCGGTGGCCGCCGTGTTCACGGTGCAGTCCTCGATCGTCCTGCTGACGGTCGGCTGTTTCATCTGGCTGTTCCTGGGTCCCTACGCCGAGGCCGCCGAACAGACCACGCTGCAGAAGGTGGTGCCGGTCGAGCGTCAGGGCCGGGTCTTCGGCTTCGCCCAGTCGGTGGAACAGGCGGCCTCGCCGGCCACCGCCTTCCTGATCGGCCCGCTGACCCAGTTCTTCTTCATCCCGCTGATGACCGACGGCGCCGGCGCGGACGCCATCGGCGACTGGTTCGGCCGCGGCCCCGACCGCGGCATCGCCCTGGTCTTCACCCTGGCCGGCGCCTTCGGGGTCATCCTGACGATCCTGGCGATGAACTCGAAATACTATCGGCAGCTCTCGGCCGCCTACGCCAAGCCCGCCGAGGCCTAGGCCCCGAACGGGAACGAGGTGACGCTCTTGACCGTCTCCTCGACCCGGGCCGGACGGTTGACGGGCGCCGCGGCCCGCTGGGCGCAGAGATGCCGCTCGCAGATCCGGCAGGCCGGCCCGACTTCCGTCACCGCCGGGTCGTTCATGTCGAGCCCCTTGGCGTTCATCAGCCGGGCGGCATGCTTCAGCTCACAACCCAAACTGATGACCAGCTCGTCTTCCAGGCCCGCCAGCAGCCCCGCCACGCGGCGAACCGTCCTCGACAGGGTGAAGTAGCGTACGCCGTCGGGCGTCTCGATGACCTGGGTGATGATCCGGCCCGGGGTCTTGAAGGCGTCGTGGATGTTCCAGCGCGGACAGGTGCCGCCGAAGCGCGAGAACGGGAACGGCCCGTTCGAATAGCGCTTGGACACGTTCCCCGCCGCGTCGACCCGCACCATGAAGAAGGGGATCCCCCGCTCGCCGGGGCGCGCCAGGGTCGTCATCCGCTGCGCCGCCTGTTCGAACGACACCCCGAACCGCGGCCGAACCATCTCGATGTCGTAGCCGGTGGTCTCCAGCGCCGACAGGAAGTCGTCGTAGGGCATCATGATCGCGGCGGCGACGTAGTTGCCCAGGAAGACCTTGAGCTGCTGACGCGCGGCCGCGTCCGGCGGGCTGAAGCGGTCGGCGGCGGCGCTCAGCTTCTCGCCGACCTCCAGCAGGGCCAGCTGATAGGCCATGGCGAAGGTTCGGCTCGCCGGCGCCAGGCTCTCGGCCAGCAGCAGCTGTTTGCGGTGGTGGTCGAAGCGACGCAACGCCCCACCCATCAGATCGCTGGGCATGACCCGCGTGCGGACGCCGAAGCCGGACTGCAGGCGGTCTCTCAACGCCGGCGCCGCGTCCCGGGTGTCGGCGCGGAGGCGGCGCTGGATATCGGTCGCCAGGTCCTCGAGGTCGGCGAAGTGATTGCGCTGGGTGGCCACCAGGTCGCGGACCCAGTCGGTCGGCTCCAGCACCGCGCCGCCCCCGTCCCGTCCCTCGAAGGCCCCCAGGTCGATCAGCGCCCCACGGTCGAGGTAGGCGCGGTACAGCCGCACGAAGGCCTCGGCCATCCCTGGCGCGCCGTCGGCGACCTCGGCGATCTCGTGCCGGCTGATCGACAGGTCGGCGAACATCTTGTCGGCCAGCACCTCGTCCAGGCCCGCGCCGCCGCCCGACTCGTCGGTCGACAGACTGCGCAGATCAAGGTCGTAGGCTTCCGCGAGACGCAGCAGCACCTGCACCGTGACCGGCCGCTGGTTGCGCTCCAACAGGTTCAGATAGCTCGGCGAGACCTTCAGCTCCTCGGCCATCGCGGCCTGGGTGACGCCGAGGTCGCGACGCAGGCGCTTGAGGCGCCCGCCGAGGAACAGCTTCTTGTCCGATCCAGCCATTCCGTATTTTTGTCACAACTTTACAGAAGTCACAATGTCAATGAGTGACAAATCGCCTTCAATAGGTTCGCCTCGCCGGGGCGGTCGCCGTTAGCTCGTCCGGGACAGACACACGCCTATCCAGGACCCGAGGCCCATGACGCGCAAGACCTACGCCCAGCTCCGCGAAGAGACCCTCCGCCGCTATCCGGACGGCGCCACGCCGGGCGGCGTGACGGTCGATGACATCGTCCAGCTGAAGATCCAGAACACCTACAACACCCACCTGGACATCGCCCGCGACATGGCCGGCGTCATGCGCGCCGACATGGCCGCCTACGACGCCGACAGCAGCAAGTTCACCCAGTCGCTGGGCTGCTGGTCAGGCTTCCACGCCCAGCAGATGATCAAGTCGGTCAAGCGCCTGCGCGGCACGACCAAGGGCGCCTATGTCTATCTGTCGGGCTGGATGGTCGCCGGCCTGCGCAACACCTGGGGGCACCTGCCCGACCAGTCGATGCATGAAAAGACCGCGGTGGTCGACCTGATCGAAGAGATCTACGTCTCGCTGCGCCAGGCTGACGAAGTCGCGCTGAACGACCTGTTCAAGACCCTGCGCGACGCCCGCAAGGCCGGCGACCAGGTCGCCGAACAGGCCGCCATCAAGGCGATCGACAGCTTCGAGACCCACGTCGTTCCGATCATCGCCGACATCGACGCCGGCTTCGGCAACGAGAACGCGACCTACCTGCTGGCCAAGGAAATGATCAAGGCCGGCGCCTGCTGCCTGCAGATCGAGAACCAGGTCTCCGACGCCAAGCAATGCGGCCACCAGGACGGCAAGGTCACGGTGCCCCGGGAAGACTTCATCGAGAAGCTGCGCGCCTGCCGCCTGGCCTTCGAAGAGCTGGGCGTGGATGAAGGCGTCATCGTCGCCCGGACTGACAGCCTCGGCGCCGGCCTGACCCAGAAGATCCCGGTCAGCCAGCAGCCAGGCGACCTGGCTTCGGACTACATCAAGTGGCTGAAGACCGAGGCCATCACGGCCGAGAACCCGATCCAGGACGGCGAAGTCGCGCTGTACCGCGACGGCGGCTTCGTGAAGCCGGTGCGCATGCCCAACGGCCTGTTCGCCTTCCAGGACGGCACCGGCCGGGCCCGCGTCATCGAGGACTGCATCTCCTCCCTGACCCAGGGCGGCGCCGACCTGCTGTGGATCGAGACCGACACCCCGAACGTCGACGAGATCGCCTCGATGGTCGCCGAAGTCCGCAAGGCCGTTCCGAACGCCAAGCTGACCTACAACAACTCGCCGTCGTTCAACTGGACCCTGAACCTGCGCAAGCAGGTCCGCGACCAGTGGATCGCCGAGGGCAAGATCGCCGCCGACGCCTATCCGGAAGGCAACGCCCTGATGTCGGCCGACTTCGACGACACCGACCTGGGCCGCGAGGCCGACGAGCGCCTGGCCCGCTTCCAGGTCGACATTTCGGCCCGCGCCGGGGTGTTCCACAACCTGATCACCCTGCCGACCTTCCACCTGACGGCCAAGAGCGTCGACGAACTGTCGCGCGGCTACTTCGGCCAGGACCGCATGAAGGCCTACGTCAACACGGTGCAGCGCGAGGAAATCCGCCGCGGGGTCTCTGCGGTGAAGCACCAGCACGAAGTCGGCTCCGACCTCGGCGACACCTTCAAGGAGATGGTCGCCGGCGAACGCGCCCTGAAGGCCGGCGGTCACGCCAACACCATGAACCAGTTCGCCGCCGAGTAGGCGGAGACGACCAAAACGCCGACGGGGCGGACAGACCCATCCGCCCCGGATCGGCAACACCTAGAGCAGAGCGAGGAACCACCCGATGTCCAAGCCGCAATTCACCCCCGCCGCCATGCCCGACACCGATGGCCGCGACCGCGCCATCCAGCGCTTGGCGGAAGCCTCCCACCGCCTTAACGAGGCGGTGCAGAAGGCGATCGCCGCCGGCTACTCCGTCGAGCTGGTGCGCGCCTCGCGTCACCATGACGGCGCCGGCAACTGGGGAGACCAGATCATCCCCACGGTCCGGGATCCCAAGCTGGCCGACAGCACGGGCGCCTAGCCTTCACGACGACCAGACGTCCCGGCGCGCGCCGTCGCGCCGGGACGATGCTCGACCAAACCAGTTTCGCGTCAGGATTTCGCAATGCCCCTCGACACCGCCGCTTCCGACATCGTCATCACCGGTCCCGTCGAGGGTCGAGCCGGCGAGATCCTGACGCCCGAGGCCCTGGCCTTCGTGGCGGACCTGCACCGCCGCTTCGACGCCCGTCGGCGCGAGCTGCTGGCCGCCCGCGAGGCGCGCCAGGCCCGTTTCGACGCCGGCGAACTGCCGGACTTCCTGCCGGAGACGGCCGATGTCCGTTCGGGCGACTGGAAGGTCGCCCCCATTCCCGCCGATCTGCAGGATCGCCGGGTCGAGATCACCGGTCCCGTTGACCGGAAGATGATCATCAACGCCCTCAACAGCGGGGCGAAGGTGTTCATGGCGGACTTTGAGGATGCCACCTCGCCCACTTGGGTCAACTTGGTCGAGGGGCAGATCAACCTGAAGGACCGCTGGGGCGCCGAACTCAGCCACGTCGATCCGAACTCGGGCAAGTCCTATAAGCTGGGAAACAACCCGGCGGTGTTGCTCGTTCGGCCGCGTGGCTGGCACTTGCCCGAGCGCCACATGACTGTGGATGGGCAGATCGTGTCGGGCGGTCTGTTCGACTTCGGCCTGTATGTCTTCCACAACGCGAAGGCAGCGATGGCGAAGGGCTCGGGCGCATACTTTTACCTCCCCAAGCTGGAGAGCCACCTTGAGGCGCGCCTCTGGAACGATGTGTTCGTTCGCGCCCAGGAACAGCTCGGCCTCCCGGTGGGGACCTTCAAGGCCACCGTGCTCATCGAGACGATCCCGGCCGCGTTCGAGATGGACGAGATCCTCTACGAACTGCGCGACCATATCGTCGGCCTCAACTGCGGCCGCTGGGACTACATCTTCTCGTTCATCAAGCGGCTGGGCCGGACCGAGGCCTTCCTGACGCCGAACCGCGCCGCGATGGTGATGGGCAAGGCCTTCCTGGGCGCCTATTCGCTGAAGCTGATCCAGACCTGTCACCGCCGCGGCGCCTTCGCCATGGGCGGCATGGCGGCCCAGATC
This sequence comes from Caulobacter mirabilis, assembly GCF_002749615.1. Taxonomy (GTDB): domain Bacteria; phylum Pseudomonadota; class Alphaproteobacteria; order Caulobacterales; family Caulobacteraceae; genus Caulobacter; species Caulobacter mirabilis. The sequence goes on from NZ_CP024201.1 coordinate 2,773,642, forward strand.
CCGATCAAGGGCGACCCGGAAGCCAACGCCGCCGCCTTCGCCAAGGTCAAGGCCGACAAGGAGCGCGAGGCCGGCGACGGCCACGACGGCACCTGGGTCGCGCACCCGGACCTGGTCCCGGTGGCCCTGGAGGTGTTCGACCGCCTGATGCCGACGCCGAACCAGCTGCATCGCCTGCGCGAGGACGTGGACGTCTCCGCCGCCGACATGCTGCGCCTGCACGACGGAGAACGGACCGAGGATGGCGCCCGCGAGAACATCCGCGTCGGCGTGCGCTACACCCAGGCCTGGATGGAAGGCCGCGGCGCGGTGCCGCTCTACAACCTGATGGAAGACGCCGCGACGGCCGAGATCAGCCGCACCCAGCTGTGGCAGTGGGTGAAGCTCGGCGCCAAGCTGAGCGATGGCCGCGCGCTGGATGCGGCGCTGTTCGGGACCCTGTACGACGAGGAGATGGCCGGCCTGCGCGAGCAGTTCCCCTCCCCTCGCCTGGAGGACGCCGGCGTCCTGTTCCGCAAGATGGTTCTCGACCCGTCGCTGGTCGAGTTCCTGACCCTGCCGGCCTACGAAGCGCTGGCCTGACCGCCCTCCCCGCGCTCTGGCGCGGGGCCCGCGGCTCAGAAAATTGTCCGCCCGCAATTGATCCAAGTTGATTGCGGGTGGTTCTGAACGGCCTGAAATAGGCGCCCGGATCGACGACCGAGGGCCGCCATGCACGCCGCTGAACGCGAGCAACTGATCCTGCGCCTGGTGCACGAGCGCGGCTTCATCGGCGTGCGGGAGCTCGATCACCGCGTCGACGCCTCCCCCGCCACCCTGCGCCGCGATCTTGAGCGACTGGAGACCGAAGGCCGCCTCATTCGCGTTCGCGGCGGCGCCCGGTTGACGGAGGCAGAAGAGGCCGCTGCCTCGGAGGGCCGCGCCGCGACGCCCGTTCACGGCAACATCGGCCGACGGGTCGCGCAAAAGACCGCCATCGGGCGGGTCGCCGCGGCGCTGTGCAGTCCGGGAGAAGCCGTGGTCATCGACGGCGGCTCGACCACCCTGCAGATGTGCCCGCACCTGGCGCCGCTGGGCCTGCAGGTGCTGACGAACTCCCTGCATGTGGTCAATGCGCTGCTGCCCCAGCCCAACACGCGCATCACCCTGCCCGGCGGCCAGGTATTCCGTGAACAGAGCATCGTCCTCAGCGCCTTCGAGGAGGACGGCGCGGGGCGCTTCCATGGCGCCCGGGTATTCATCGGCGCCCAGGCCGTGGGTCAGCGCGGGGTGATGCAGAACGACGTCCTGCTGATCCAGTCGAAGCGGCGACTGCTCCAACGCGCCGACGAAATCGTGCTGCTGGTCGACAGCAGCAAGTTCGCCGCCCCGGCGGGCCAGGTCCTCTGCCCGCTGGAGCAGGTCGGCATCCTGGTCACCGATGACGGCGTCTCGGACGCCTCGGCCCAGGCGGTCGAACGGGCGGGCGTCAAATTGATCGTGACGCCCGCCTGATCTTGATCACGGCTTGGGCGGCGCGGCCTTCAGAGCGGCGGCCAGCTTGGCGCATTCGCTCGACGGCGCCGCGCCGGCCAGCTCCGCCTTGGCGCAGGCCAGGTCCGTCCTGAAGGCCGGCGAAGCGGCCAGACGCGACACCACCGTGGTCGCGACCAGGCGGCCGGCCTCGATATCGCTCGGGAAGTGCATCCCGCAGATGATCCGGCTTTCGCCGTACTGCCGGCCGCGCTCCAGGATGGCTCCGGCCTTCTCCGGCGCGGCCTGGGCCAGCATCAGCGCCGTCGCCCAACCGTAGGCCGAATGGCCCGACGGATAGGAGGTGCGCTTGGCCGCGTCCGGATCGGGCGCCGGGGCCGAACCCTTGCCGCAGACCCGCGACAGCTGCAGCCGCTGGTAGGGCCGCGCGCGCTTGTAGACGTCCTTGGCGTCGAAGACCGGCCGGCCGACCTGGCGCATGACCCGGTTCAGCATGTTGACCGTGATCGGAGCCCGATCCCGCGTCAGCGGCGCGCCGACGACCTCGGCGAAGCGGTCGTACAGCCAGTCGGCGTCGTCCCCGGCGATCTTCCAGCGGGCCGCGTCCGTCGCCGCCTGCCGCCGCATGACGGCCGCCACGTCGTCGGCGTCCTCCGGCGATCCCTCGACCGGCGGCGGGGCCAGGACGGGCTGGGCGATGACCGCCGGGTCGACGTAGGGTTTGACGTCCTTGTGGCTGACCGCGGGGCTCTCCCATTCCGGAGACGCGGCCAGGCCGGCCGTCGGCAGAGCCAGGCCGGCGCAGGCGGCCGTCAGCAACAGGATACGGGTCTTGCTCATTGGACGGCCTCTTCGGTTTGGGCGGTCGACACATCGTCGTCCCGGTCGTCTTCGTCCCCGGCGCGCGCCGGCGCCCTACTCCAGGCGTAGGGGCGACCCAGGACCCGCTCGGCGAACCAGCCCATGGTCACGTTGATCTGAAACAGCCGATGGCGGAGTTCGGTGAAGTTGTGCGGCTCGCGCGGGGCCAGATAGAGCTCCGTCTCGACGCCCAGCGCCTTGAGCGAGCGATAGAGCATGATCGACTGGCTGGCGGGCACCCGCTCGTCCCGCTCGCCGGCCAGGATCAACACCGGCGTCTTCACCCTGTCCAGGGCGCTCAGGGGCGAGTTGTCGACATAGAGGTCGCGTCGCGCGGTCGAGCCATAGGGCGGCGTCTCGAACCATTCGACCCGCTGCCAGCGGGTGTCGGAGGTCAGGTACATCGACGGCCAGTCGACGGCCCCGGCGCCGGACGCCGCGGCCTTGAAGCGGTTCGTGACGGTAACCAGGCGGTTGGTGATATGGCCGCCGGCGCTCCAGCCCATCACACCCAGCCGGTCCGGGTTTGCCAGGCCTTGCGCGACCAGGTGGTCGACGCCGGAGAGCACATCCTTGTCGGCGTGGCGGAAATAGCCGCCGTTCATGCCCTGCAGGAAGGCGTCGCCATAGCCGGTCCCGCCCCGATAGTTGACGCTGAGGGTCATCACCCCTTCGGCGGCCAGCACCGGGTTGAAGCGGCCGTAGCCGAAGATGTTGAACACGTCGGACGAGCGGGGACCGCCGTGGCTCTGCACCACCAGCGGGTATCGACGGCCCGGCTGGTAGTCGAGCGGATAGGTCACCAACCCCTCCAGCGCCTGGCCGTCCGGCGCCGTCCAGCGGATCGCCTCCTGCCGAGGCAGCCGGAAGCGCTCGGCCAGGCCGGCATGGACCTGCGTGATCGCCGTTGGCGCGGGACGGGCGGGGTCGAGGCGGTAGATCTCCGCCGGCGCCGTCGCCGAGGCCTGGAGATAGACCAGCGTCCGGCCGTCCCGGGACAGGCTCATGTCGTCGGCGGAATGGTCGCCGCGGGCCAGGGGCCGCAGAGCTTCGGTCCGGACGTCGACGGCGAACAGCTCCCGCCGCACGCCGGTGGTGGCCGAGATGTAGATTTCGCGGCCGTCGGCGGACCATTCGGCGGCTTCGAGCTCGTAACCCAGCCCAGGGGCGATCTCACGGACCGCCCCGTCGGCCAGCGTCATGACGAACAGGTTCGGATTGACGGTCGCATAGCGGCCGTTCTCGGCCGTCGCCAGGAACAGCAGGCTGCGGCCGTCGGGCGAGAGCCGCGCGCCGCCTTCCATGTAGTCGTTGTCGGTGAGGCGGCGATCCGCTCCCTCTCCACCTTTGAGCCAGAGCTCGGCCTTGGGATTGTCGTCGTTCAGCTTCGAGGGACTGCGACGATAGAGGAGGCTTCGGCCGTCCGCCGAGAGATCGAACGCCTCGACGTCGAACTCGCCGCGCGTCACGCGCTCGGTCTTGCCGTCCGCGACGGTCATGCGCCAGAGGTGCCGACGAGCCCGCGGCGTCTCGAACGGCAGCATGTCGTCCCTATCCTTCAGACGCTTGGCGAGCGGCTTGGGATCCGGGACGTCGGCCAGGAAGTACAGGCTGCGCCCGTCCGGCGACCAGCGCAGGGCCGACGGCGTCGTCCGACGGAGGCCGACGCGCCTGGGCTCGCCGCCGTCGATCGCGGAGACGTAGATCTGTCGCCGCGCATCGTCGCGCCGCTTGGCGACGAAGGCGAAGGCGCGGCCGTCTGGCGCCCATTGGACGCCGGAGGCCGGCCCCTCGACCATCCGCTGGGGGGCGCGGCCGTCGATGCCGATCCGCCAGATATCCTCGCGGACCTCGTTCGCCTTCCAGTCGGCCCGCCCCAACGAGTAGAGCACCGTGCGCCCGTCCGGAGAGACCTGGGGCGCCGACACCTTCTCCAGTTCGAGCAGGTCGACCGCGGTCATGGTCCGAGGAGCCGCCTGCGCGGCGCAGGTGAACAGGCTCGCGGCCAGGACCGCAAGGCGTAAGGGCTTCATCGATACGCTCCAGAAGGTCCGCCGGCGGCCTGTGCGCCGCCGGCGGGTCTCGTCAGAAGGCCAGCTGAAGGCCCAGGGTATAGGCCCGGCCCGCCACGCCGTAGACGGCGCTGTAGTTGTAGGCGCTGCCGCTGTCGGTGCCGCTGGGCAGGAACGGCCCGTTGTTGTCGAACACGTTCTTGATCGTTCCGAACAGGCGCAGGTCCTTGTTCGAGGTCATCGGATAGAACTTCACCGCCAGGTCATTCCGCCAGTAGGCGTCGACGTTCAGGTACAGCGGATTGGCGATCCCGGCGGCCTTGGCGGCTTCGACCCGCGTGTTGCTGTCGACCGCCTCGCCGATGTAGTTCGCGGTCCACTGCAGGTTCCAGTTCTTGTGCCGCCAGGCCAGGCTCGCCCGCCCCTCGTGCTCGGAGGTCCCGACCTCGCCGAGCCACTTGCTGGTCTCGACGCCCTGGATGCCGTCGTACTCCTGCTCCAACTCCAGGCGATGGCTGTAGTTGACCTTGAAGGTGAAGTCGCCCGGGAAGCGGAAGCGCTCCAGATCGAACCGGTAGCGCAGCGCGACGTCGACGCCGCTGGCCCGCAGTTCGTTCAGGTTGTCCTGCAGGTTGAAGATCTTGACCAGCTGGCCTTCAGCATCCCGGATGATCACCGAACAGAAGGGATTGCTCGCGGTCGGCACATTGGCTTGGTAGCACTCCAGCAGCTGCTGCCGGTTGGAGAGCGACGAGATCGAGTCCTTCACCTTGATGTTGTAGTAGTCGAGGCTGAAGTCGAGGCCCGGCGCGAAGCGCGGGCGAACCACGAAGCCGACGGTCAGGGTGTCGGCCGTCTCTTCCTTCAGGTTCGGGTTGCCGCCGTTGGGCGCGTTGATGTTGTCGTCGTCCTGGGTGAACACGCCGTTGAGCGCGATCGCCGCGGCGATGCCGGTGTTGGCCCGGCAGTTCTGGGCGATGACGCCTGTCGTCGTGGCGGTGACGCCGTTGCAGATATCGACCACGTCATCGAAATCGTCGCGCGGCGGCGAGTAGAGCTCGGTGGTGTCCGGCGCCCGCTGGGCCCGGCTCCAGGCCGCGCGAACGGTCACGTCCTCGATCGGCGCCCACTGTAGGCCGGCCCGGTAGCTGAGCGTGGTGCCCACGTTCTTCAGATTGTAGTCCGCGACGCGCACCGCGCCCTCGACCTCGAGCCGGTGGGCGAAAGGCATGTCGCGCACCAGCGGAACGGCCACTTCGACGAAGGCTTCCTTCGCCTCGATCAGTCCGCGGTAGCGCGGGATGTAGGCGAAGTTGCTTACGCCCGCCTCGGTCACCTCGTCGGTCAGGGTGCGGGTCTTCTCGCGCCGCATCTCGAAGCCGACGGCGACATCGACGGGACCAGCCGGCAACTCGAACAGTTCGCCGGTGATGTAGCCCTCCACGGTGTCGAGGCGGTTCTGCGGGCGGTACCAGGCGTTGGCGCGGATGTAGTTGGCCATCTCCGGCGTGATCGAGCCGACGCCGAAGGGATTCAGCGCCACGCAGCCGTTGGCGCGAGCCGTCGCGTCCCGGCAGCGGATTTCCGTGCCGACCCGCTCCGCATCGAGCGAGAACTTCAGGTTCTGAAGATTGATCCCGTTGTTCCGCGACTGGTAGCCGTCGTACTCGCCATAGCCGTACGTCAGGTGCCAGTCCCAACCGCCGAAGACGGTTCCTTCAACGCCGACCCAGCCGCGCAGAGTGGTGCGGCGGTTGTAGATCTCCATCTCGCCGACTTCCATCATCCGGCGGCGCCAGCTGATGCTCGAGGTCGAGGAGGCGAAGATCGCGGTCGGCACATAGGGGTTGTTGCGCGCGATGTTGCCGACGGTGAACTCGTCATTGACGCCGAAGGTCGTGGTGCTGGTCGGACCGTAGGGCTCGCGGACCGAGTTGGTCTCGACCCGCGACGCCAGGAACTGCCCCCAGATGCGCAGGTTGTCGGTGACGTCATAGGTCACCTTGAGCGCGCCGGTGGCGTAGTCCGCCGGAGCGATCAGCGTGCCGTTCAGACGGGTGTCGTAGCCGTTGACGGCCGTCACGAAGTTCGTGCGCAGGCCCGTGTCGTCGTAGAAGAAGGCGTTGGTGCGGTAGCGTCCGCCCGGCGTCGTGCTGCTGAGGTCGGGAACGGTGACGCTGTTGGTGGCCGGGTTGAACAGCACCGAGCGCTGCGCCCATTTGCGATCCCGGGCCCGCAGGATGTTCTGGGTTTCCACCGTGGCCGAAGCCATCACGTAAAGGCGGTCGTCGAAGAAGCGGCGACCGGCGCCGACGGAGTACTCCGTGGTGCTGCCGCCGCCATGCTCGGTGATCCCGGCCACGGCGCGGGCGCGGACTCCCTCCAGCTTGCTTTCGGTGATGATGTTGACGACGCCCGACACGGCGTCGGAACCGTAGACCGCCGAGGCGCCCCCGGTGATGATCTCGACGCGGTCGACGAAGAACTCCGGAATCGAGCTCAGGCTGACGGCGTTCTTGTTGCCGGCGTTCGACACCGTCCGACGGCCGTCGATCAGGGTCAGGGTGCGGTTCTGGCCGAGCGAACGCAGGCTGACGGTGCTCAGGCCGTTGTCCTGGACCGCCGACTGGCTGGTCGACAGGTTCACGCCGATGTCGACGCCCGGCAGGTCGGTCAGCGCCTCGCCCAGGTCGGTGTAGCCGCTCTCCAGCAGGTCGGACCGGTCCAGGTCGACCATCGGCGTCGGCGCGTCAAAGGTCGTGCGGCGCAGGCGCGAGCCCGTCACCACCAGTTCAGCCACTTCCGAGCCTTGATCTACGGACGCGCCTTCGGACGGCTGGGCCTGAGCGCTCCGAGGGCGGACGATGATGGCGCCCGAGCCGTCCTCGACCACTTCGAGGTTCGCCTGCGCGGCCAGACGGCGCGCGGCTTCCAGCGGGGTGTAGTTGCCCTTCACCGCCACGGCGCGGCGGTCGGCCACCGACTGCGGCGAGAACAAGATGTTGACCCCGGTCTCCTTGCCCAGTTCACGCAACGCCTCGGCCAGCGGCTGCGCCGGCACGTCGATCGCGACCGCCTGCGCCCAGCTGACGCTCGCGAACAGCAGCGCGCCGCAGGCCGCCGATCCGGCCAGCGCCAGGCGCAGCGCGCCCCGATATCCTTTGTTCATGACCCCAAGTCCCCCAAGTTCCCGGTTTTCCGGGCTTCTGGAGGTCAGACGACGGAGGGTCCCGTTTTCCTCAGCAACTTTTTTCAGCCGCCCGCGGATTCCATGATGAGCGCGCCGCCGGCGTCCCGAACCCGCAAGTTCAGCAGGACCGCGGCCGAGCGCGCGAAGGCTTCATTGTCGCCGGTCTTGTAGACCCCGCTGATGCGCAGGGTCTCCATGCCCGGGTCGGACAGTTCGATCCGGCGACGGCTGTAGCGGTTCATTTCGCCGAGCGCCTCGGCCAGAGTCTGATTGTCGAACACCGCCTGCCCGAACCGCCAGGAGGTCGCGGTCTGGACGTCGGCCGCTTCGCGACGGGCGTCCACGCCCGGCATGGCGACCAGTCGCTGGCCCGGCTGCGCCTTCAGCCGGTTCGACGGCTGGCCGGCCTCCATCAGAGTGACCTCGCCCTTCACCGGCACCAGGAACACCGCCTTGTCGCGCAGCTTGACGTCGAAGGCGTCGCCCCCGTCGCTCACGACCTGCTGATCGCCGGCCGACACCACGAACGGCCGTGTCGGATCGGCGGCGGCGCGGAAGAAGGCGCGCCCCTTCACCAGCTGCACCCGACGCTGGTCGCCCCGCAGCGACACGCGCACCCGGCTGTCGGCGTCGAGCAGGATCGAGGAGCCGTCGTCCAGATTGACCGTGCGGGTCTCGCCGATGCCGGTCGCATAGGAGGCCGGCGCCAGGGCGAACCAGCCGACGCCGACAGCCGCGACCCCACCGAGCCCGGCCAGAACCGCCCGCCGGTCCATGACCGCGCGAGCGCGCCGCACCGGCCGTTCCTCCCTCAGGGCGCCGGCCAGTTCGAACGTCGCCGTGACGGCGTCGAAGGCGGCGCGGTGATCCTCGGAGCGTGCGATCCAGGCCTGGAAGGCGGCCTCGTCGCGGGCGTCGCGGTCCTCGCGGCGCAGCCGCGCCAGCCAGCTGGCGGCCTCGGCCCGAATGTCTTCAAGACGCGGCGATGTCACGACGCACTCACCACTTCTCGGTCCATCCCGTCAGGAACAGGGCCGCCTTCGCCACATGCTTCTCCACCGCACTCACGGTGATGCCGAGATGGTCGGCGATCTCCCGATACTTCAGTCCATCAAGCCGGTGAAGCAGAAACACCTCCCGCGTCCGCGGGCTGAGGCGCTGCAAACCGGCCTTCAACCTCGCTAGACGCTCGCGCGCCGCCAAAACCTCATCCTGGAGTGGAAGATCATCCGAAACATGTTCGTGATCCGGCGCCTGGCCGACGCCCCTGCGAAGGTTTCGGCGACGCTCGTCGATCGCCAGGTTCACCGCCGTGCGGGCGAGAAAGGCGTCGTTGTCGGCGACCTCGCGATCGTTGCTGCGATACTCCAGCACCCGGACGAAGGCGGACTGCAACACGTCCTCGGCGTTCGAGGGATCACGCGTGATCCTCGAGATACGGCGCAGCAGCGCCGGCCACCGTCTCCGCCCCTCTTCGGTCTTCAAGCGTCCGTCCCCCGGTATGGGGCGATACCGCAAGCGACGGGCCGCTTTGTCAAGCCGACCGACAGCGGCGCGGAGCCGCAGCTGTCGCCAGACCCCGCGCCCTGGAATCGCCCTCGACCTAGGCCGGAACGGGCGTGAACCCCGCCCTGACGATCGCCGCCGCGACGGCCTCCGCGTCGGCGCTGGTCCGGACTTCGATTCGGCGGGCGACGGTGTCGGCCTCCACCTGGGCGCCCGGATCCAGGTCCTGAATGGCGCGTGTCACGCCCCGGGCGCAGCCGCCGCAGGTCATGTCCTGGATGTCGAACTTCATGGGGATTCTCCTTGAGGACGAGGATGAGCCCAAGCCGTACGCCTTCCCCTTGCTGGAAGGTCAAGCGCCCTTCCCTCACGGCCTCGCGGTCGGCGCCAGCGGACTAGGCGCCTAGCCGGAACGCGCTCGGCCAGCGACCGTGGAAGCGGTTGAAGGCCCGGGCGAAGGCGGCGTCGGAACGATAGCCGAGCTGATGAGCGATCTCGCCCAGGGTGGCGTCGGTGGCCGTCAGGGCCTGCGCGGCCCTCTCCATCCGAAGTCGCGTGAGATGAACCATCGGCGGTTCGCCGACCAGAGCCGTGAACGTTCGGGCGAAGGTCGAGGTCGACATCGCGACCGCCTCCGCCAACCTCGCGACGCTCCAGGTCTCTCCAGGACGGTCCTGAAGCAGGACCAGCGCCTTGCCGATGGTCGGACTGCGCGCGCGAACCCGTTGCCGATCTTCCGCTTCCGTCGCCAGCGCGCGCTGCACCGTGATCGCGAACAGAGTCTCCAGCAACCGCTGCACAATGGCGCGAGACCCGGCATCCGCCTTGCGCGCGCAGTCCTCGATCAGGTCGAACGTGGCGTCCTGCCAAGCGATGCCGAGGTCGCGCGTAGGGCACATGAAGAGAAGCGGGGGAAGCGCCGTCAGCAAGGGCCCCGCGCGCCGCCGGTCGAGGCTGATCCCGCCCAGGACGAGCACGGCCTCATCGTGATCCCCCAGAAGATGGAGTCGGAAGGCGCGGCCGGTCGGAAACGCGGCGAAGCTGCCGCGCCGGATCGGCAACCTGGAGGGCGCGTCGTCGAGCTCGATCTGGGCTTCGCCCGCGCGATTGAACAGGAAGACGACATCATCCCCGGCGGGCTGGACGTGCCGCTGGTCGGCGCGCAGGACAACCTCCCGCAGCGAGATTTCCCCGACGCGCATCGCGGTCAGCAGAAGCACGAGTTGGTCGCTCAAGCGGGTCGACAACGGAGACAGGCGCCTGGGACAGAGGTCAGGGTTTGCCGATCTAGCATCCGCCTCCGGGTCTCCCAAGCCATGATCGATCACGCCGAAGTCTTGCCTGATCCCGCCGAACTGACTTTCGACGGTTGTCCCCGAACCGGAGCTCGGCTCTTCTGGCGGCCCGCGTTGGAGGACATATGAGTTCCGCGAAGATTGCCCTGCTGACGGCCTGCGTGATCGCGATCGTGGCGGCCGGCCCCGCCGCTGGCCAGAACGACACGGCGGCGACCCAGGCCGTGGAGGCCGTCGCCTACGACTACGTCGACGGTCAGCTTGAAGGAAACGTCGACCGGGTGCAGCGCGCGCTGCACCCCGACCTGGCCAAGCGGACGCCGCGCAAGGCCACGCCGTACGAGACGCTGGCCCTTGGCCGGATGACCGCCGACGAACTGATCAGCCTGACCCGCAAGGGCGCGCTCAAGACGCCGCGGGAACAGTGGCAGAGGTCCGTCACGGTCCTCGGGGTCGACCAGGACATCGCCACCGTCCGGGTCGAGACCCCCTGGTTCATCGACCACCTTCAGCTCGCGCGCCTCAATGACCGCTGGGTGATCGTGAACGCCCTTTGGCGTGGGAAGCCGCGGCCCGCGCAACCCTGACGCGGCGCGCCGCGGCTCATGGCGCGGAAGGCGCGGAGCCGGTTTCGACATTCAACGCCCCTCGCAGCGCCGCCTTCCAATCGGCGATGAACCGCGCGGAGATCCGCGCCTGCGGAACCATGGCGTCAAAGCCGTGGTAGGCGCCGGGGACAACCGACATCTCGACCGGCACGCCGGCCGCCATCAACCGCGCCGCGAAACTCATGGACTCCTGGGCGAACAGGTCCAGCGCGCCGACGCCGATCCAGGTGGGCGGCAGGCCGCCGAGATCGGCCGCGCGCGCGGGAACGGCTTCCACGGGGGCGCTGTCCATCACGGGCTCGCGCCCGAGCGCCGACGTCCAGCCGAAGGCGTTGGACCGCCAGTTCCAGATGAAGCGGCCGACATGGGCCGGCGGCGCCCGCAGCGCGGTGCGGTCGTCGAGCATCGGATAGCGCAGCAACTGGAAGCGGATCGGCAACTCGCCGCGATCACGGGCCCTCAGCGAGACCGCCGCCGCCAATCCGGCGCCGGCGCTTTCCCCCATCACGGCGATACGCCGCGGATCGACGCCGAGATCCGCGGCCGATCCATGCAGCCAGGCGAGCGCGGCGTAGGCGTCGTTCAGACCGGCCGGGAACGGATGCTCGGGCGCAAGGCGATAGTCGACCGACACCACCAGGACGCCCAGTTCGGCCGACAGCTGCTGCAGCTCGACGATCGCGACCTCGGGCTTGCCGACGACCAGTCCGCCGCCGTGGATATGAAGGATCGCCGGCTTGCCGGACCGGCCCGGCGCCGGATCGAGAACCACCACCCTCAGCTTCGGATTGCCTTCGCCGCCCTTGATGTATCGGTCCTTCGGCTGGACCGCCGGCCCGGACATCGCCGGCGGAAACAAGGCGCTCCGGACGGCCTGGAGGTTGTCCATGCCGAGATCGAGCGGCGGGATCTGCTCGAGGATGGGGCGGAGCTCGGGATCGACCAGGCGGATCGGATCGGCGGCGGCCGAGGGGATCGGCGGCGATGCGGCGGCCTCGGCCGGAACGCTGGTCGTGAGCATCGCGGCGGACAAGGAGGCGGACAGGGACATGACGAGTTTCCTACGATTAAGGCGCATGTGGGCTTCCTGGGTTTGTAAGGTCGGCTACCGGCTGGCTTTGCCGGGAAGCAGGACAAGGCCGGCGACCGCCGCCGCGAACAGGATCGCGGCCGCCGCGACGAAGGCGCCGGCGTGCGCGCCGAGAGGGTCGCCCCCGGCGGTCGCCGAGACGGCCAGGATCACGGCCAGGACGGATGCGCCGCCCATCTGCAAAGCGGTGTTGACCAGGCCCGAGATCATGCCTGCCTCGCCGGCCTTGGCCGATGAGGTGGCCGCTTCCGTCAGGCAGACGAAAGCCAATGACGAGCCGAAGCCGCCAATGGCGAGGGCGACGGCGGACGCGACGGCGAACGGCTCGGGCGCGGCTGGCAGCTGCGACAGCGCCAGCGCGGAGAGCGCCATCAGGACAAAGCCGAGCGAGGTTGTGAAGCGCGGCGCGAGACGGCCCATGACAACGGGGGCGAGGCGTGCGCCGAGGATCGAGGCAAGCGCCATGGGCAGGAACAGCAGCCCGGTCTCCAGGGCCCCCAGGCCGCGCGTCTGCTGGAAGTAGAGCGAGCCAAAGAACAGCATGATCAGCGGGCCGGCGGAGTGGACGAAGATCAGCGCGTTGCCGACCGCGATGGGACGAACGGCGAGCACTCTGAGGTCGAGCAACGGAGCCTTGCTGCGCAGCTCGATGACAACGAAGGCGACAAGCAGGCCGGCGGCGACCGCCAGCAGCGCCACGGTGAGCGGCGTCGGCGCGGCCAGCTCAGCGATCCCCAGCGTAAGCGCGCCGAATCCGAGGGTGGCCGTAACCGCTCCGGCCCAGTCCATGCCTCGGCCGGAGGCGGCGTCGGCTTCGCTCCGCCCCGGCGCGCGGATCGTCGCCCAGGCCATGACAAGGCCGAGCGGAACGTTGATCAGCAGTACGGACGACCAGCCGAGATAGTGGGTGAGGACGCCGCCCAGCAGCGTGCCCGAGGCGACGCCCGCCGTCGCTGAGGATGCGAACAGGCCGAGCGCCCGGAGCCGCGACGGGCCGGCGGGAAAGTACAGGGTCAGCAGCGCCAGCGCGTTGGCGGCCAGCATGGCCGCTCCCACGCCCTGCAAGGCTCTGGCGACAATCAGCATGGCCATCGACGGGCTGAAAGCGCCGATGAGCGATGAGAGCGCGAAAACGACGGCGCCGGCGGCGAAGACACGGCGGTGGCCGAGACGGTCCCCCGCCCTGCCCGCCAGCAGCAGCAGCCCGCCGAAAGCCAGCGCATAGGCGTTGAAGACCCATTGCAGGTCGCGTTCGCTGGCCCCGAAGGCCTGCGCCAGCGCCGGGCCGGCGACCATCAGGACCACGGCGTCGATGACCACCAGGAACTGGGCGCCGCAGATGATCGCGAGCATCCGTCGTGCGGACGGCGTCGGCGCGCCCGCTTCGAATGGAGCGTGTGAAGAAGAGGTCTGGTTCATGAGGGAACGATGAATTATCCCCTCAAGGCAGAGAATTCATCGAGTTTGGAATCACTATCCATAATGATAGATAATCGAAGCAAGATCGGCCCGACCGTCGACCGCCTCCCTCCCGTCGAGGCCGTCGTCATCTTCACGCGCGTCGCGGAGACCGGCAGCTTCACCGCCGCAGCGCGGGCCATGGGCGTTCCGCTCGCCACCGTCAGCAAGCGGGTGGCTGAGCTGGAGGACCACCTGGGCGTTCGGCTGATCGCGCGGACGACGCGACGCTCTTCGCTGACCGAGCCCGGCCAGCGCTTCCTGATCCACGGCCGGTTGATCGTCGACGCCCTGCAGCGGGCGACCGACGAGGCGGCCCATGCGGCGGCCGAGCCTTCCGGGCGGCTCAGGCTGACCCTGTCGTCGGTTCTGGTCGAAGCGGGCCTTGGCGCGATCGTGGCGCGGATTGCGGCCGCCAACCCCAAGCTGCGTTGCGAGATCGACGTCTCCGATCGCTACGTCGACCTGGTCGCCGAGGGCTATGACCTCGCCGTCCGCGTCGGACAACTCAAGGACTCCTCGCTGATCCGTCGCAGGATCGGCAGCACGGAAGCCTCCATGTTCGCCGCCCCGTCCCTGATCGCCAGGCTCGGCATGCCGTCAGGCCCGGGCGATCTCACCGGCTACCCGCTGATCGGAGAACAGATCGCGCCGGGCGAAAACCAGATCTGGACACTGCAGCGGCAAGCCCAGAAGCCGATGAAGCTGACGTTCAAGCCGCGCCTGTCAGCCAACAGCGTCCGCGCCATCGCCGACGCCATTGAAGCCGGCCTTGGTGTCGGCCGCCTGCCGACCTTCGTGGGCCGCAGGATGGTCGCCGAGGGCACCGCCGTCCAGGTTCTGCCGGACTGGGCCGGCCCTACCCTGGACATCTCGCTGGTCCACGCCGCCAATCGCGGCGTGCTTCCGGGCGTACGCCTTCTGATCGACGCCTTCACGCGCGAGGCGGGAGCCCTGTTCTAGGCCGGGCGCGCCGCCCCGCGAACCGCCGAAGGAGCCTAGCCTCGGAGGCGGTCGACAACCGCCGACGCGAACAAGGCCGTGCCGCCGCGACCGCCGACGTCCGGCGTCCGGACCTCGGGATCGGCCAAGGCCGCGTCGACCGCCCGTTCCATCCGCGTCGCGGCCTCGGAGAGGCGCTCGTCGCCATCGCGGCGGCCTCGCCAGTCCAGCAGCATGGCGCTCGACAGGATCAGGGACGCCGGGTTGGCCTTGCCGGTCCGCGCGATATCTGGCGCCGAACCATGCTGCGCCTGGGCCACGCAGATGTCCTCGCCCAGGTTGATCGAGCCGCCCAGCCCCAGCCCCCCCGAAAGCTCCGACGCCGCGTCGGAGAGGATGTCGCCGAACATGTTGGTGGTGACCATGACGTCGAAACGCATGGGATCACGCACCAGCAGCGCCGCGGCGGCGTCCACGATGATCTCGTTCAGCGCCACTTCGGGATACTCGGCGGCGACGGCGCGCACCTCCCGCAGAAACAGGCCGTCGCTCATCTTGAGCACGTTGGCCTTGTGGACCGCAGTGACCGTGCGGCGGCGGCCAAGCGCCAGTCGGAAGGCCGCGTGCGCGACGCGACGGCAGGCCGCTGCGGTGATCTTGCGAACAGACAGAGCGGTGTTCGGATCCGTCATGAACTCCGGCACGCCGGCGTACATGTTGCGGTCGGCATAGAACCCCTCGGTCGCCTCGCGCACGATGATCAGATCCATGGGCCGGCCGACGCTCGGCAAGCCCTCGCGCGTACGGCACGGTCGGATGTTGGCGCCGAGGCCGAACCGCGACCGCAACGCGCCGGACGGGTTTATCCCGCCTTGTTCCACCGGCGGGTACTCGTAGTGGGATACGGGCCCCAGGATGACGCCGTCCACCGCCGCCGCCCGCGCCAGCACCGCGTCGGGAAGGGTCGTGCCCTGGCGGGCCAGACTGGACAGGCCGATATCGGCGAGCTCGACCTCGAGGCCCAGCGACATCGACTGGTCGACGGCGTCCAGGACTTCGAGCGTCGCGGCCGTGATCTCGGGACCGATGCCGTCGCCAGGCAGAACCAGAATCCTCATCCACGCTCTCCCTGACGACGGTCGGTCCGGTAGAAGCGCGCGCTTCAGAAGCGCGCCTTGACGCCCACGAAGAAGGTGCGGCCGATGATGTCGTAGGTCGCGGAGTCGGTCGTCAGAGGCTGGCCGCTGACGAAGGGGGGCTCCTCGTTGGTCAGGTTGGTGAAGCCCGCGGTCAGGTCATAGCGCCCGGAGATGCGGAGGGCCGCATTGAGGTCGAAGTAGTTGTACGCCGGGACGCCGGGAGTCGACGACGCCGGGTTGGCCACCTTGTCCTGGTGGATCATCTCGCCGATGTAGCGCCAGGTCGCCGTCACCGTGAACGGGCCGTTGGCGTAGCCGACCGACGTGTTGGCCTTCCAGGTCGGATGCGCGATCTGCGGGCTGACCGACGAGTTGCCGATACTGCCGGCGTAGTCGAGCACCGGCGAGCCGGGCAGCGAGGCCACTTCGAACCCGAGCAGGTGCGTCACCACCGTGTTGATCCGGACCGAACCCCAGTTTTCCGGCAGCCCAAGAGCCTCCAGGGCAAAACCCCACTCGACCTGGGCGTCGATGCCGTCGGTTTCATAGGTGGCGATGTTCAGCGCCCCTTCGCGGGCGAACGAGATCGCCCCGGAGTTGGTGTCGCGCACGAACTGCTGACAGAAGACGTTGTCCTTGGAGTAGGTCGGGTTGCTGACGCCGTCGCTGTTGAAGCAGCGCGGGATGATGGTGGTCAGCGACAGGTTGCCGATCGCGTCGGTGATGCTGATCTTGTAGTAGTCGATGGACATGTTCAGCGTACTGAACAGCGGATGGCTGAAGCTCGGCTTGTAGACCGCGCCGATCGTGAAGCTGTCTGCGTTTTCCGGGGTCAGATTGGGGTTGCCGCCGGACGACCCGAATACGGTGTCGTTGGTGTAGACGAAGGTCGGGTAGATGGCCGACGGAACCCCCTGCGCCAGGCAGAGAGCCTGGACCTGCGATGCGGCCGCGCCGGTGCGATAGACGCTCCGGCTGTCGCAAGGATCGCCGGCGGTCGGCGGCGCGCCGATCGCGTTGCTGCCCGTGATCGTCGGCGCGAAAAGCTCGCCCAGACTGGGCGCGCGGATGGAGCGCTGGAAGCCGCCTCGGATCAGGAGGTTCCCGATCGGCTCGTAGGTGACGTCCGCCTTGTAGGCGCTGACCCCGCCGAAGCCGTCGTACTCGGCATAGCGGTAGCCAAGATCCAGCGTCAGGCTTTCACCCAGCACCCAATCCTTGAACACGGGAATAGAAAGCTCGCCGAAGACCTCCTTGACGGTCTGTTTCCCGCCCGTCGGAACCGAGGAATCGAACGACGGCGTATCGCCCCGCGCCAGCGCCGCGTCGGGTTCGTACTCAAAGCTGTTGCTGCGATAGCCGACGCCGAGCGCGAAGCTCAGAGCTCCGGCCGGCAGGGTGAACAGCGGCCCGTTGACCGAGGCCTCGAACACCGTCTGCTCCGTCGTATTGGAGTTGTGGTTGTTGCGCACGGCGTACTGGCGGCACCCGGCGCTGATGGGGCTGGAGCCGAACGGATTGTAGGCGAAGCCGATGCACGAGCCGGCGGCCCCCGTATAGTTCGCCGTGCCGTCCATAATCGTCTGGAAGGCCGCCTTGCTGACGTCGTTGAACTGGATGTTCTGATAGTCGGTCCGGCCATAGGACCCATAGACGTCGAAGTTGAGCTCGGTGCCGGGAAGCTGTCCTCGCAGACCCGCGACCGCCTGATAGACGTTGTACTCGAACGTCTGCTCGCGGGGGCCGGCGAAGGCCAGCAGCTTGGTCAGCGCCAATGGCGTGGTGGTCTGGATGGGGCGCGAGGCCAGCAACTGCTGCAGAGCCGCATTGCCTGTCACGAAGGGGCTGTTCAGAGGCACCCGGAAGTACTTCCCAGGTCCGGATGAGCCCGGGGACGTGCTGTCGCGCGCGCTGGATCGCATGAAGTTGAACAGGGCGTAGGCGGTGATGTCTTCGGTCACTCGATAGTCGAACGAGGCCATCGCATTGTGCTTCTCCAGCGGCACCTGGACGGAGAAGTAGTTGCCGAGCGCGACCGAGATCTGGCGACAGTTGTTGGTGATCCCCAGCCCGAGCAGGCCCTGGTCCAGGCCGCGGTAGTTCTGCACGCAGTTGGAGCCCGCCAGGGTGGTGAACATCGTGCCGTCGGTGTTGATGCCGATGGCGCCGTTGTACTGTCCCGTTCCGCTGATCGGCGTCGTGTTCGGATAACCCGCCAGAATGGCGTTTACGGCCGCGATCGTGGGCTGCGATCCGAACTGGCCGACCTCGATGATCCCCTCGGGCGGCCGGGCGAGCAGGCGGATGTTCTGGAAGAAGGGTCGGGTTGACCCCTTTACGGCGGCGCGGTCGGCATACTCGTAGGCCAGGATCGCGCTGCCGCGGTCGTCAGCGAAGTCTGAGCCCATCACCAGAGAGAACTGGTTCGTCGCCGCATCGCCTTCCGTGGTTCCGCCACGCCGGTACGAAAGCTCGACGCCGTCGAACTTGCGGCGGAGCTTGAAGTTCACGACGCCGGCGATGGCGTCCGAGCCGTAGGCCGCGGAGGCGCCGCCCGTAATCACCTCGACATTGCCGATCATCGACGTCGGTATGGTGTTCAGGTCGATCGAGCCGTTGGGGTTTGAGGCCACCAGCCGTCGCCCGTCCAGCAGCACCAGCGAACGGTTCGACCCCAGGCCGCGCAGGTCCGAATAGGACTGACCGCCCGAGAACCCGGTGCGGGCCTGGACATCGCCGACCTGGGCGAGGCCCTGGGCGGCGGCGAACTGGGGCATCTGGCCGATCGCCCGGTCCAGGGTGGGCTGGCCGGCCGCGGACAGCGTTCCCTCTCCAACCGTGACGATCGGACTGGACGACTGATAGTCCCGCCGGGCGATGCGCGACCCCGTGATGATGACCTCGTCGACCGTGACCTCAGCCTTGCTCGGGTCCTCGGTCGGGGCGGCCGCGCCCGACGTCTGCTCCTGCGCCGACGCCGGCGTGACGACCGTCAGCAAACAGGTCGCCAAGGCCGTTGAAATCGCCAGCTGCGAGCAGGCGTTCCTCCAGGCCCGTCCAGTCGCCGTCACCCTCTCGGCGCACGAGTCATCGCTGTCACGATTGATCATGGCGGCCCTCCCAAGCCACATTCTGTTCGCGCCGATCTTGATCGCCGGCATAACGACGTTAGGCGGCTTTGCTGTCACCAAGCTGTCATGGGACGAGGTTTCGCGCGGCTCGTTCTGAGAGATGGATCGTCGGCGCCAGGCCGCGCCTCATTTCATCAGACGACGGACGATATGAAGCGCCATGGCGAAAGGCGCGTCGGCCAGGCCGGCCGCCAAGGGGGCCTCGGAGGATCTACGCCGACCGGGGGAACGAGAGCCCGCGCCGCGCCCCGCCGCTGTCGAACGGCAGGCTCAAGGGGTCGCGTAGAACGGGAAGACGCCCAGCGCCAGACAGGCGACGAAGAACACGGCGAACGAGCCGCACGCCCACTTGAGCGTGAAGCGCTGATGCTCTCCCATTTCGATGCCGACGAAGCCGACCAGCAGATAGGTCGAGGCGACGAGCGGGCTCAGGAGATGGATCTGCTGCCCGACAAGGGCGGCGCGGGCCATCTCCGCGGACGAAACGCCATACTGGGCGCCGGCCTCGGCCAGGATCGGCAACATGCCGAAATAGAAGGCGTCGTTGGAGATGAAGAAGGTGAACGGCGCGCTGATCAGGGCGGTGATCGGCGCCATGTAGGGGCCCATGGCCGGGGGGATGTTCGAGGTTACGGTCGAGGCCATGGCGTCGACCATCTGCGTTCCCGACAGGATGCCGGTGAAGATGCCGGCCGCGAAGATGAGCCCCCCACCGCCAGCGCGTTGCCGGCATGCGCCTCCATCCGTTCACGCTGGGCGGCCAGCGACGGATAGTTGACCGTCATCGCCATCGCGAACGCCAGCATGAACAGCACCGCCAGCGGGAACAGGTCTAGCACCAGGGCGACCATGAGGGCGGCGGTGAGGCCCAGGTTGAACCAGTACAGCTTGGGCCGTCGCGCCTCGACATGGCCCTCCTCGTCCCCGGCCAGGATCTCCTCGGCGCTGGCGTCCTCGTCGACCGCTTCCGGCGGCAGCGCCGCCAGACGCCTGCGTTCATGCAGACCGAACCGATAGGCCACGAACAGCACCCAGACCGCCGTCGCCGCCATGGGCAGGATCAGGGGCACGAAAACGTCGCTGGCGTCGAGCTTCAGCACGCTCATCACACGGGCCGTCGGCCCTCCCCAGGGCAGAAGGTTCATCACCCCGCTGCTCATGATGATGACGCAGGCCATCATCCGCACGTCCATCTTCATGTGCCGATAGAGCGGCAGCAGCGCCGCGGTGGTGATCATGTAGGTGGTGGCGCCGTCGCCATCCAACGACACGGTCAAGGCCAGGATCGCGGTGCCTACCAGGATGCGCAGGGGATCGCCCCGGACCAGGCGGACGATCAGCTTGATCAGCGGATCAAACAGACCGACGTCGATCATCAGGCCGAAGTAGAGGATGGCGAAGACCAGCATGACGCCGGTCGGAGCCAACTCCTTGACCCCGTTGATCATCATGTCGCCCAGTCCGGCCGAGAAACCGGCCAGGATCGCGAACGCCGTCGGCACCATGATCAAGGCGATCAGCGCCGAAAGGCGCTTCGTCATGATCAGGACCATGAACGTCACCACCATCGCGAATGCGATCACGGACAACGCGCCAGAATCGAGATGGCCGGCGGGCATCAGAACCTCGCCGGCGCGCGCGGCGCCGCCGGAGTCTCCCGGCGTGGTTTCAGCACCTTGGGCATCGGTCCTCCCTGGCGTGGCGTGGCGCCCGCCAGGCCATCGTTGTCCCCTTCTTGATGCGCGAACCTGTCATGAGCCTGTCGTCAGAACGAAGATTGCGTTCCCGCAACGCTGAAACTCACGACCGCCCGCAGCCCCCTGCCCGCCGCCGGCGTCTCCAGCCTGACGTCCGCCCCGATCACGCGCGCCAAGGCGGCGACGATGGACAGGCCCAGGCCGCTGCCGCGCGAAGGGTCCCGGTGCAGCCGCTCGAAGCGGCCGAACACCTTCTCGCGCTCCTCCGGAGGGATGCCGGGACCGTCGTCCTCCACGGCCACGAGGACCTGCCGGTCGGCCACCTCCAGTCCGATCCGGACATGTCCGCCCGCCCGATTGTGCTTGATCGCGTTGTCGATGAGGTTGCCGATCATTTCGATGGCCAGCACCCGGTTGGTCACCACCGCCGGGGCATGGGCCAGGCGATCGAAATTGAACTCAATGCCCGCCTCGACGGCCGTCAATGCATGCTCGGCGGCCGAAGCCGCCGCGATCTCATTCGGATCGACCGCCGCCAGTTCGACCCGCGACTGATCGGCGCCGTCGGCCCGCGCCAGGGCCAGCAGCTGGACGATCAGGTGCTGCAGGCGCTCGCTGGCCTGGCTGATGTCCTCGATCGACTCCTTCGCCGCCGCGCCGCCCGGCTCGGCCTTCCGCAGAAGCGCGATGTGGGTGCGCAGGATCGACAGCGGCGTGCGCATCTGGTGCGAGGCGTCGGCGGTGAACCGCTGAATGCCCGTGATCGCCGAGTCCAGCCGCGCCAGCATGGCGTTGAAGCCCCCCACCAGCTCGCGCAGCTCCGTCGGCACCGGATCCAGCGCGATGGGCGAGAGATCAGAGGCCGCCCGGCGATCCATCTCGGCCTGCACCCTGTGGAGCGGTCGCAGCCCCCACCGGATGGCGAGCGGCAGCAGAGCCAGCGACACCCCGATCAGGACCAGCTCCAGGATCACCAGTCCCGTCAGCAGCCGGTTGGAAATCCTCTGGCGCGCCCGCAGGGTCTCGGCGACCTGGACGATGACGACGCCATCGATCTGCGGCAGGCGGCGCGCCTCCGCCACCACTCGCACAGGCCGCCCCAGATAGACCGCGTCGCCAAACACCACTTGGGTGTCGCCCATGGTCTTCGGCGCGATGCTGGGCAGGTCCTCATAGCCGGTCAGGACGCGCCCCTGATGGCTGACGTTGTAGTAGACGTTGTCCCGCGCGGCGTCCTCGAGCATGCCGAAGATCGCGGGCGACAGGTCGAGGCCGACGGCGCCGTCCTCGACGGTCAGGGAATCGATGATCGCCCGGGAGGCGGCGCCGAGAATGCGGTCATTGACCGTCTGAACCGCCTGATTGATCACCCAGGCGCCGCCAAGACCCAGGATCAGCGCCAGCACCATCACCGGGATCACCATCCCGCGCTGCATCCGGGCGGCGAGAGACGGCGCCTGGCGTCGCCGAGCCGGGTCGGCGGCGGTCACCGGGCGTCCATGACGTAGCCGAGCCCCCGAATGGTGCGAATGCGCGGCCCGTCCGGCTCCAGCTTGCGACGCAGCCGCGCGACATAGACCTCGATCGCGTTGGGCGCGACGGCGTCGTCGTAGCCGAAGACCTCGGACGACAGCCGCTCCTTGTCGACCACCTTGCCGACCCGGGCGGCCAGTCGTTCCAGCACAGCCCATTCGCGGCGGCGGAGATCGAGCGGCCTGCCGTCGATCTCCGCCGTCATACGCGTCGAATCCATGACCAGCTTGCCGATGGTCGTGATCGCGTCCGCCTCGCCGCGCGCGCGGCGCAGCAGGGCGCGGATCCGGGCTTCGAGCTCGCTCGGCTCGAACGGTTTGAGCATGTAGTCGTCGGCGCCGGAATCCAGGCCGATGAGACGGTCCTCGAGCGTGTCTCGAGCCGTGAGGATGAGCACCAGGGTCTTGTTGCCGGCCGCTCGCAACTTCCGCAACACCTCCAGGCCGGACATCTCCGGCAGGCCCAGATCGAGGGTGATGAGCGCGTAGGGTTCGTCCGTAGCCATGGCCCGGGCGCTCTCTCCGTCCATCGCGACATCGATCGTGTAGCCGGCGGCGGCGAGCGTCGCCGACAGGCCCCGCGCCAAGGAGGCATCGTCTTCGACCAGCAGAATTCTCGGCATGGCCCTTCCCGTCCCCGCGTTGACTCGCCGCGCCAATGAGGCGACCCCTACCAAGGACTGTCAATTTCCAGCTGTCCAGAATGCGGGGGGCCGCAGCCTTGGTGACGCGACCCGACAAGCGTTTGGCGCTTCTGGCCTGGCTTCTGGGGGCCCTCGTTCTGGTCGTTCTGGGCGGGCTGTTCCTGTTCCAGGCGACCCGCGAGGACCTCGAAACCGCCGCCGCTCGCGAGGGCGTGGTCGAGGTCTGGTCCACGACGGACAGCAATCGGGTTCAGGAGCTTCTCGCCGATTTCCGCCGTCGGCACCCGAAGGTCCGCGTCATCTACACCGACATTCGGGGCAGTGATCTTCAGTCACAGTTCCTGGCCTCCGCCCGGAGCAACCGCGGCACCGCTGACGTGCTCTGGAGCTCGGCGATGGATCTCCAGATCAAACTGGTCAACGACGGCTATGCCGCGACCTACGCTTCCCGTCATTCAGCGCATTTTCCGGACTGGGCCAAGTGGAAGAACCAGGCCTGGGGCGTGACCGCCGAACCCATCGTGACCGTGTACAACACCAAGCTGGTTCCCGCCGACCAGATCCCCGACAGCCACGTCGCGCTGCGCCGCTTCCTGGAGGCCGGCGAGCCGGACGGACGGCGCGTCGTCGCCACCTACGACCCGGTGCGGTCCGCCGTCGGCTACCTCTACCTCTCCCAGGACGCGCAAGCCTCCAGCGAGGTCTGGCGGCTGGTCAAGGCCATGCGAAAGGACAGGTTGAAGCTCTACACCTCGGCCGAAGACATCTTGCATGAGGTGTCCGCCGGACGCGCCGCGTTCGGGTACAATGTCGCCGGCTCGTACGCGCTGGACGAGATGTCGGCCCAGCCTGATCTGGGCGTCATCCTGCCGCAGGACTACACGCTGGTGATGTCGCGCATCGCCATCATCCCGCACCAGGCGCGCCACCCCGCCGCCGCGCGGCTGTTCCTGGACTTTCTGCTCTCGCGCGAAGGCCAGCGGCACCTCGCCGGGCGACACATCACGCCGGCGCGGAGCGACGTGGAGGCCCCTCGACTCTTGGCCCATTCCGTCCCCCGGCGCGCCATCCGGGTCGGGCCCGCCCTGCTGGTCACGGAAGACCGCCTCACCCGAGCCCACTTCATCTCGCTCTGGGAAAAAAGCCGACGCTGATCACGGCGTGAACCCGGCGAAGTCCGGCGAACCGGCGGCGATCAAGAGCGCCGCGGGTTGAGATGCAGGGTTGGACCGTCCCAGGACGGCTGTAGGGCGCCTCCGACAGCATGGTCACGGCCGCGCGCCGGTCAGGAGAGGCGACCTCCCGAAGTTCCGCGATGGAGCAAACGGCGCACCCTGGGCGGGAGCGATTCCCGAGAGGGAACATCCGCCGCCTCATGAGGAAAAGGAACGTCGCCGGTTCATCAGCCGAATGATCTGGGCATGCGTCGCCTCGCCGATCCAACTAACGCCATGGGCGTCTGGCGCGATGTCGATGAGGCCGTTCTTCGCCATGCGCTCAACCGCGGCCAACGCATAGGTCGAGCGCAGTCCCTCCGCCGAGACGCCTTCGTCGAACAGCGACTGGGCGCCGCGATCCGACGACGCCAGGAGCTCCAAGCCCTTTAGATGCTCTTCCACAAGCCCTTCGGGCACGTGCGCGGTTATGGCGGCCCGCAGGACGTCGGCGCTGCTTTCACGGAGAAAGGCCACAACCTTGCTGCGAACGAGGTCGCTGGGATCATTCGCCAAACCGAGAACGGCGCCGACCTGTTCGGCGGACAAGGCGTTGGAATGGCTGATCACCCCGTCCATCAGCGCCGAACGGGCGGCCTCGTCTGGGTGATCGACCGATTGAAGCGCCTGGTCCAGCAGCCCCTCCGCCTTGCGGCCCAGCGCTCCGAACACGAACAGGCCCCGCCGCCTGACCACAGGATCGTCGGCCGTCAGCAGAGCCGCTAGCGGGCCGGGCCGCGAGCTGTCGAACCGTTGGATGGCCAGGCTCAACAGGTCCAGGCCTTCCGCTCCGCTCCAGGCGCGATCATCCAGGCCGAGAAGCGAGAATGGATCGACATCAGCGCCAGTCACACTAGTCCCTTCGTTTTCCAGCTCGTCCAGAAGACGCCGCCCGTTCCGCGTGAAGCCTCTTTCCGCTTTACCTTTTCCAGATCATCGAGGCGGCGCTCTTCCTCTTCGATTCTACCTTGGTGCTTGCGCCATTGACGAGCGTTCTCTCGATCGCGGTCGTCGCCGTTTGGCGACCCGCGCTCATGGCGCCTCTGCTCCCTCTCCCGCTGCGCGATGCTCTCCAGGAGCGGCCTCTCGACGTCCAGGCGGACGATCCCCCTCTCCGTCCAATCCCAGGATCGCCGCGGCGTAACAGGGGCGATCGAAGAGGGTCTGCAGGAAGACGAGCTTGCCGCCGGCCACCCCCGGTTGGGCGAGCAGATGGGAGAACCATCGATCAGCCGCGACGATATCTGGATGAAAGGCCTGGACCCGGTAGTCATAGCCGCCGGTGATCCGCACCGCTGAATGGGCGGCGGGGTCCCCGATCAGCTCCGACTCGAAGGCTTCCATGTCGCCGGGACCCAGCCAGCGCCCTTGAAGATAGGCTAGGCATTCGCAGGCGCCGCCGACGAAGTCCCGGCGCAGCGCCACGGCCTGTCGCGTGACCCCGTCGACCTGTAGACGCGAGAGCATTCGCCAGGCCGTCGTATTGCTGACGCCCAAGCGCCGCGCCACCTCCCGCCCGTGGACTCTGGAGCGCCCCTCGATCAGGGCCACCATCCTCAGATCCTCGTCCGTGATCGTGCGACGACGCGTCATCGGGGCGTGAGGCGGTCGCCGGGGAACGCCGCGATCACCATCGTCTCAGGCCGTCCAGCGTCGCGGCGTGCAGCGACCGCCCGGCCTCGACGACCAGCCGCCGCCAGGCCGGGTCGGGCGGGTCGTAGGCGTGGCGAAGCCTGTCCTTCAGCACCGAACGGGTCCGAAGATCGCCGGGCGCGCGCCCAAGCCGCATCCAACGGTCGATCATCACAGCCTCGAAGGCCTCGAAGTTGGAAACCGTGCCGATCTCCACGGGCGCGCCGACGATCTCGACATGGGGCGCGAGCCTGCGCAGTCCCGTGAGCAGGAGCCCCGACCAGTCCGGCGTCTCGCCGGACTCGAAGGCCTCGTCTTCGCCCTGCAGGTCCTGGTCCGCCCACCAGCCGGCCAGGCGCCGCCGGGCGGGGCTGCCTGGAGGGTCCAGGGACACGGCCAGCGCCTGACCGTAGGTTCCGAACCCGGTGTGCCACTCCAGGTAGCCCATGCGGCGGCAGGCCGTCAGCTCCTCTTCGACGATACGCTCGAACACCCAGCGAGACGACGACGGGCCCAGACCGCCGAAACCGATCCCATCAGGGTGACTGTGCTGGCCGCCGGTGAAGGCCGTCAGCGCCGCCGCGGCGCCCAGTTCATCCGTCAAAGCCCGATACAGAGCCTTTGTCCTGTCCAGGAGCCCGTCATCCCAGGCGTCCGGACAGACGATCTCGTGGATGCGCGCATAGTCGGGGTTGGGCCTTGAGGGGCCATCGAAGTCGCCGAAGTTGCGGGACAGATCGATGTTGTCGGCGTCGACCCGGAAGCCATGCGACACGCCCCAGGGATTGAGCGCGTGCACCACCACGACGTTGCAGTCCGCGCCCAAGGTCTCCGGGGCGAGGGCCGCGAGGAAGGCCCGCTGGGCGGCCGAGCCGGCCTGTCCCTCTGCGCCATGGACGCCGGAGACTGTGAGCAGGGTCTTGGGACTGTCGGGCCGGCCGATCACCGTCCAGTCGATCGTCAGATCTTCGCCCTCCGCGCCCAGGCCCGGGACCGCGGCGGACTTCAGCCGCCCGCCCGCGGCGGCGGCGGCCTCCCGGAAGGCCCGGCGCGCGTCCTGATAGGTTTCCGCAAACCCATCCATCAGTTCAGGCCGCCGCCGGGCGCGGCGCGCGGCGTTCGGCGGCGAGCAGCGGAAGCGTGAGCAGGAAGCTGGCCAGGTAGAACCCGACCGCCAGGTAGCCGATGCTGTGCGGCCCTTGATCGGCGACCGCCGCGCCGACCGCGGGGCCGACCGCCGATCCCAGCGCCAGCAGGGCCGCGCCGACGCTGCTCCATCGGCCGCTGACATCGAGCCGGGCCAGGGCGCCGAGGATGAACGGCAGTCCGAAGAACCAGGCCGTCTTGATGATCACCGCGCCGGCGACGTAGGCGGCGACGTTCGGAACGGCCAGCAGCAGCGCGGAGGCGACCAAGCCCGCGAAGGCCAGGGCGTTCGGCGCCCGACTGCCGAACCGCGAACCGACCGCCATTGATGCGATGGCCCCGGCGATCGCGCCGAGCACCGAGACGCCCAGCAGCAGCCCGACCTCGCCGCGATTCAGGCCCACGGCCAGGCCCATCCGCTCCTGGAAGGACCACAGGGTCGTATGCGCGGCGTACAGGCAGAACAGCGCCAGCGCTCCACAGACCGCTGCGGCGGTCGCACCACCGGCCGTCGGAAAGAACCGCCCGCTGGTCTCGGCGCCCTCCCCGCCCGTTCGGGGGATGAGGCGCGCGCATAGGAGTCCGATGACGGACACCCCGGCCAGGACGGCCGTAACGCCGCCGAGGCCGAAGGTCTGGGCGATCCAGCCCGAAACCGACAGCAGCAGGGCCGCGTAGGACAGATTGACGAAGGTCGCGATCGCCCAGACCCGCTGAGGATCGGGCCGGCCGGCGTAGGCGGCGAAGACGCTGGCGGCGGTGAAGCCCATCGCCAAACCGAAGACGCCGCGCACGGCCAGCAGCGGCAGGAACCCGCCGGCCTGGGCGGTCAGCAGACTGCCCAGGATCATGAACGCCAGGCCGACGGCCGCCAGCGCCGCCCGATTCATCCGGTGCAGGAGCAGGGAGAACAGGAGCAGCCCCAAGGCATAGGCGCCGTTCTCCGCCGCCAGCGCCAGGCTGGCCTGCGACGCGGTCAGGCCAAGCTGATCAATGTACAGTCCCAGCAACACCGGACTGAGGGTCGCGCTGGTCATCGCGCCCGTGCCGATGACGATCAGGGCGGGCAGGACGACGCGGGAGGGTCCGGGTTCAGTCGACATAGGCGATCGCCTGCGGCGCGGTGAAGGCGGCCAACCCCAGCGGCCCGCCCTCGATGCCGAAGCCCGACTGCTTCCGCGGCTCGAACGGCGCGCCCAGGGCCAGTCCGGGTCGGGCGCCAGGCGCGGCGACGACGCTGACCGAACCGACGTCGAGGCCGGCCGCGACGGTCTCTGCGGCCTCGCGGTCGGCGCTCCAGATCGTCGCGCCGAGACCATAGGTCGAACCGTCGGCGAGACGGATCGCCTCATCGAGATCCGCGTATTCCTGGATGGTCAGCAGCGGCCCAAACACCTCCTGCTGCACCAGCGCTCCGTCCTGGGGAGGCTCGAGCACGAGCTCGGGGCGGACGTAGAAGCCGGCGGGGTTCAGGTCGCCGAAGGCGCAGGGCAAGGCGATCACCTCGCCGGCCTCCCGGGCGATTTCGCGGAAGGCCTGGACGGTTTCGTACTGTCGACGGCTCGCCACTGGTCCCAGGGTCGTCGCGGGATCCCGGGGATCGCCGATGGTCCAGCCGGCCGCCGCCTGGCGCAGACCTTCGACCGCCGCCGCCGCGCCGCCCCGGGGCAGCAGCAGGCGCGTCCGCGCCGCGCACCACTGTCCGGTGTTCCAGAAGGCCGCCGCGAAGACGCCGGACCAGATCTGATCCTCGCCGATCATGTCGGGCAGCACCAGCTGCGGGGACTTGCCGCCGCATTCCATGGTCAACGGCTTCAAGGCCTGTTCGACCGAGGCGCGGATGATCGCCTTTCCGGTTTCGGTCGAGCCGGTGAAGGCGACCATGTCGACGTCCGGATGGGCGACCAGCGCCGCCCCCGTGCTCCGCCCTGTCCCCGGGATGACGTTGAACACCCCCGCGGGCAGTCCGGCCTCCGTGGCCAGCCTGGCCAGCAGCACCGCCGACCGCGGCGACAGTTCGGACGGCTTGAGCACCAGCGTGTTGCCCGCCGCCAGAATGGGCGCCGACCGGAGGATCACGTTGGCGGTCGGAAAGTTCCAGGGCGTGATGGCGCCGACGACGCCCCGCGGTCGCCGGACGGCGCCGTCGGAGCGGTCCTCGAGCCCCGGGATCAGCCCGGCGTAGTAGCCGATCAGCAGCGGCGCCTGAGCGATCAGGGTCTTGGCGTCGGTGATCGGGCGGCCGACCTCCAGGGTTTCCAGCCTGGCGAGTTGCTCGCTCTCCTCGGCGATCCGCTGCGCCCAGGCCAGAAGGCGCGCCGCGCGATCCTCGCCCTTCATGCGGCCCCAGCCGCCCCGGAAGGCCGCTCGCGCCGAGGCCACGGCGGCCTCGACCGCCGGCGCCCCGCCGTCATCGAAGACGCCCAGGGTCTCGCCGGTCGACGGATCGACGCTGACCAGCGTCCGATCGGAGAAGGCGCGCGTCTCGCCGTGGATCCAGCCGCGGCTCAGGTCTTCGGGCAATGGCGCGTCCCAGGCCGACGCGGCGGCCGTCACGACGGGCCTCCAACCAGATCCGCGGCGCGATCGCCGATCATCATGGCCGCCGCCTGGGTGTTGCCGCTGATGTGCCGCGGCATGATCGAGACGTCGGCGACATAGAGCCCCTCGACGCCCCTGACCTTGAGATCGGGGGCGACGACCGCGCCGTCGTCCGACCCCATCCGGCAGGTGCCCACGGGATGATAGATCGGACCGGCCAGCCGACAGAGTTCGCGATCGACCTCCACGGCGCCGGCGGACAGGTCCGGCCAGCCGATCTTGTCGACCACGAAGGGGCGGAAGGCCGGCGCCCCGACGATGCGTTCGCAGAGCTCCACCCCGCGCCGCAGGGTCTTCAGATCCTCCGGATCCTCGAGCAGGCGCGGATAGATCAACGGCGCGGCCGTCGGATCGGCGCTCGCCAGGTCGATGCGGCCCCTGCTTCTGGGTTGGTTGACGCTGGGCACCACGCTGACCATCGGGAACGGCGCCAGCTTGCGCTCCGCGCCCTCGCCGATGTTGCCGAAGGGCGTCAGGTGGATCTGCACGTCGGGCGAGGCGAGGTCCGGCAGGGTCCGCGCGAACCCGACCGCCTGGGCCGTCGGCGCCGCCGCGGGGCCGCGGCCCTTCGTCAGCCATTGCAGCATCGCCCTCGCCAGGCCCAGCGGGCTGACCTGCTGGTTCACGGTCGGGACCGAGACGCGAACGCCCATCCAGATGCCGACGTGCTCCATCAGGTTCTCGCCGACCTCCGGAGAATCCGCCACAACCTCCAGGCCGAGCGCCTGGAGCCGGGCGGCCGGGCCGACGCCCGACAGCATCAGCAGTTGCGGCGACTGGATCGCCCCGCCGGACAGGACCACGCCCCGGCGCGCCCGCACGACCTTGACCTCGCCGTCCCGCTCGTACTCCACCCCGACAGCGCGGCGTCCTTCGAACAGGACCCGGCGGGCGAGCGCGCCCTGGAACAGCGCAGCCGTCCCCTTGGCGACAGCGGGCTTCAGAAAGGCGGTGAAGGCGTCGTGGCGACGTCCGTTCCGGGCCGTACTCTGAACATATCCGATCCCGTCCTGGGTCTCGCCGTTGATGTCCCGATTGAAAGCCAGCCCCGCCTCTCCCGCCGCCTCGATGAAGCGCGGCGTCAGTTCGTGGACATAGGGAAGATCGGAGACCGGCAGCGGGCCGCCCGCCCCTCGGGACTGGGACGGCGCTTGGGTGCTGGTCTCGATCCGCCGGAAGTAGGGCAGCACGTCTCTGTAGGCCCACCCCTTGGCGCCCAGGTCCTCCCAGGCGTCGAAGTCCCCGGCGGCGCCGCGGACGAAGATCATGCCGTTGATGCGAGTGCTGCCGCCGGGGCCCAGCCCCCTAGGCCAGGCTTCCGCCCGGTCGAGCCGCGAGGGATCCGGCTGAGAGACGAACTTCCAATCGTAGGCGGGATGGCCGTTGGTGTGGATCGTCGCGGCCGGAATGGCCTCGACCCGCCACCGTCCGGCGCGCCCCGCCTCCAGCACCGCGACCCGGGTCCCTGGCCGTTCGGCGAGGCGCCCCGCCAAGGCGCAACCGGCCGCGCCGGCGCCGACGACAACGAAATCGAACAGGTCGCCGGTCATGCCGCGCCGCGAACCCCGCCGGGCTTCGGTTCCATAGCTGTCATGAAGCCCTCCGTCGGCGGCCGTGATCGACGAACCTTAGCGGGCGACGCGGAGCGCCGCTTATGCGCGCGGCGCGGCGATTATGCCGACGGCACTATTTGTCCGGCCCCGTCCCTCGACGCCGACGGACTGATCCCGAAATAGGCCTTGTAGGCCAAGGAGAAGTTGCTCAGGTGGCCATAGCCGCAGCGTTCGGCGATGTCGCTGACCGACAGTTCCGCTGCGGTCAGCAAGGCGCGGGCGGTCTCCATCCGCTCCTGCTGCAAGGCCTGGCTGATGGTCTGGCCATAGAAGGCCCGGAAGGCGCTGTTCAGGCGAGTCCGATTGAGGCCGACGGCGCGCGCCAGCGCCGCGATGCTGGGCGGTTGGTCGAAGCGGTCGGTGATGATCTCGCGGACCTGCTGCACCCGCCGCACCTCGCGTTCGGTCAGGCCGTGGTCGTGGGTCTGCCGGAACTGGCTGAAGAAGAAGTCCAGCAGCAGGCAGGTGAGCTCGTCGATCTTGGCGCGCTTGAACCGTTCCTGGGCCCAGGGCGAGCGTCGAAGATCCAGGATGGCGGCCGCGCAATGCACCGCGGCGCGGGGCGCCTGGTAGCTGCGGAACAGCAGCCGCTCGTTGAGGAAGTCGGTCGCGGCCCGGACCTCCTGACTCTCGCCTTCGAAACCGGCGATACGGCCGTCCTCCAGCCGCGGGAAGTACAGGGTGACCGACCGCTCCTCGGTGTCGCGGGCGATCACCTGGCGCTTGACCACGCCGGGCGGCTGATGGGCGATGACCAGCCCTTCGCCGACGACGGCCGAGTCGGGCGCGCGATCGAAGTGATAGGCTCCCGCCCCCGTCAACTGCACCTTCATGGTCAGCCGCCCCTCCCCGACCACCTGCTCGTCGAGCGGTCGGTTCAGCCGTCCGTCGATGACCACGCCGCTCACCTGGTCGGCGCACAGGAACGGTTCGAAACGTCCGTCCAGGTTGGCAGGGGTGGGTTCGGCCGCCATGGGCATCTGACCTTGAAGACCGCCTCGCGAGTCCGGTTCGTCGGGCGGCGCGTCGATCAGCTTGGCATGGAACCTCGGCGTTGCAAAATCGACCGTTTCCGGTCGTTTCATCATCGATCTGTGCATTTTCTGCTGCCGGCATAAATGACCGACGCCTGCTCATAAGGCCGCTCGTGAAAAAGTGCGGAGGGTGGCCTCAACAGGTCTCCACAAGGCGCCGCGGCTCGACCGATGCGCCAAGGACCGAAGGGGGTAGGATGCGACAGTACTTCAACAGCGCGGCGCAAGCGGTCCTGGCGATCGCGACGGCGATGACCATGACGGCGCCCGCATGGGCCGCCGAAGCCCAGGCGCCCCAGACCGCCGAGGAACCTGCGCAGGTCGGCGAGATCGTGGTCACCGCGCGCAAGCGGGCCGAGCGGCTGCAAGACGCGCCGCTGTCGGTCACGGCCTTCTCCGAAGCCGACCTGCAGCAGGGGGGCGTCCGTGACTTCAAGGACGTCATCGGCAAGACGCCAGGCGTCTCCTTCTCGGGCGCGGAGCTCGGCCAGAGCCGCTACAGCATCCGGGGGGTCAGCACGACCTCGCCCAGCCCGACGGTCGGCATCTATCTGGACGACGTCTCGCTGCTGACCACGACCAGCGCCTTCAGCGGCGCCGCCGACCCGGTGTTCTTCGACTTCAGCCGCGTCGAGGTGCTGAAGGGGCCGCAGGGCACCCTCTACGGCGGCAGCGCCATGGGCGGCGCGATCAAGTACGTCAGCCATCCGCCGGTGCTGGACGAGCGGTCCGTCGACCTGGCCGCCGGCCTCTCGACCACAGCCCACGGCGGGACCTCCTACCAGGGCGAGGCGGTGTTCAACCTGCCGGTCGTCGAGGACAGGCTGGCGATCCGCGGCGGGCTGATCTACCGCGAGGACGCCGGCTACGTGGACAACGTCGCGGGCGCGCCGGTCGTCGACGTCCGGACCAGCACCACGCCGGCGCCGACCCTGACGCCGCTGGTTCGCCCCTCGATGAGCACGCGCTCGGCCAAGGACCAGAACTCCAGCACGGTCGTAGGTGTGAAGCTGTCGGCGCTGTGGGAGCCCGATCCGACGCTTCAGATCACGCCCTCCGCCTTCCATCAGGTCTATCGCCAGAAGAACACCGGCGTGTTCTGGACCAATCTGCCCGGGCTCCAGAGTTCGTTCCGGATCGCCCAGCCCACGCGGGACGAGCTGGGCGTCTACACGCTGACGGCGGTCAAGAGCCTGAACGGCGTCGACCTGACCTGGCTGACCGGCTACGTCGACCGCAGCGTCCAGTTCGACCGGGACTACTCGTTCTACATCGCCACGCTCGTCCCGAGTCTCTTCGGCTTCACCTCGCCCAACGCGTCCGACAGTGACACCGAGACCTTCAGCCAGGAGATTCGCGCGGCCTCGTCCGATCCGTCGGCCCGGCTGCGCTGGACGGCCGGCCTCTACTACGCCCGCCAGCGTAACGAGCTGGACCAGACGGTTCAGACCCTGGGCGTGGGACCCGTCCTCGGGACGGGAACGGACACGGTTTATCACGGCAACACGGTCAGCCGGCTGACGCAGTACGCGGCGTTCGCCGACCTGACCTACGAGATCCTGCCCAACCTCGACGCCACCCTGGCGCTTCGCTACTTCAAGATCGAGCAGAGCATCGACACCACCGGGGACGGCGTCCTCAACGGCGGCTCGACCCGCGGATCGGCCCGGACCAAGGAAGACGGCTTCAACCCGAAGTTCGAGCTGGCCTACAAGGCCGGGGCCGACTCTCTGCTCTATGCCAGCGCCGCCAAGGGGTTCCGCCCCGGAGGCGGCAATCCCTTCGCCGTGGCGCCCAGCCTTTGCCAGGCCGACCTGGCGGCCCTCGGCCTCTCCTCGGTCCCCGTCGCCTTCCAGTCGGACAAGCTGTGGACGTACGAACTGGGCAGCAAGAACCAGTTCCTGGACCGCCGGCTGACCCTGAACGGCGCGCTCTTCTACACCGACTGGCGGAACATCCAGCAGAACGTCTTCCTGCCCAGCTGCGGCTTCTCGTTCAACGGCAACCTCGGCGCCGCGGAGATCAAGGGCGCCGAACTGGCCTTCCAGCTCGAGTTTATCGACGGCCTGACCGTCTCTGGCGCGGCGAGCTACACCGATGCCAAGATTT
Organism: Caulobacter mirabilis; assembly: GCF_002749615.1. Lineage (GTDB taxonomy): Bacteria > Pseudomonadota > Alphaproteobacteria > Caulobacterales > Caulobacteraceae > Caulobacter > Caulobacter mirabilis. Next base: position 2,807,569 of record NZ_CP024201.1, read on the forward strand.
CCGAAACCTCGCCCGGCGTCTCCGCCAAGGCCGGCCAGCCGGTCCTCGACACCCCGAAATGGATCGCTAACGCCGCCGTGGCCTATCGCTTCCCGATCTGGGGCGACGGCGCGGCCACGGCGAAGCTCGACTACCAGCACCACGGCTCCAGTCTGCGTGCGTTCGAGGACAGCTACATGGTCGCGACCCCTGCCGGCCCTGTCGCCGCGCCGAACGCCACCCAGCGCCAGGAGGCCTACGACGTCGTGAACCTGAACCTGCAGCTCGACTACGGCCGCTGGCGGTACGACCTGTTCGTGAACAACCTCTTGGACGCCGATCCCCTGCTCGACCACAACGTCGTCAGCGGGATGGAGGCGGCCGTCACCCTGCGCCCCAGGACCGTGGGGCTCAGCGTCCGGACGCGGTTCTAGTCTGAAGGCCGGAGGGAGCATGCGCGTGATCGGACTTTGGCGCGGCGCGACCTTCGCGGCCGCTTGCCTCGCCCTTGCCGGCTGCGCGCAGATCGGCGACGCCCTGGCCGGCCTCGGAGCGCCGCCGCGTCCGTTCGAGGCCACTCCCGCGCCCTCCGCGCCGGACTATGGCCGGGAAGAGGCCTGGCTGGCCTTCCCGGGGCGCAACGGCCTCGAGCGCTCGACGACTCCAGGCGTGGCGGCGGTCGACGAGGCGACCGCCCCGGCCGATGTCTTCTTCATCCACCCGACCACCTACCAGAAGAACGACGTCTGGAACGTCGCCTACGACGCCGAGGGCGAGTTCGACATGGCGGTGCTGCTGGCCCAGGCCAGCGTGTTCAACGGCTGCTGCCGGATCTACGCCCCGCGCTATCGGCAGGCCTCCCTTCGCGCGCTCGACAAGAGCCGCCCGGCGGTCGAGCTGGCCTATTCCGACGTGGCCAGGGCGTTCGCCTATTACATCGCCCACGAGAACCACGGCCGGCCGTTCATCATCGCCGCCCATAGCCAGGGATCGATGCATGCGGTGAAGCTGCTGCAGGCCGAGATCCTCGGCACGCCGCTGCAGAAGCGGATGGTCACCGCCTACGTCATCGGCGCCTACGTCCCCTCGGCTTTCGGCGAGATCGGACTGCCGGTCTGCGACGCTCCGCGCCAGACCGGCTGCATCCTGTCGTGGAACACCAGCCAGACGGGCCGCGACGGCGCCTTCCGCCTGATCCAGGACAAGACCTATTGGTGGCAGGGCGCGTACCGGTCGGAGAACCAGCCGCCGGCGATCTGCGTCAACCCGCTGACCTGGCGTCGGACCGACGCCGCGCCCGCGAGCGCCGACAACGGCAGCCTGCCCTTCCCGGCGCCGACCACGGCCCGAACGGCCGTATCGCTTCCTGTCCTGACGCCCCGTCTCACCGGGGCTCGCTGCGACCAGGGCCTGCTGTGGGTCGACATCCCGCGAGCGGCGCCCAAGGGGTTCCACGACATCCTCAGCCTGCTCTACGGCAGCTACCACCTGGGCGACTACGGGATCTTCTACGGGCCGCTTCGCGCCAACGCGATCGATCGGGTCGAGGCCTGGCGGGCGGCGCCCCCGACGCCCGGCGCCTGACCCCGGGCGAGGCCGCAGGTCCGGAGACCAGCAGCCCGCCCTGGCGTCAGGATCTCTTGCGCACCCTTCGGGGAAGCTCCGCCCTGCTCACCCGCCCCAGGTCGAGGATCATCTGGGCGCAGGCGGCCGTCTGCCGGTGCAACAGCGCGAAGTCGACATAGCCGACCGTCTCGATGTCGTAGTTCAGCAGGCAGGCCGGACCGGTGATGTAGTTGATCGTCGGGATGCCGCCGAGCCCCCAGAAGTACTGCCCCTCGCCCGGCCAGACCGCTTCGTTGGCCGAGCCGTCGGCGTCCGGGTGGATCGGCGGAATGACATAGGTCGGCGAGGCGTCCGCATTGACGGCCCAGGCCTTGGCCGCCGTCACCAGAGCAGGAATCTCCGGCGTGAAGAGCGCGGCCAGCTCGTTGCGGCCCGTCGGCTCCAGCTCGCCCTTGTCGTTGAACACCCATTCCTGGAGACCCAGGTGTTCGATGGTCACCACGCAGTTGATGCGATTGAGAAGGCCGTCGTCGGCGTGCCGGCGCAGGAAGTCCTTGATCGCGTTCCCTCCGGCGAAATGGCCGGCGGACAGCATGATCATGATGCTCCGGGGCAAGGCTTCGCGAGGCAGTCGGGCCAGGTACTGCGCGATGTCGACGACCACGTCGGGTCCGTTGTCCTCGACGCCGTTGGTCCCGTCCGTATGGCTGTTCAGGACAACCAGTTCGTCGGACTGACCCGGGATCACGCCGACCAGGTTCCTAGTCTTCGCGGGCTCGATCGTCGCTTCCAGGGTCAGCCTCGCCGAGCGCCCGGCCGCAGCCGCCGCCTGCAGCTTCACGCCGACCGCCTTGTCGACATAGAGCCCTGGCAACTCGCGGAAGACGGCGTCGTAGGGCCCGTAGATCTTGCCGTATCTGGGTTGGAGGGAGTCGGCGGTGATCACCACCAGCCCCCGCGCGCCGACCGGCTCCAGCGCCTCGAGCAGGCTGGGCGCGACCAGGGAAATCCAGGACCGCTTGTAGGGTTCGGTCGGGAGCAGCTTGGGACCGCGATCGTAGGTGTCGATCGCCAGTTCGGTGAACATGCCCGCCTTGGTCGGCAGGACCGGCGTCTCCGCCACCACGATCTTGCCCGCCAGGCCGGCGAGCAGTTCGGCCGATCCAGGCCGGCGGTTGGCGATCGTCCCGACCTGCGCGGCGGTCAGATAGGCGAGCTCGCCGACCACGCCCTCCTTGGGCGTCACGCCGGTGTAGGGAATGTAGGCCGGGACGGACACGGCCTCATCGCCCACCGTCAGCCCCCAGGCCGTCGGCGTCCACCGCTGCATCTCGACGTCCTCGTACCGGACGTCTTTCACCCCCGCCTTGACCAGCCGGTCATGCAGGCGATCGATATAGGCGTCGTGCGAGGCGGACCCGGTGGCGCGCAGGCCCATGGCGTCGAGGTCGACATGCCATTGCCGCATCTGGCTGCTGGGCAGGAACTGCGATCGATCGACGGTGACCGCGGCCGAGGCCGGCAGCGGCCGGCCCGGCCCGTCGGCGAAGGCTCGCGCCGTCGCGCGACCGCCGGTCAGTCCGGCCAGGCCGACAGCGGCGATGGAGGTCAGGGCGTCTCGCCGGGATAGGGTCATCGGAATCCTCCTGTGGTGCGAAGGGACGCGCCGGTCAGGTCCCCCGGGCGTCGAACTCGCGGTCATTGTCCAAGCTTTACGACCCGGCCCAGCAAGGTGTTCCTGGCAGGGCGAGGCGAACCGAGAACCTTCGCCGGCAGGGCGTCCAGTTGCAGGAGCGCCCGCGCGAAGGTCTGCACCTGCTGGTGCGCGAACTCCGGGTCCAGCCGGTCGAGATCTCCGCCGCGGCGCGCCGAGCACAGGTAGTCGGGCAACGGGCACATGGCGATGGCGGGAATGCCGGCCGCGAACAGAGGCTGCCCCTCGCCGAGGTGGACGCCGTTGCGCGGTTCGACGGTCAAGGCGCGGATCTTCGTGCGCCCGGCTGCGGCTTCGGCGAAGACCTGATCCATCACCTCGTTGGTCGTGTAGACCAGCTCCCGCTCCAGCTTCCCCGTCGGCGCCGAACGGCTTCTATCCGCGACATCCTTCCATTCCCGGCAGCCGATGTGCTCGATCGTCAGACCGGCTACGGCCTTTCGGTGACCCGGCTTCCCGTCCCAGAGCTCGGGATGGTCACGAAGCCAGCGTGACGTCGCCTGCCCCTCGTGCCCGCTGAGTTGAGGCATCTGGAAATGGCCGGTCACAAAGGCGAAAATGATCGTGCGCCGCCTCTGCTCGGCGGGAACACGCGACATGTACCGAGCCAGCGCCAGCAGCGCCGCCGGCCCGTTCTCCTCGCACGCGTTGGGGCCGTCGGTGTGGGTGTTGACGATGATCGTCTCGTTCGGGACCGTCCCTTCCAGGACAGCGAAGAGCGTTCGCGTCGGGACATCCGGAGCGAGTTCGGCCTGCAGGGTGAGCGTCGCCTGCTCCCCGGCCTCGCAGGCGGCCTTCAGCCGAGCGCCGGCGGCGGGCCCGACCCACAGCGCCGGACAGTCCTGGTATGGCGTGATGAAGGGATTGTACTGGTCGCGCGCGGCCTCCTCGGACATGTCCTGGAAGACGCAGATCACACCCAGGACCCCGGCCCTCCTGGCCGCCGCCAGGTCGATGCCGGGGGTCAATCCCGACAGCAGCGGCGTGGTGACCGTCCCCGTGAAATCCGCTTCCTCCCGGCTGGGATAGAACGCCTTGCGCGTGAACATCAGGTCGCGGACGAGGAAGCCGATCGCGGCGTTCTTGACCGGGACCACGGCGATCTTGCCGGCCGCGGCTTCCAGCGACCTGGGCTTTTCGCCCAGCCACACCAGGGGAGCCGTGATCCCCTGCGGCTCCGTCCGCCCGGAGTAGGCGAAGGCCGACGCCACCGGAACGGGCGATCCCGCGACCACCAGGCCGGTCTCCCGGACCGTCCAGCGGGTCATCGCATGGACATCGCTCTGAACGACCAGGCCCATGGCCTGCAGTTCCTGCGCGATCAGGTCGATCGACGCCTCGTGGGCCGGATAGCCCGTCAGGCGCGGACCGAAGCTGTTCAGGCGTTCGATCCAGTTCCAGAGCATTCGGCGATCCGCGAGCTGGGCAGGTGCGAACGGCAAGCCCTTGGCCAGCGCCGGCCGGTCGGTCGGCGCGCAGCCGCCCAGAAGGGACGCCGCGGAAAGCGCGGCTCCCCCAGAAAGCGCGGCGCGGCGTGTGGCTGACCTCATCGTCCATGCTCCATCGCGGGATCCGGGACGGCCGCGCAAGGCCGCCGCCCTAGTAGCGAACGTTGAGGCGGAACGTGAAATAGCGCCCGATCTGATCGTAGAGCTGGGGGTTCGTCGGCGTGAAGATCGCCAGCGTGCCGTTGGGGGCCAGCGGGGGCTCGCGATCGAACAGGTTGTTCACCGTGACCGTCGCCCGCATCCGCTCGTTGAAGGCGTAGCTGGCCGTCAGGTCGGCATAGAAGACCCGTTCGACGCTGTTGTCCTCGATGGTGGTCGGCTCGACGCGCGTGACGTCGTAGGTCCCTTCAGAGATGTAGCGTTGCTGGACGAACAGCGAGAACGGCCCTCGCGTCCATTCGGCGCTGGCCGTCACCGACCACTCGGGGTTCGCCGTCACGCCGACCTCTCCGGCCCTGTCGATCTTGGCCCCGCCAAACACCTCGGTGGTCATCTCGCCGAGATATGACGCCACGCCACGCAGGTTCACCTGGCCTCCGAAGACCTCGACGGGCAGCCGGTAGCCGACCTCGATATCCACGCCGGAGGTCTTCAGCCGGTTCAGGTTCAAGGTCGGCGAGACGATCCGGGTGATCACGCCGTCGGTGTTGCGCGTGATGTTCGCGCAGAGCTGCGTCGCACCGGCGGCGCACTGGTCCCGCGTCACCTGCGGGGTCAGCGAACTGATCACCCCGCTGATGTCGATGGAGTAGTAGTCGATCGACGCCGTGAGCCCCGGAACGGCGCTCGGCTGCAGGACGATCCCGGCGGTGAAGGTGTCGGCCTCCTCGGGCTTGAGCTGGGCGTTGCCGCTGGTGGCGGCGATGATGCCGACCGTCGCGCCGTTCTCGATGACGGAGCCGGTGTTCTGGGTGATGCCGGCGAACAGCTCGGGGACGTTCGGGGCGCGAATGTCGCGAGATTGAGTGGCCCGCAGGCGAAGGCCCTCGATCGGCTCGTAGACCAGGCCCGCCTTCCAGGTCGTGACGCCGCCGCTGGTGCTGTAGTTGGTGTAGCGGACGGCGCCGTTGAAATCGAGCGACTTGGCCCAGGCGACGTCGCGAGCCAGGGGAACGGCGACCTCGCCGAACACTTCCCAAAGATCGTAGGCGCCGGCGACGGGGAAGACGTTGGTCAGCAGCCAGCCGCCCGGCTGGTTCTGATAGGGCGCCGGGAAGCCTCGGATGCCGGTCGCGTCGTTGATGCTCGGCCCGATGGCGTCGGTGGTCTGTTTGATCTCCTCGCGGCGGTATTCGGCGCCGAACGCCGCGGAGATCGGCCCCGCCCAGGTCGAGAACAGGTCGCCGCGCGCCGTCAGGGCCGCGACGTCCTGTTTGATGACTGTCCGGAAGGCCGAAGAGCCGTGAGCCGATAGTCGATCGACGCGGCCGACGGCGCCCGACCCGAACAGATTGATGGGCGTGCACCCGGGGTACAGGCCCGGGTTTGTCAGGGTCACGCGGCAGACGATCCGGTCCGATGAATCACGCACGGCGTCGGCCGCGGCGAACAGGCGCTCGAGGATCACATTGTTCTCGGTCCGCGTGTCCGACCGGTTGTCGCCGTGCTCGTAGTAGCCGTTGACCGTCCAGCCCGCCGGTCCCTGCCATTCGAATCCGACGGTCGTGTCGACCAGCCGATTGCGGGTCACGGCCTTGGCGGGATCGCCGAAATCGAAGTTGATGCGGCCCATGCCGAAGGCCGGGGTGTTCGTCGCCGTCAGACGATCCTGGACCGTGGGATGCAGGAAGGCATTGCCGCTGAAGATCGTGAAGCCGTTGAAGCCGCCGACGTTGAAGGCCTGGACCTGATTGTAGCGGTTGTCGGTGTCGGCGTAGCTGACCCGCGCGAAGACGCGCAGCTCCGGCGTGAGCTCATAGTCCACGTGTCCGAACAGGCTGCGGGTGCGCACGTCGGCGGACACGTTCGAGGACAGCTGCGAACCGTCCCCGCCGACCTGGATCAGGCCTGACCGGACAGAGCCGCGGTCGAACGGCGCCAGGGTTCCGTCGGGCAGAAACTGCTGGAACGCCAGGGGGCCGCTGATGATCAGGCCGCCGGGCGTCGTCGTCGCGCTCCGCACGTTGGGGCGGAAGATCAACTGCCCCGGGACAGCCGGATTGCTGAGCGAGCCGTAGAAGGCGCGTCCCCAGTCCCGCTGGGTCAGGGACGGAACGCCCTCGGACTCATAGAACTGGCCGCTGGCGACGAAGCGCCCGCGACCGTCCGCGAAGCTCTGGCCGCCCGTCAGGCTGAACTTGATGGATTCAGCGTCGTTCTCGCTGGAGACCCCGCCCTGGATCTCCGCCTTCAGGCCGGTGAAACGGGTGTCGAGGACGAAGTTCACGACCCCCGCGACCGCGTCGGACCCATAGGCGGCCGACGCGCCGCCGGTGACCACGTCGACCCGTTTGACAAGCTGGGACGGCAGCGCGTTGATGTCTACGGAGCCGTCTCGTGCGGACGGAGCGGCCCGACGGCCGTCCACCAACACCAGCGTTCGCTGGGCGCCCAGGTTGCGGAGATTCAGGAAGCTGCCGGTGTTCTGCGCCAGGGCGCTGGTGCCGCCGGTGGTCGGGCGCGATGATCCGCGAAACGCCGGCAGGGTGTTGAGCGCCTCGCCGATCAGCCCCGGCTGCGCCTGCTGCAGTTGATCGGCGGCGACGACGGTGACCGGCGTGGGGGCCTGGGCTCCGTTCCGAATAGCCCTCGACCCGGTGACGACGAGCTCGCCGACCTGCGTGGCCTCGGCGTCGACCGACGCCTGGTCCTCGGAAACGGGGACCGCGGGCCGGTCTTCTTGCGCGTGAGCGCCGGTAGCGACGAGCAGGCTTACGCCGGCGAAGAGCCAGGTTCTCATGTTCCACCCTATGAACTGGCGCCGGTTTGGCTTCCGGCGATCCGTGTTGTGGAACCGAGCTAGTTAAGCCGGCGATCGTTGTCAAACTTATTCCTTCCCCAGGGAAGGAATGGACGACTGGCAAAGGTGCGGGCAAGGCGCTACTGCTACCGCATGAAGAGCGTTGACGATCTGAAGGACGATTTTCCCGCGAAGAAGGCGTCGCCCCGGAAGGCCCAGGTCGACCGGCGGCGGGAGTCGATGGAGTCGATACTCGACCACGCCGAGGCCCTGTTCGCCGAGTCGGGCTTCAACGGCGTCACCATCAACGACGTCGCCCGGTCGGCCAGCGTCGACACCGGCCTGATCCGCTACTACTTCGGCGACAAGAGCAACCTGTTCGAGGCCGTCGTCGACCGTCGCTCCGGCGTAGCCAACGAGGCCCGGCTGAAGGCCCTGAACGAGTACCGGCGGACGGCTGGCGCGTCGTTCTCCCTCGAGGGGGTGATCCGGGCCTTCACCGCGCCGGCGTTCGATCTGATGCTGAACGACGAGGGCTACAGGAACTACGGGATGATCATCGGGTACGTGAACGCGACCCACGCTGATCTACGCCGGCTGATGTCCAAGAACTTCGACCATGTGTCGGAAGTGCTGATCGAGGACATGAAGCGGTTGCTGCCGGACGCGAACCTCGAGGACCTCTACTGGGGATACCATTTCCTCACCGGCGCCTTCACCTTCTCGCTGGCGCAGACCGGACGGATCGACAGCCTGTCGGGCGACATGTGCAAGAGCGAGGACCTGCAGGCGATCTCGGAGCGCCTCCCCATCACGCTGGCGGCGGGAATCCGGGCGATGTGCGACGAGCGCGCGGCCGCCCGCAAGCGCGCGGCGACCTCGACGAACACATAGCGGGGTCGAAGCGACTTGCACGTCGCCCGGCGCGCCGCCGTCAGGCGTCTGATGAGCGCCAAGGAAGAGACATTGGCGCCGACACCGTAAGAGCGCCGTCATGCGTCGCCAAACGCGTCAGGCACGATCAGGCGTCGGGCGCGCTCCACGCCCGAAGCATACGCCTGGATCGCCTCCGCCGTCGTCAGGACCTGGCGCTCGGCATCGGACCATCGCTCTTCCTCCACGGCCTCGCGGACGCCGGGAAGGGTCTTCGAGCCGTAGCCGGTGAAGCGTCCTGGCGCGTAGATGAGGTGGCGATACCAGGGACGGCCGGGCAACCCACGGTCGTCGGTGAGCGCCTGTTCGAGCGGCGCCAACATGGCGAACAACTCCGCCTTCGTGGCCGGCGACAGGTCGAGCCCTTTGGCGGAAACGGCGGCGTCGAAGGCCAGCGCGCTGACCTTGAGCCGCTCGATGGCGTTGTCGAGCGGTGCGAAGTTGAGCCAGGGAACCGGAGAGAGCGGCGTGGGATCGCCTCGCGGCCGGCGAGGATCGTCCGCGAGGCGATAGAGGTCTTCCTTCAGTAGGGTTCGCTGGACCGACGCCTCCTCGCGTTTGCGCTCCGTCAGAGCCTTGATCTCGCCGAGGTAGGTCGCGAGCAGGTTGGCGAAGCCGCTGTAGCGCTGCGGCGGAAGCTCGGCCTGGGCCAGACGCAGCACGACCCGGCCCGACAACTTCGCCAACGCGCCGGCATAGGCGAGTCCCGGGTCATCGAACCGGGTGTAATGTTCCCAGGTGTCGTAGGCCGAGTGATAGACTCCCGCCGAATGTCCCTCGCCGCCGAAACTGAAGTGCAGCGAGGATATCCCCAGGTGGCAGATGAAGCTCGCGTAGTCCGACCCGGAGCCGAGCGGACTGAGCGGGAGATTCTGCGAGCGATCGGCCGCCGTCTTCGCCCGCGCCCGCGCCGTGTCGCTCGCCCCCGGACGGCTGGCGGCGACGCGCCAGGCGCCCCGCAATCGGGCCGCAAGCGAGACGCCGGTTTCGGGATCCAGCACGTCGTCGGCCGCCTGGGTCACCAGCCGCTCGAACGCGTGACTGCCCTCGATGTTCAGCAAACCCCGCTCGATGTTGTCGGTGTTGATATAGGCGACGGCCTTGCGCTTCAGTTGTTCGGCCGCGTGGGTTTCGACCCACTCCGTCGATCCGCCCAGCCCTGGCTCCTCGGCGTCCCAGCTGAGGTACATCAGCGTCCGACGCGGCCGGTGTCCGGCGCGGGCCAGCGCCCCGAAGGCCTTCGCTTCCGCCAGCATGGCGACGTGGCCGCTCAGGGGGTCGGAAGCCCCAAACACCCAGGCGTCGCGATGGTTTCCGCGCAGGATCCATTCGTCCGGCCGTTCCGCCCCCCCGCAGGACCGCGACGACATTGTGCGCCGGCGCCAGGGACCAGTTCGATTTCACCGCCAGCCGCACCCGTGCGTCGTCCGTCCCGCCAATCCGGTAGGTGACCGGCAGGGCTCCGCGCCAGCCGGCCGGCGCGACCTCGCCCTTCAGCGCGGCGAGAAAGCGCTGAGCCTGTCCGTAGGACAGCGGCAGCACGGGGATCTTCATGATCGTCGGCGCGTCTTCCCGGCGGAGACGTTTGGCCCCCGGGCGAGCGCCGACGCCGGGCGTCAGCGGGTCGCCCGGATACAGGGTCATGTCGGCGACGGACCCGCGCTGGACGCCGCCCGCAGGCCTGGTCCCGCCTTCGGGATAGGGGGCGTCGAGGCCGTAGCCGTCCTGCTGAGGATCCGAGTAGAGAATACAGCCCACGGCGCCGTGCTCGGCGGCCAGCTTCGGCTTCAAGCCTCGCCAGCCGCCGCCATAGCGGGCGATGACGATCTTGCCGCGCACCGACTGGCCCATGCGCTGCAGCGTCTTGTAGTCGTCCGGCATGCCGAAATTGACGTAGACGAGCGGAGCGGCGACATCGCCGTCCCCCTGATAGGCGACATAGGCGGGCAGCACCCCCTCGGTGTGCGCCGTGGTCGCGTCCCCGTCGACCGGAGGCTCGGTCAGGTCGGCGCGAAAGCCGCCGGGACCGAGCAGCTCGGCGACCTGAGATATCGGCGTGGGAAACAGCACGTCGAACGTCTCGATCCGCGCCTCCCAGCCCCAGTCCTTGAACTGCTGGAGCACCCATTCGGCGTTGGCCCGGTTGTGCGGCGACCCGACGTGGTTCGGCCCCGCCGCCAGGTCCTTCAGCCAATCGCTCATCTCGCTCGTGGAGATCAGCGCGTCGAAGCGGGTCTCGAGGGGCGCGGCGGTCTGCGCCGCCGCACGGCCCATGCCGCCCGCGCCGAGCGCCAACGCGCTCGCGCCGACGAGCACATTGCGCCGCGACGGGCTCGTCTTGCCGCCGGTCTCGTCCTCATGGTCGCTGTTGTTCATGCTGCCTTCCGATCCGCCGCCGGCGAGAGAGAACGCCGAGGCCTCCGAAACATGAGATGACCGCCGCCCCGAGTTCCTCAAAAGCCGGCGGATCGAGCATTCTCGTCAGGCGCCGGTCGATACGGGCATCATCACCCTTGGCGGGGCGCGCGACGCCCGCGGTTTCATGTTGGAATGTCGGATGACCCACACCTCGAAGAGCGCGCTCCAAGCCCTGCGCGGCGCGGTTACGGCGGCTCTCGCCCTTCTGGCCGCCGGTCCGGCCGGCGCGGCCTCCCCGATGTCCGCGCCCCCGCCCTCCCGGGCCCGTGAGCTGGGCATCACTCCCGGAACCTTCAAAACAGGTCCCCTCAACGCGATCACCGACGTCGGCGGCGTCCGCGTCGGGCATCGCACGCGCATCGAGGGCGACGACATCCGCACGGGAGTCACCGCCATCCTGCCGCACGGCGGCAACGTCTTCCAGGATCGCGTTCCGGCCGGCTTCGCGGTGGCGAACGGCTTCGGCAAGCTGATGGGATCGACCCAGATCATCGAGCTCGGCGAGATCGAGACCGACCGATCGTGCTGACCAACACCCTGTCGGCGCCGCAGGCCGCCGACGCGCTGGTGCACTGGACGCTGGGCCGTCCCGGAAACGAACGCGTCCGCTCGGTCAACGCCGTGGTCGGAGAGACCAACGACGGGGAGCTCAACGACATCCGCAAACGCGTCATCGGTCGCGAGGACGTGCTGGCGGCGATCGATGCGGCGAGCGAAGGCCGGGTGGAGGAAGGCGCGGTCGGCGCCGGAACCGGGACGGTCGCCTTCGGCTGGAAGGGCGGGATCGGCACGAGTTCGCGGCGCCTGCCGCCCGAGTTCGGCGGCTACACGGTCGGCGTCCTGGTCCAGAGCAACTACGGCGGCATGCTGCAGATCGACGGGGCTCCGGTCGGCATGGCGTTGAACCAGTATTTCCTGCGGGCGCCGGGCGGACCCGAACGCGCCGACGGTTCGATCATGATCATCGTCGCGACGGACGCGCCGCTCAGCGACCGCAACCTGACGCGCCTGGCGCGGCGAGCCTTCGCCGGCCTGGCGCGCACCGGCTCGGCGTTCTCCAACGGCTCCGGGGACTATGCGATCAGCTTCTCCACCGCCGCCTCGGTGCGGCGCACGCCCGAACGGCGCGCCCAGGCGGCGGCGATCGAGGACCTGCCGAACGAGCGGATGAGCCCTCTGTTCGTCGCCGCCGCCGACGCCACGGAGGAAGCGATCTACAACTCGTTGCTCATGGCCAGGACCATGACGCGGACCGACCACGACACCGGCAAGACCGTCACCGTGCGGGCGCTCGACCCGCGGGAGGTCGATCGACTTCGGCGCGGACGCCGCTGATCGGCGCGCGCGGACTAGGGTTCGTCCGGGAAGATCGCGACGACCGGCGGCTGTCCGGCCACCGCCTTGGCCCGGAACAGGGACGGCGTGTTGTAGCTCCAGGCGATATCGCCGTTGGGGGCGACGGCGATGAGGCCGCCGCCGCCGCCGAGCGCCTTGACGCGGCCGATCAGTTCGTCCGCGGCGCTCTGCAGCGACAACCCCTTGTGCTGGACCAGGGCGCAGACTTCCCGCGCCAGGGTCAGGCGGATGAAGACTTCGCCCTTGCCGGTTCCGGACACGGCGCAGCTCTGGTTGGAGGCGTAGGTGCCGGCCCCGATGATCGGGCTGTCGCCGACCCGCCCCCAGCGCTTTCCGACCATGCCGCCGGTCGAGGTGCCGGCGGCGAGATCGCCGTGGGAATCCAGGGCGACGACGCCGACCGTGCCGAACTCGTGGTCGGCCGCGAGACCGTCTTCGAGAGCCGCCCGGGATTTGGCCAGGCTCGCGGGTCGTGGCGGGACGGGCAGGCCCCGCTGGGCGAGCGCGCGTTCCAGGCTTCGCCACTGGTGCTCTGTGTAGAAGTAGCTGTTGTCGACCTGCTCCAGGCCTTCCGCCTTGCTGAAGCGGTCGGCGCCCTCGCCCATCAGCAGGACATGGCCCGACGTCTTCATCACCCTGCGGGCCAGGCTGATCGGATTGCGCGTGCGCGACACCCCCGCGACCGCGCCCGCGCCGAGCGTCGCGCCGTCCATGACGGCGGCGTCGAGCTCGACCGCGCCGTCGGCGTTGAACACCGCCCCCTTGCCCGCGTTGAACAGCGGCTCGTCCTCCAGATCCCGGACGACCGCCTCGACCGCATCGAGCGACGTGCCGCCGCGGCTCAGGATGTCCGTGCCGATCTTCAGGCTGCGGGCCAGGGCCGCCCGATGGGCCGCTTCGCTTTGCGGGCTCAGGCCGCCGCGCGCCGATCCGCCGGTGCCTCCATGAATCGCGATCGCCCATGCGGGCCTCTGCTGGGCATGGGCGGACGCGCCGGCGAGGGCCAACGCCAGGGCCAGGCCCGCAACTGCTAGACGCATCGGAATGTCTCCTGTGAACGGTCCGTCGCCGCGTTAGGGCGCGGCTCGAGACGGACCGAGGGTCCGCTGAAGGAAGATCGACTGCTCGCGCCAAAGGCGGTCCCAGGTCTCGCGACGTTCGAAGTCGTGCGACTCCCCCGGGACCAGGACCGTGCGCGCGTCAACGCCCTGCTCGACGAGCCTGGCGGCCAGATCGACCGTCTCCAGCACGTCGACGTTCATGTCCTGGTCGCCGCTGAACAGCAGCACCGGCGAGCGCCAGCCGGCGATGGCGGCGACGGGCGAGTTCTCCGTGGCGCGCGCGCGGTCGGCGTCCCCGACCCCGAAGAGCCGCGACGGGTTGAGGTGGTTGGGAAGGTTCGAGCGAAAGCCCCAGTCGAAGACGCCATGGATCGCCACCCCAGCCGCGAAGAGATCGGAGTTCCGCGCCAGCGCTTGAGCGGCGAGCATGCCGCCGTATGACCCGCCCCATATCCCGATGCGGGCGCGATCCACCTCCGGCCGGGCGGCCAGGAAAGCGTGCGCCGCGAGAATGTCCTGATACTCCGACGCGCCGCGCCAGCCTCTGAGCGGCGCCTCGCGGAACGCGCGGCCATAGCCCGTTCCGGAGCGGTAATTGACGCTCAGCACGACAAAGCCCAGCTCGGCGAGCCGCCGATTGATCGCATACTCGAACGCGTACTGAGCGCGCAGATGAAACGCCGCGTGCATCTGGCGGCGGGGGCCGCCATGAACATAGACCAGCGCGGGATGCGGACCGCGGGAGGCGGGAAGAAAGAGCTGCCCCGACAGCTCCAGGCCGTCCGCCGCGGCGAACCGCACCTCCCGCGGCGGCGGCGCGTCGAAGCCGCGTGAATATCCGTAGTCGGCCGCGCGTTCGGCCAGCACCAGTCGACCGGCGTTCAGGTCCACGATCCGGGCGAGCGGAGCATTGTCCGCGTCCGCGCCGACATAGAGGGCGTATCCAAGGTCCCCGGCGGCGACCGCGCGGCCGACCAGCGGCTCGGCGCGCGGCGGCGTCCAGACCACCCGCCCCTCGCGGTCGACCACGCGCAGGCGCCGCGCCTGACGGTCGACACAGTTGTCGACCAGCAGCAGCCGCCCCTCGCCCACGACTTCGCTTTCAGCCACTTCGCAGCCCTCGCCGCTGCGGGCCCGCGGAACGCCGCCGGCGAGGCCGATCTCGTACAGCCGGCCCCAGCCGTCGTGCTCCGAATAGAAGGTCAGGGCGTCCGGCCCCGTCCATCGCAGCGCCTGGTCTGGATCGACCAGGTCAGGCTCGCTCGCCTTGTCCGCTGAGGCCCAGACCGTACGGCGGGCCAGGGTCTCGAGCGACGCCGTCTCGATGGCCAGAGGCTGGCTCTCCGTGGCGTCGAAGGCCGCCCTGGACCTGCCTGGAAAGCGAAGATAGGCGACCGACCGTCCGTCCGGCGACAGACGCGGCGATGCCAGGCGCTCCGCCCCGGTCACGATCCATTCGATGCGGTCCGTCCCGATTTCGTAGCGTCCGATGTAGTCGTAGGCGCCGCGGTTGCTGACGAAGACGAAGGATCGTCCATCCTGAGCCCAGGCGATCTGGCTGAAGCCCCCGCCGCGCGCGACCACTTGATCGCCTGGGGGCTCGGCGCCCGGCGTGACGATCCGCAGATCGCCATCGCCGCGGAAGGCCACCCGCCCATCGGGCGCGAAGACGGGTGAAACGCCGACGCCGATGCGGCGCGGGTCGGCCTTGCCCCGGGTCGAGGCCAGCCAGAGCTCCGGCTGCGGCGGCATGAGCAGGCTCGCCGGGTTGTAGGCGCTCGCGGAGGTGATCGGCGCCGCCGTCCGGAAGACCAGGTGGAGACCATCCGGCGACAACCAGACGGCGGTGATCGCGCGACCGTCGACGTCCGAGCGCACGACCATCTCCCGCCGCTCGAACCTCGGCCCCTCGGCGAAGACGATCTTGGTCGTCGAGCCTTGTCGGACAAGCCAGGCGAAGGCCGGCCGGATCTTGGCCGCCGTCGTGTCCAGGACGATCGGAAAATCGAGGAACGCCGCGCCCGGAGAGGGATTGGCGAAGGCGCCCGTCGGCAGGATGCAGGCCAGCACGGCGAACAGGAGACATCGCGACAGGCGCATGAGCGATCTGCCTTGCAGCTGGAGGACGGGAAGACGGACGCTAGGGCTTGGCCGGCGTGATCGGCGTGAAGGCCAGGTCCTGATAGTCGTAGCTGAAGCCGGCCATGGGCGAGACGGCCCGCATGGTTATGCGGTCGACCTTGCCGGTCGGTCCGAGCACGAAGGTCACATAGGCCGGCTCGATGGTCGGGTCCTGCCAGCGGGTGACAAACGTGTCGTACTGGAAGTGCTCGAGCCGTCCCGTCACGCCGGGATGTTCCTTCTTGAAGTCGAGCATCAGTTGCCCGTTTTCGGCGCGCACGGTGATCGGACCGAACCAGGGATCGGCGAAACGCCCGGCATAGCGGTCGAGCGACAGCGACGGGCCGACCTTGGCCGGCGCGGCCGCGACCTTCTCCATCTGCTCGACGGCCTGCGCCCGCTGCTTGGCTTCCAGGGTCATGAAGGCTTGCGGCCAGTTCGCCTTCGGAGCGTCGAGATAGTGGTCGAGCAGTTCGTACATCATGCCCTGGACCGCCGAGTCCTCCTCCGAGTTCAGGGCCAGCGCGAAACCGACGTTCTTCAGCGGCAGGAGCACGACCACCGACTTGAAGCCCGGCACCGTGCCGAAATGGTAGATCACCATCTGGCCGCGATAGTCGCGGACGTTCCATCCGAGCGCATAGTTGTGGAACAGCGGCGTCGTCGCGGTGATCGGCGCGGGTTGCCGGCGGATCGGCACCACGACCTGCGGGGTCCACATCTGCCAGGCCGCGGCCTCGCTGTAGACGCGGCCGCCGTCGGGCGTCTTCCCCTGCCCGAGTTGAACCTGCAGCCAACGGCCCAGATCCGCGGCGCTGGCGCTGACTCCGCCGGCGGGCGCGACGTTGGGGGCGAGCGTGGCGCTGCGCTCGTCCAGACGCCGCAGATCACCGACGCCCCGAACCGAGCCGCTCATCCGTCCGTGCGGAAAAGCCCGATCGTCCCGCGCGAAGCGCCGCGCCTCGTCCGTGACCGCGTCGCGCATGCCGGCGGCGCGCAGAACCTTGTCCTGGGTGTAGTCTTCCCAGGTCTGCCCTGTCTTGGCCCGGATCACCTCGCCCAGGACCATGTAGAGCACGTTGTCGTAGGCGTATCCGCTGCGGAAGCTGGTGGCCGGCTTGAGGTGCCGGAGCCGCCGCACGCTTTCGGCCCGGCTGAGGTCGGTCCGCGGCACGAAGAGCAGATCGCCCGCACCGCGGCCGAGCCCGGACCGATGGACCAGCAGGTCGCGGATCGTCATCTCGCGAGTGACCCAGGGGTCGTACATCTGGAAGTCGGGCAGATGGTCGACCACCTTGTCGTCCCACCCCAGCTTCCCCTGGTCGACCAGCGTGGCGATCGCCGCGGCGGTGATCGCCTTTCCGGTCGACCCGATGGCGAAGAGCGTATGCTCGCCCACCTTGCGGTTCCCATCGAGCTGGGCGACGCCGTAGCCCCTGCTCGCCGTCACCACGCCATTCTCGACGATGGCGAGGGCCGCGCCCGGCGTGTTGGTCGCCGCCAGCACCTCGCCCATGCGGGCGTCGAGATCGGCCGGCGGAGCGGCCTCAGCCGACGTCGCCGACAAAGCCAGCAACGCGCCGACGACCGCCAAGCGGCTCATGTAGTGGAGTTTCATCGTGTTTCCGCCTCGTAAGGGGCGCCCTTCGCGCCGGCCGGGCGCGTCGGCGCCCCGCGTTTCAACCGCCAGATCCCGTAGGTGAGAAGAGGGGCGACGTAGATGGTCAGGAAGACGATCGCCAAGGCCCGATACCCCTTGGCGATCAACTCCACGAGGCCGACGCGATCGGCGACGAAGACCGCCACGATCAGAATTCCGCCGGCGATCAGAAGGCGCGCACGCGCGCCCAGCGGCCTTCCGGCGCGCTCGGCGTAGGTGGCGGCGGCGCGCTCGTTGATCGCGTGGACGATGCCCGTGCCGCTCTCCAGCAGCGCCAGGAAGATCATCACCTGGAAGACGACGTGGAAGGCCGGCATGCGCAGCTGCTGCAGCAGGAAATCAGACGGCAAGGTCTGCCCCCCGATCTGCGGATAGAAGGCGATCATGCAGCAGAAGAAGAGCAGAGCCGGCGCCATGGCCAGGGGCCCGGCCAGCAGGCCGGCCGTCACCGCGTCGCGATCGCTGGTCAGGTGCCTGAGGACCGGCAGGATCAGCACCGCGCCGATGATGTTGTAGCCGGCGTAGGTCGTCCCGCCGAGCCACCAGCCCGTGATGGGCGCCGGCGTCGCGAACTGATCGAGGATGCGATCGCCGAACGTCGAGAAGGCGAACACGACGAAGAGCGCATAGACCCCGTAGAGCGCCACCGAGACCCATTTGAAGAGTTGCTCGACTGCGGCGTTGCCGAAGGTCGCGAAGGCGGCGATGGCGAGGACCAGGGCCAGCGCCCCGACGAGACTGGGCAGTCCCAGGATCGAGGCTCCCAGGGCGCCGGCCGCCGCCCCGAACACGGCCAGGATCAGGAGCGCGAAGAGCAGGTAGGCCAACTCGAAGAGGACGCCGGCCGGCCCCAGCAGACGCCGGAAGAAGGTGCGGTAGTCATAGCTGCCGGTCAGCCGCGCGAAGAGAAAGGTGACAACGCACACGGCGCTCCAGATTACCGTGGCGAGCAGGATGGCGAGGCAGCCGCCGACTGGGCCGCTCGGCAGGAAGAACTCGACCAGCTCTCGCCCGGTCGCGTAGCCGCCGCCGATCACGACCGCCTTGAACGCGAGGCCTGGCAGCAGGAAGCGCTGGAAGCGCGTCGATGCGGCGCTCACGACGCGATCGCCCGGCCGGACATTCGAGGCGGCGGCGTTTGACCGTTCGTCGTCATCTTCCCGACTTCTCCGAATGGGCTCGCCCGTCCGCGAGGGACGGGCCGCCGCCTAGAACTTCACACTGGCGCTGACGCCGACGGTCCGAGGGGTCAGCGGCGTGGCGTTCATCTGAAAGACCTGGCGCGTCACGCGATCGGTCAGGAGCACGCCGTTGAGATAGACGCGCTCGTCCGTGACGTTGCGGGCGAAGATGTTGAACGAGTAGCGGCCGTTCGAGAAACCGCCGCGCAGGTCGACGAGGGTGTAGGCTTCGTCCTTGGTCTCGTTGTTGTAGCCCGTGCGCGTCGGCGCGGCCGTCCATCGCTCGCCGGAATAGGTGGCGGTCGCCCCGACCGTCGCCCGCCAGTCGTCGCCGAGGTCCCACGCATATTCTACATAGGCGCCGGCCCTGTAGGTCGGCACGCCGGGCAGCTGCTCGCCGAGCAGGAAGGCCGGAGCGCCGCGCGCCAGGCGGGTGAGCTCGGCCTTGTTGTAGGCGACGTTGCCGCCGACGGTAAGGCCCGGGATCGGCCGCACGACGCCTTCCAGTTCGACGCCCTTGCTGAAGGCGTCGCCCGCGTTCGCCAGGTAGCTGGCGGTGTTGGAGGCGTTGTTGACGCTGAGCTGAATGCCCGACCAGTCGATGTAGTACAGGGTGGCGTTGACGGCGGCCCGTCCGGACCAGAAGCTCGACTTGAGGCCCGCTTCATAGCTGATCAGCGTATCGGCGTTGACCGTCGGCTCGACGCCCGGGAGCACGTTGTTGGGGCCGCCCGGACGGTATCCCGTCGCGACGCGCGCGTAGAACATGCTGTTGCGGTCGAAATGGTAGCGCGCGTTGACCATCCAGGTCTTCACGTCTTCCTTTGACTTGCCGGGAGAGTCGACCGCCCCGTTCAGCGGATACCCGTAGCTGATCTGGCGGAAGTCCTGGTCGTTGTGCGCGAAGCGGGCGCCGGCCGTGATATCGAACGTCTCGCTGAACTTGTAGGTCGCGTTGCCGAACACGGCGAATTCTCGGTACTTCGTCGGCAGCGCGCCATAGAGGAACAGCGGCGAGAAGATCGGACTGTTGATGGGCCGATAGGCCGAATCCAGGACCGTCACCTCCTGCACGTTGCTGCTGTCCTCGTGCGTATAGAAGGCGCCCGCCATCCATTCGAAACGACCGGCGCTGGGCGAGACGACGCGGATCTCCTGGCTGAACTTGTCCAGGGCCATGGACAGGTCGAGCTTGGAGACGCCGGGCGGTATCCCCGCCAACAGGGTATAGGCGCCGTAGGTCGCGCTCATGTCCCGGACCTGGTGGGTCTTGGTGCGAGACCAGGTCGTCGACGAGATCACCTGCACCGGGCCCGGATCCCATTTCACGGTCGCCGAGTAGTAGTCGATGCTTTTCTGGAACGGCTCCCGGAACGGCAGATTCTGGCCGAGTTCCCCGAACGGGAAGCTCTTCGTCAGGGTCGGATGCAGGGCGCCGGGCGCCGCCGCCGTCTGTTTGACGCCGAGGCTGGCGAAGGCGTTGTCCTCGGAATCGATACGGACGAAGAAGGCGTTGAGGTCGACCTCCAGGTCGTCCGTCGGCCTCCACTGGGCCGCGATCCTGCCGCCGTACCGGCGATTGGCGTCGGTGCCGCGGATCTTCAGGAGCGTGTTGTCGGTATAGCCGGCGCCTTCATAGTCGTAGGCGCTGACCCGGAACGCGAAGGTGTCGCTGACGGGCACGTTGACCGCCGCCCGCAACCCCTTGCTCAGGCCGTTGGCGTTCTCGGTGTAGGACAGTTCGCCGCCGGCTTCCGCGGAGAAGGCGCCGATCTTCGGGGCCTTGAGCACATACTTGACGATGCCGCCCATGGCGCCCGAGCCGTAGAGCGTTCCCTGAGGGCCCCGCAGCACCTCCAGACGCTCGAGATCGTAGGGCATGAGGTCGAGCGAGAAGGTGGTCGAACGGGCGTAGTTGGTGCTCGACCCCATGGGCGCGTCGCCCAGATAGAACCCGACCAGCGATCCCGGTCCGACGGCGGCGATGCCCCGCAGGGTCACGGTGACCTGGCCGGGCGAGCCGCCGTCGTTGACGTTGAATCCGGGAATGTAGGCGGCGTAGTCCGTCAGCCGGCTAAGCCCCGCCTCCTCCATCTTCTCGCTGGTGATCGCGCTGACCGAAGCCGCGACCTTGGTCAGGTTCTCCACGCGCTTCTCGGCGGTGACCACCACCTCCTCGAGCGTCGTGTCGTCAGCCGGATTTCCGGCGCCGCTTTCCGCCGCGAACGCCGGCGCGCCGAACGCGCCGAGCGCCACGCCCGCCAGGGCCACCGCCCGAAACTTCGACCTGATCATGAGGTCCCTTCCCTGTTTTGACGCACTGCCGGCGCCTCGATAGGAATGATGACGACATTCCGAAATTCATCATGATGATCGGAAAATATTTTTCGCAACAGAATTCTGTCGCACCTACTGCAGCCGTCCGCGGAGATGCGCGACCACGCGCATCATGTCCTTCTCGACCGTGCTCACCGACACGCCCAGCCGGCTTGCGATTTCGGCCCCAGGCACCTCCTCGAACCTGTTGAGCATGAAGATTCGCCGGGCGCGTTCGGGAAGCTCCATCAGGGCCGCCATAGCCGCGCCGTACGCCTCCCGCCCGAGCAGCACCCGTTCGGGCGACAGTTCATCCCAGAGCCCGACGTCGGCCTCCTCGAACTCGACGTGCGCATCGGCGTGACGCCGGCGCCGCTGGCGATTGCGTTCGCGCAACAGGTTCGCGGCGACCTGGAACAGGTAGCCGTCGAGGTTCTCGATCTCGCCGACCCGCCCCCGCCTCAACACCCGTGCGCAGGCTTCCTGGGTAAGATCCTCGACGTCGGCGCGAATGGAGAGTCTGCGGGCGAAGAACCCGCGCAGGGCTTCGCCGCACCGGGTCGAGATTTCCTCGGCACGGCGCGCTTCCTCGCGGTCAGGCGCCGACAGGCAAAGTTCACGCCCCATCTTAGCGTCCGCTCGCAAGAGGTTTCGCCGTTAGAACAAGGCGCTGGATCAGCGTCGCGGAGGTGGGAGCGAGAAGAACCGATCCCCGGATCTCGCCGGCCCGGCATTCAAGCGTGAAGCTCGCCGATCGCAACGATCGCGCGTCGAAACCGCTGAACCTGGAACACTCGCCGACCGCGGCCCGTAGAGCCCCCAGATCGGCGCGCCATGCCGGGCCCGGCCGATCGAGCAGCATGTTGGAAGCCAGCCGCGCCTCGATCGCCGCGATGTCGCCGGCCCCATAGGCCTCGAGAATGGCCGCCTTCGCCTCGACCAGGGCTGGACTCGGCGCGGACAGGGCGCGGCGCAGGCGTCCATCGTCGTCCAGCATGCGCATGGCGTCCCAGACCGCGGCCGGCAACGGAGCCCGCGTCAGGTTGGCGAACGCGAAGACTCCCGTTCGCCGGCTAGGCGACAGGACGACATAGGACGTGTACCCCGGCAGGCTGCCGGAGTGACTCAGCATCGCCCCCAGCTCGCAGTCGGCCAGGGCGTACATCCCCATTCCATAGGTGCGGGGGGTCGGACAGGGCTTGTCATCCGAGCGTGGGCGACCGGGCGTCAGTTCGACGAACCCCTCCCCCTGGACGATTTCCCGCATGCTGCTGCGTTTGAGGATCCCGTCGTCCGGCCCGTCGCGCGGCGGCCAGGCGGAGAGCAGCCAGGCGACGTAGCGGCCATAGTCCCCGGCCGTCGTATGGAGTCCGCCGGCGGCGGCGAAAGCGCCGTCGTCGAGCACCGGTTCCTGGCGCCAGGCTCCGTCGGCCCAGCTGTAGCCGAGCGCGCGCCGGGAAGCGGGAACCTGGCCGACCTTCCAGTAGGAAGCGGTCATCCCGAGCGGCTTCAGCAGCGCGGCGTCGACCGCCTCGGCATAGGGCGCGCCCGCGACATTGGCGACCACACGGCCGAGGATCGCGTAGCTCGTGTTGGAATACTCGTGCGCGAGCCCGGGAGCCCGCGCGAAGCCGAGGCCGCCCTGCATGAGCTTGGAGAAGGCCGCTTCGCTCATGTCGAGCTGGCGATCGCCCCAAGGATTGTCGGTCACCAGACCGGACGAGTGGACAAGCAGGTCGCGGACCGTGATCGGCGCCGCGTCCGTGGTCGGATAGGCGAGGCTCCGGAGTTCCGGCACGTACCGGGCGACCGGATCGTCGAGCCGCAGCTTGCCGTCGTCCCGCAGGCGCAGGACCATCAGCGCGGTGAAGTTCTTGGTCATCGAGGCGATACGGAAGACGCTTCCCGGCTCGACCGGTCGACGGCTGGCGGCGTCCTGGACGCCGAACGCGCCGACATGGACCAGGGCCCCGTCGATCACCACGCCGTAGACCAGGCCCGGAACGTGGTCGTCCGCGACCAATCGGGCGAAACGTGCATCCAGCCTGGCGAACGTCGCGTCCGACGCCGTGGCGCGGGACGCGGGCGGCGTCGCGGCCGCGGCCGCGGCCGACGAGAGCCCGCCGGCGACGAAGAATGCGGCCAGAGCGGCGGCGCACGGATACCGTCGGGGCGAGCGCATCAGCCCGCCCCCTGGGATTGAGGGTTGCATGATTTCATCTCCGCGGAGCGTCGGCTCAGGGGCCGGCGCAGCGTCGGTCCGCTATTTCCAAACCTCGCCGAGGAGGCGCCTGAAGTTTCCGCCCAGCACGGCTCGGATCTGGGCGTCGGTGTAGCCGCGCCTTATCAGCGCGTCGGTCAGGTCGAAGAGACGCCTCGGATGATCGTATCCGTCGGTATCCAGCCGCTGCCGGAATCCGTAGCTCGACGCATAGCCGGCCTTGAGCTTGGCCAACTGATCGGGCGCCATGCGGTCATAGCCGTTGAGATCGGAATCGCTGCCCAGCCCGACATGGTCGATCCCGGCGATGCGGACGACATGGTCGATATGATCGACGATGTGCTCGACGCTCGTGGGCTCCTCTCCCCTGACGAAGTTGCGGACGCCCGAGATCCCGATCACGCCGCCCTTGGCGGCCGCCTTTCGAATGGCCTCGTCGGTCTTCAGCCGGGGGTGCCCGGGGACCAAGGCTCGACAGTTGGTGTGAGTGATCGCGATCGGCCCCTTCGACGCCTCGATCGCGTCCAAGGTCGTCCGGTCGCCGCAATGGGAGACGTCCACCAGCATGCCGACGGCGTTCATCTGCTCAATGACGGCGGCTCCGAAGTCGCTGAGACCTCCGTCGACCCGTTCGGTGGCGCCGGCGCCCAGCAGGTTCTGCGAGTTGTAGGTCAGTTGCGCGCACCTCTGGCCCAGTTGATGAAACTGCGCGACGTCCTTCGGCGATCGAAAATGGTCTGCGTTCTGGACCCCCATGATCACGGCGATCCTGCCCGTCGCCTTGGCGCGATCGAAGTCGCCGACCCGCCGCGCGAGCAGAAACAGATCGGCGTGCGCCGCGATGAAGCCGTTCCATCCTGCCAGATAGCCGAGCACCCGGGTCTGCGCGTCTGGCCCGCCGACGCCCGCGGCGTTGTGCATGACCGTCACGCCGCTCGACCGAAAGGCCTGCGCTTCCTCGGCCGTCAGGGTCCTGGCGTAGGGCGCGGGGCCGAGGTCGAGGCTGAGGGGCGCCAGCATGTCGACGACCACGCTGTCGCCGATCAGGCGATCGCGCCGCATCCCTCCGCCGGACGCGCGGGCCTGGGCGCCGGCGGTCGTCGCCCCCGCCATCGCCAGCAGCGCCATGCCGCCGAGAATCCCCCGCCGAGCGACGCCCGAGCCGCAAGCGGTCGCGTCCGCTCCTCTTCGCGCCCTGTCCATCTCCACCCCGATTCCGCACACTTGAGTGCATCAGAAATCTATTTTCCTATCGGAAACTCAATTTCCCATCGGCGTCAACCGCTGTTCGCCCATATGAGCGATTGTTAATCCTGCGGGACGATCCGCTGGCGGGACGGCGGGCGGCCTATCCGGTCGGCGTCTTGGCCGCCTTGCGATTGGTCGACAGACGCGCCGGCGCCTTGGTCGGCGTCGTGCGCCCCTCGAACTGCTCGCCGTAGTCGGAGAGATCGCCGGAACACAGGGCGAGGAAGCGGCAGGGACCATCGTCGGCGGCGAGATAGGCGTGGCCCATTGTGCTGTCGAGGTAGATCGACTCGCCTTGGTTGAGGACGACCGGGCTGTAGAACGCCGTGTGAACGGCGATCTTGCCCTCGAGGACATAGATGAATTCCTCGCCTGGGTGCGTGACCAGGGGGCCGAATTCTTCCAGAGTTCGCGCGAGCACTTCGCCGACGATCGGCGTCATGTGCTTATGGGACAGATCGGTGTTCAAGTACCAGTGATCGTATGGCCCCGTCGGAACATGCACCGCCTCGGAAACACGCCCCACGCTTCGACGCCCGGTCACCGCCGTGCCCGCGGGCGCGGGCGCTTCCGACTTGAAAAGGTCGGTGAAGTCGAGGGAAAGGCCGCGGGCAAGCTGCAACAGCTTGTCGTAGGTCAGCGACATCTGGCCGTTCTCGACCTTGGAGATCGTCGAAACGGCCAGGCCCGTCATCTGACTGACGTCCGAGATCCTCCAGCCTTTCTGCTGACGAAGGGCTCTGAGGCGCTTGCCGAGATCGGGTTCCGTGCTGTCCATTGCGTCAATCGGTAAGCCAGGTTTCCGATCCTGACAACCGTTAGCGGGTACGCGCGCCCGGTTCGCGTCCCCCTAGTCCGCGGAATGGCGCGGGCGCGACGGCGACAGATCGAAGCTCGACACGTCCGCGCCGAGGTCTTCCGGGATCCCCCGATGACGCACGAGGCTGTCGGCGATCCGGGCCAACGCCGGGGCGGTCTGGATGCCGTAGCCCCCCTGCCCCGCCAGCCAGAAGAAGCCGGGTGAAGTCTCGTCATAACCGACCACCGGGCTGCGATCCGGCGCGAAGCTGCGCAGGCCGGCCCATTTCGCGACGATGCGGCGGCACTCCAGGGTGGTGGCGGTCTGAACCCGGTCGACGGCGACCGCCACATCCCAATCCTCGGGCTGCGCATCGCATGGCGGCGAGGGCGTCTCGTCCGCCGGCGAGAGCAGAAGCCTTCCCGCGTCGGGCTTGATGTAGAAGGTTTCGTCGATGTCGATCGCCATTGGCCAGTCATCGATGTCGCGCGCCGCCGGCGCATCGACCAGCAGCGCCGTCCGGCGATGCGGTCTGATTCCGACGCCTTGCACGCCGGCCAGCGCCGCCACCTCGTCAGCCCAGGCGCCGGCGGCGTTGACCACGACGTCCGCGAGAATCGACTCGGCGCCGAACCGTACGCGCCATCGCGTTCCCTCCCGCGACAGGGCGTCCACCCTCGCGTCGGTGATCAACCGACCGCCCCGCCGCCGGAAAGCCCGGATGTAGGCCTGATGCAGCGCGTCGACGTCGATGTCGCTGGCCGATGGCTCGAGCAGGCCCCGAACGGCGTAGTCCGCACGCAGGATCGGAAACAGCGCCGCCGTTTCGCGAGCGTCGAGCTCATGCGTGGCGGGCGCGATGTCCGGAAGCGCGGCAAAGGCCGACAGCGCCGCGACCTGGTCCCGCCGGCCGATCCAAAGCGAACCGCGCGACCTCGCCAGCGGCGTGGTGCAGAAGCTTTCGTCGTCGCCGAAGAGGACCGGACGACTGGCGCGCGAAAGCGCACGGACGACCCGATTGCCGTAGACCTCCGAGAACAGGGCGGCCGAACGTCCCGTGGCATGGAAACCGGCCTGGACCTCCTGTTCCAGGACCACCACGGCAAGGTCGGTCGCGAGATGGCTCGCCGCCGAGACGCCGGCCATGCCCGCGCCGATCACCACGACGTCGACGCACGTATCGGACAAGTCGCCCACCCGCTCTCCTTTTTGAAGGGACGGCGCTCCCCTCTCGGCACGCCCGTCACGAAAATCAAATTGATTGTTGCATCGGAAATTATCAACATGCAATTTAGCGCTTCGGAAAATTCACAATGATGAAGCACGATGTCGGCCCGCGCATCCGGGGGCGCTTCGACGAACCCGTGAGATCGCCATGACGCTCATCGCGCAAAAACTCGACCTGACGGACCTCCGCGCCGCGCCGCTGCCGTCGCGAGGCAAGGGGCTGCCGCTCGCGGCCGCGGGCGTGCGGCGCGGCGACGTCGTCCGCCAAGGCTGGCGGGCGCTGCGCGATCTGCCCACGCCCTTCTGCCTGATCCGCCGCTCGGCGCTGGATCACAACCGCCGCGTCATGGGCGACTACCTGCGCCGGGCCGGCGTCGAACTGTGCCCGCACGGCAAGACCACCCTGGCCCCGCAGCTTCTGGCGCTTCAGGCGGAAGATGGCGCATGGGGCTTCACCGCCGCCACGATCGACCACCTCCGCCTCTACCGCGACCACGGGATCACGCGGATCATCTTCGCGAACCAGCTCGTCGACCCGCTGGCGATCCGGTTCCTGGCGTCGGAGCTCGACCGAGACCCGGCGTTCGAGGTCTCCGTGCTGGTCGACGGCCAGGATGGGCTGGATCTGCTGCGGCGAGAAATCGGACAACGCCGAAAGGCGCGGCCGCTGGGCGTCCTGGTGGAAATGGGCGCCGCGGGGGGGCGGACGGGCGTCCGCGACCCCCATGCCGCCCTCGAACTGGCCCGCTGCATCGCCGCGTCGCCCGGATTGGAGCTTCGGGGAGTCGAGACCTACGAGGGCGCCTTCGCCGGCGCCGACAAGCCGGAGATTTCACGGCGGGTGGGCGAGTTGCTGAACGAGACCGCGCGCCTCGCAAACGCGACGTCGGCGGAAGGCCTGTTCGCGGTGCGGCGGCCGATCGTCACTGCGGGCGGGTCCAGCCATTTCGAACAGGTCGTGCGCGTCCTCCGCGCCCGCCTCGACTTCGACGCGGAGATCGTGCTGCGCAGCGGCTGCTATCTGACCGACGACCACGGCTTCTACGCCGCCAGCCGGACGGACGGCGGCTCCGGCCTCGCCATCGCCGAACCCTTCAAGCCGGCGCTGGAGGTCTGGGGCCATGTGCAATCGAGACCACAGCCCGATCTCAGCATCCTGACGCTCGGCAAGCGGGACGTCTCCTACGACCTCGGCCTGCCCGTCCCCATCCTCTGGGCCCCGGCCGACGGCGACGAGCGGCCGCGCCCCATCGGCGACGGGTTCGAAGTCCTGCGCCTCAACGACCAGCACGCCTATCTGCGGACCCCGCCCGATCATCCCCTGCGGGCAGGCGATCGCGTCGGCGTCGGCGTCTCGCACCCCTGCACCACCTTCGACAAGTGGCGGTTCCTGGCGCTCGTCGACGACGACGGCCGGATCGAGGAGATCGTCGAGACCTTCTTCTGACCCCGAGCCCGTCGCCAACGCCAATCGAGAAGCCCCATGAGTGAACCGTTCTACGCCAGGATCAGGACCGAGCTCGCGCGCATCGACGCCGAGGGCCTCGGCAAGCCCGAACGCGTGCTGGCCGCCCCCCAGGGCGTGGAGACGCTCGTCCGCGACGCACGAGGCGACCCCCGGGCGGTGCTCAATTTCTGCGCCAACAACTATCTCGGCCTGGCCGGCGACGCGCGCGTCCGGGAGGCCGCGGCCCGCGCCGCCCGGGATCACGGCGCCGGGCTGGCGTCGGTCCGCTTCATCTGCGGCACCCAGGAGATCCACAAGGAACTGGAGGCGGAGATCGCCGCCTATCTCGGCTTCGAGGACGCCGTGCTCTTCGCCTCCTGCTTCGACGCCAACGCCGCGGTCTTCGAGCCGCTGCTGGGAGAAGGCGACGCGATCGTCTCCGACAGCCTCAACCACGCGAGCATCATCGACGGCGTCCGCCTCTGCAAGGCCAGGCGCTACCGCTACGCATCGGGCGACATGAACGATCTCGAGGCGCAGCTGGTCCAGGCGCGCTCCGATGGCGCCCAGGCGATCCTGATCGCGACGGACGGCGTGTTCTCGATGGACGGCAAGTACGCCCCGCTCGGCGACATCCGCCGCCTGGCCGAGCGGTTCGACGCCCTCGTCATGGTCGACGACTGTCACGCCACCGGGCATCTCGGCCCCGGCGGCCGGGGCACGCCCGCCATGTTCGACGCCCCGGGCGAGGTGGCGATCGTCACCGGCACCTTCGGCAAGACGCTGAGCGGCGCCATGGGCGGCTTCATCGCCGCCCGGCGAGAGGTCGCCGACCTGATCCGCCAGCGAGCGCGCCCCTATCTGTTTTCCAACACTCTTGCTCCAAGCGTCTGCGGCGGCGCGCTGGAAGCGATCAGGATCGCGCGCTCCCCCGAGGGCGATGAACTGCGCGGCAGGCTGGCGCGGGCGACGCAGCGCTTCCGATCCGGGATCGAGGACATCGGCCTGCCTGTTCTGGAGGGGACGACGCCGATCGTGCCGGTGATGTTCGGCGACGCGCGCGCGGCGCAACTCGCCGCCGCCAGGCTCTTCGAAGCAGGCCTCCTGGTCACCGGGTTCTCGTTCCCGGTCGTCCCCAAGGGCCTGGCCAGAATAAGGGTCCAGCTCTCCGCCCTTCACAGCGACGAGCACATCGACGCCGCTCTTCGGGCTTTCGCGGCCGTCGCCGCGCCCCTGCTGGAGGAAACCGATGGGCGGATCTGATCTCGAGGGCCAGATCGCCGTCGTGACCGGCGGCGCCAGCGGCATCGGCCGCGCCGCCGTCGAGGCCCTCTCCGCAGCGGGAGCCGGCGTCGTCATCGCCGATCGGGACGGCGATACGGCCCAGGCCCTCGCCGCCGCCCTGCAGGCGGAGGGGCGCTCGGCGCACGCGATCAGCCTGGACATAGCGAAGTCGACCGAGTGCGATCACCTGGTCGCGGATACGCTCGCGCGCTTCGGCCGGCTCGACATCCTGATCCACAGCGCCGGCGTCGGCGTCGAGCGGCGCTTCCTGGAAACCTCAGACGAAGACTGGGAACGATTGATCTCGATCGACCTGAGCGGGTCCTTCTACTGCATGCGGGCCGCGGGGCGGGCGATGAGCGCCCGCGGCTACGGGCGCATCGTGGTGCTCTCGTCGACGGCGGGGGTCGCGGGCGGGACCGGCAGGGCCGCCTACGGGGCGGCGAAGGGCGGCCTCATCATGCTGACCAAGGTGCTGGCCGTCGAGCTCGCCCCGACGGGCGTCACGGTCAACGCGCTGGCGCCCGGCGCCATCGAGACCGAACTGGTCGCGAGAATGCACTCGGCGGAAACGCGGACGAACTATACGCGGTCGATCCCGATGGACCGATACGGCACGCCCGCCGAGGTGGCGCACGCCGCGCTCTTCCTGGCTTCGCCGCGGGCGAGCTACATCACCGGCCACGTGCTCGCGGTCGACGGCGGCTTCCTCGCCGCCGGAGTCATCAATCGGGAGGCGGCGACGGGGGCTCCGCCATCACCCGCGCCAACGCGATCAACGGCGTGAGCCGCTCACGCAGGCTTTGGGGCGCGCGGATCCAGCGCTCGGATCCGTCCTCGCCGACTTCCAGATAGCGGGCGCGTCCCAGGCGGAAACACCAAACGCCCCGCTCATGGCTATGAGGGTAGACCGGAACATGCACGCCGGCTCGCGCGAAGATGGCGACAAGCACCAGCGGCAGGCTCGTCAGGGCCTTCCGAACGTCGCCTGGAGGAGGTCCGACGGGCGGCCCGTCTCCAGACACGTGTTTGAACATCTTTCTTCCCCCTGCCGAGGCGCGACGCCTCTCGACCCGTCCGCCTCGCGAGGACACGTCCGGCGGCTCTCGGGGTTTGATGTCGGATCGCCCGCCTTCCTCAAGAAACGACCGGAATCAGCAGCGCGGTTTCCACCCCGGGCGCGTCCATGATGAGTTTCCCGGCCCCCTTCGAGAAAGTGCGGATCACCACCCCTCGGCGGCTAGGCGTGCTCGGCGGAATGGGGCCGCTGGCCACGGCGGATTTCTACGCGAAGCTGATCCGGTTGACGCTAGCGCGATCGGACCAGGAACACCTTCCGACCGTCATCGCCTCGTTGCCGCAGATACCCGATCGAACGGCCGCCATCATCGGCTCGGGCCTCTCCCCTCTTCCAGCGATGCGGGAAGCGTTGCGCGTTCTTGAGCACGCCGGGGTCGAGAGGGTGGCGATCCCCTGCAACACCGCTCACTTCTGGTTCGACGCGCTGCAAGGCGCCACGCACCTTCCATTGCTGCATATCGTCGACGCCGTGGCGGCGGCGTTGAGCGCCAGAGGCCTGGCCCCGGGCGACATCGTCGGCCTGCTCGCCACGGACGGAACGCTCAAGGCTGAAATCTATCAACGGCGGCTTCATAGATTCGGCTACGCCTGCGCCACGCCCACGCCGCATGGCCAGCGGTCGGTCATGAACGCCATCCGGCGAGTGAAGGCCGGAGAACCGGCCGCGGCGACCGCAGCGCTCCGGAACGCTGTGGCCGGCCTCCGTGAGAAGGGATGCGCCGCCGTCATTCTGGCCTGTACGGAGCTGCCGCTGGCCCTGCCGACCGAGCACAGCGACGTCCTGCTCGACGCAACCGAAGCCCTGGCGCTCGCCTGCCTGCGAGATGCCGCGCCGCCGCCGTGAACGGCCCGGCTGTAAGACTTCCCGGGGAAGCAGATCATTGCCGGCATGGTCGCGATGCCGAAAGGCCGTGCACGCGATCGTCGCCCCCGGGGCTAACGCTCGGTAAGCCCGGCAAGCAGACCTTTACGAGGTCAGAGGGGAATTACTCCCACTCGATCGCACGCGCTTCGGCAAGTCGCTGAGTTCGCTGAGGAATACGGGCGGAGCAGTTAGCTGCACCTCACAGCAGACCGACGGCGAAACAAGCTCATGATCTGATAGGGGAAATTTTCCACATCACACTTGCGTGCATTCTTCGGGCTATCGGGACCTCTTTCGTCGACTCCGGCCCTCTCTCGCCAGCCAGGAAGGAGGAATTTCATGATCGGTGGACGCTTCCGTCATACCGTCTGAAGACTTGGAGGCCACGGGGCTCTCGCCCATTTTCGGGCGATTGAGTGGACCCTCCTTGTGACCGACAGATCCAACAACAAGCCGAACACCCAACTGCCGAGATTCGTCCGCCGCGCGGAACTGCGCCGCATCGTCCCCCTGGCCGACACCACGATCTACGACCTCGAAGGCAAGGGCCAGTTTCCGCGCCGCTTCAGCCTGACGCCACGCTGCGTGGTCTGGGACCTGAACGAGGTCTAAGCCTGGCTCCGCGAACGACGCAAAGCCTCCGACGACGTTGGGCTGGAAGCGGACCAAGACCTCCGTGCTTCATTGCCGACGTTCTTAGGCAATCGCGCTTCTAGAGCGGCGTCAGACGCCCCTGCGCGACAACCGGACCTGTCGGAAGGCCGGTCGGCGACCCGCCCTCCGGTTCTACCGATATCGCCAGCGAAGCATCAGGGCTCAACGGCAGCGTGACGGACATGGCCGCGCTGGCGTCGTCGGGCATCACGCCCAGCGAAACCGGCGCGCCTTCCTTGGGCAGAAGCCACAGCTCATGCGAATGGCCAGGCTGGCCGTCCGGATCGACCGGCGTGACGATCACGCGGTTGCGCGCCTGATCCAGGGTGATGACGAACAGGACGCGACCGGTCTCGGACTGCATCCGGGTGCTGGCCAGAAGAGGCTGAAGCGCATCTGGTCGCTCAGGGGGCGGCGTGACGGCGCGGTC
Source organism: Caulobacter mirabilis (assembly GCF_002749615.1). GTDB lineage: Bacteria > Pseudomonadota > Alphaproteobacteria > Caulobacterales > Caulobacteraceae > Caulobacter > Caulobacter mirabilis. The sequence goes on from NZ_CP024201.1 coordinate 2,839,536, forward strand.
CGACGTCAACATCACAACGGCCAGCGCGACGGCGGCGGCCGTGGCCACGGCTGTGGCGGCGCGCCAGAGAGCGAGACTGTCCCACCACGGTTTCTGCTGAGCGCGGTTCCTCGGCAGGCCTCGGACGATACCGGCCCAAACTCTCTGGGACGGCGCGACGGGCGCCACGCCGTCCACCAGAGGGGTCAGCCGGTTCTCCCATGCGACGACCGCCGTGGCGAACGCCGGATCGCGGTCGGCCCGGGCCGCCGCGGCGGCGTGGGCGTCGCTGTCGAGCAGGCCCATGACGTACTCGGCGGCCGTCAGGTCCGCTTCGTCCTCAGGGGTAAAATCCAGCGGCTGGTCAGACATGGGCGCCGCCCAGGCAGGCGCGCAGGCGCAGCAGCGACCGGCGCATCCAGCTCTTCATCGTCCCCAGGGGCACGCCGGCGCGTCGGGCGAGAGTCTCGTAGGTCAGTCCTCCGAAGAAGGCCTGACGCACGCCCTCCGCCCGCGCCTGTTCCAACTGCTCGAGGCAAGCCTTGAGCCGCGCCGCGTCCTCGCCCGTCTCCAGCTGCTCGCTGGCCAGCGGCGCCGCGTCGGCTTGTTCGGCCACGACATCGTCCGACACGAAGCGGCGCCCGCCTCGCGACCGGATGCGGTCGATGGCGCGGTTGCGCGCCAGGGCCGCCAGCCAGGTGATGGGGCTGGCCCGTTCGGCGTCGAACATGTCGGCCTTGCGCCACACGGTGAGATACACGTCCTGCAGTACGTCCTCGGCCTCTTGCCGGTCGGGCAAGATACGGAGCACCACGCCCAATAGTTTCCCGGAGGTCGACCGGTAGATCTCCTCCAGCGCCGCGCGGTCGCCGGACGCCGTCCGCCGGAGGGCGGACGCCAGTTCTGTTCGCCTTTGGTCGGCGATCGAAGGCGGGGCGGATGCGGACACGCCCGGACGCTGGCATAGGTCCCCGGCCAGCGCAACGCGCCCGGACGGAGGACGTCAGCCGAACCGGCGGGCCAGCAGGTGACCGCCCAGCGCCGCCGCCGTCGTCACGAAGGTTCCCCACGCCAGGTCGATCAGGGTCAGATGCGTCGCCCAGACCTTGAGCGTCGCCTGATTGGTCAGGTCGTAGGTCGCATAGGCGACCAAGCCCAGGACCGCTCCGGCCGTCAAGGTGCGGCCGAGCGAATTCTCCCGCAGCCCAGGGAGCACCGCCAGGAAGACAACCCCGAAGACATAGAGCAGATAGAAGGCGCCTGCCGCGACCGGGTCGGGCTTGTCCGCCAGGATCGAACCGATCACCGGCCGATACAGGCGGCCGCTCATGATCGTCAGCCACAGACCGTCGAGCACGCCCATCGTCACGGCGGCTCCGACATAGGCCATCGCATAGCGCATCTCAGCGTCCCCCGACCGGCTTCAGGCGATAGTGGCTGACGCCCCATTCCTCGCCGACGTTGTCCCCGAACAGCCCGGCGGTCGCGAGGTAGAAGCGTCGCCAGCGCCGGGTCCACAGCCGCGCATCCCGGCCGTAGGTCGCGCGCATGATGCGATCCACCGCATGCGGCTGTGCGTCCATGTTGGCCAGCCAGTCGAGGGCCGTCCGACGGTAGTGCAGGCCGTTCCATCGCCATTCCTGCTGGATCTCGAACAGGTCGTCGAACTGGCGCATCAGGCCGTGACTGGGCATGACGCCGCCGGTGAAGAAATGCTGGGCGATGAAGTCCGACGCATCCGTCACGTCGAAGCGATAGGGCGTGGCTCGGTGGCTGAAGACGTGGATGAACAGTTCGCCGTCCGGCTTCAGCCAGGTTCGGGCGCGGGCCAGCAGGGCGCGCCAGTTGGCCATGTGTTCGAACATCTCGACCGAGACGATCCGATCGAAGCGGTCCGCGGTCTCGAAGGCGTTCATGTCGCGGGTCAGGACGGTCAGGTTCGTCAGACCGCGCGCCCGGGCCTGATCCTCGATGAAGCGGCGCTGGCCGTTGGAGTTCGAAACGGCGGTGATCGAGGACCCCGGAAAGCGTTCGGCCATCCAGAGCGACAACGAGCCCCAGCCGCAGCCCAACTCCAGAACCGACTGGCCGTCGCCCAGGCCCGCGTGGGCGCAGGTTTCGGCCAACGCGGCGTCCTCCGCCTCGGCCAGGGTCTCGGCGCCCGTGGGATACAGACAGCAGGAGTATTTCAGGCGCGGCCCCAGGCAGATGCGGAAGAACTCCGCTGGCAATTCGTAGTGCTGGCTGTTGGCGGCGTCCGTGTGCTCGGCGATCGCCCGCTCCGCCATTTCGCGGGCGAAGCCCTGGTCGGAAGTCGTATCCGTCGCCAGGCGTCGGCGCGCGCCGGCGACCATGCCCGCTATGGCGGGACGGGTGACGAAGTCCGGCGCCGGGGCGTCCTGGAACGAGCGGATCAGGGCTGTCAGGGACATGGCGGTCTCGCTTTCAGGCGATGGGACGCGGGGGACGAGGGAAGAAGCGCGACACCCGAGCCTGGTAGGCGCGATAGGCGTCGGGGCGGGTCTTGAGCATCTGCGCTTCCAGCGGCGGCACGCCGCTGACGTGGCTGAGCAGCCACCACATCAGCGCCGGGGCGAGCAGCGACAGCCAGCCGGCCGGATAGCCAGGCTGCAGGGCCATGACGGGATAGGCCAGCCAGCCCAGCCATTCGAAAAAGTAGTTCGGGTGGCGCGACCAGGCCCACAGGCCGACGTCGGCTACCTTGTTCGCATTGGCCGGGCTCCGGCGGAACGCCGCCATCTGCCGATCGGCCGCCCCCTCCCCGGCCACCGCGACCAGAAGGATGGCGACCGCCAGCCCCTCGCGCCAGCCGACCTCGGCGTCGGGACGCACAGCCGCGGCGCGAGCGGCGACCACAAGGACAAGGATCGTAGCGGCCTGGATCATCAGAAAGCCCCACGCCTTCAAACCCCAGCCGCCCCACGCACGCTTCAGCGTCTCGTAGCGCGGATCGACGTGGCCACTTCGCCAGGTCCGCGCCAAGATGTAGCCGCCGAGCCGGACCGCCCAGATGGCGACCAGGGCAGCGACGATCACCTGCCGGACCGGCGATGCGCCTTCCGACGGCTGCAGCGCCGCCCAGGCCGCCAGCAGTCCGACAGACCCCGTCCAGAAGACATCTGTCCATCCGCCGCTTCCGGTCACGCGCACCACGACCCAGGCCAGGGTCATCAGCGCGGCGGCGGCGAGGGCGGCGGCCAACAGGATCATGGGATCAGCTCTCCGACAGGTGTTCGCAGACAGCTACGCGCGACCCGCGACGGCGGATGCGCATCCGGATCGCCAGGAGATCCGTAGCTCCCGGCGATGACCTCCAGCGGAGCCGCCTCCATGCCGTCCAGCCAACAGCCGCCACGCCGGATCGCCGTCGTCGGCGCGGGGATATCCGGCCTGTCCTGCGCCTGGCTGTTGTCCCAGGCCCACGACGTCACCCTCTACGAGGCCGACGGGCGACTGGGCGGCCATTCCAACACTGTGGCTGTGGCGGGAGAGACCGGCGAGATCGCCGTCGATACGGGCTTCATCGTCTACAACGAGCCCAACTATCCCAACCTGACCGCCCTGCTCTCGCACCTCGGCGCACCTACCAAGCCGGCGCATATGTCGTTCGCCGTGTCGGTTGACGACGGCGACTTCGAATACTCCAGCCACGGCGCGGCGGGCCTGTTCGCGCAGAAGAGCAATCTGACCAGCCCCCGGTTCTGGTCGATGCTGGCCGATCTGAAGCGCTTCCACCGTCGGGCACCCCTGGACCTGCCGGTGCTGGAGACGTCCGGCATCTCGCTGGGCGAATACCTGAACCAGGGCGGCTACGGCCGGATGTTCATGGATCACCACCTGCTGCCGCAGGCGGCCGCGATCTGGTCGGCCTCGTCGCGGCAGATGGCGGACTATCCGGCGGCGGCCTTCGTCCGGTTCTACCGCAACCACAGGCTTCTGGAGGTGGACATGCGGCCCAACTGGCGCACTGTCGATAGCGGGAGCCGGGCCTACGTTTCCCGCCTGAGACAGGCGTTCCAGGGGCAGGTCCGTGCGAGCAGCCCCGTGCAGGGCGTGCTCCGCGACGCGACGGGCGCAACCGTCTTCACCGCGGACAGCCCCGACCATTTCGACGCCGTGGTCCTCGCGGTCCATGCCGATCAGGCCTTGCGCCTGCTCGCCCAGCCTTCCGCCGAAGAGCGGCGGCTGCTGGGCGCCCTCCCCTATCAGCGCAACCGCGCGGTCCTGCACCGGGATGTCCGTCAGATGCCCAAGCGCCGCGCCGCCTGGGCGGCCTGGAACCATGTCAGCCGTCGGGGCGACGACCGCTCGGCGGGCGGCGTCACCTACTGGATGAACCAGTTGCAGTCGTTGCCGGGCGGGCCGCTGATGGTGACGCTGAACCCGTTGCATGAGCCCCGCTCGGACCTGACCCTGGCCGAGTTCGACTATGAGCATCCGGTGTTCAACGCCGCGGGCCTGGCGGCGCAACAAGAGCTCTGGTCGCTGCAGGGTGACGGAAACATCTGGTTCTGCGGCGCCTGGTTCGGCTCGGGCTTCCACGAGGACGGCCTGCAGGCCGGCCTGGCTGTCGCCGAGCAGTTGGGCGGGGTGCGGCGGCCCTGGACGGTCGCCGACGAAAGCGGCCGCATCGTCCTGCATCCGCGCCCCCGCCTGGCGGAAGCGGCCTGATGGAAGGCGCGGCCGAATATCCGGCTTTCGGCCTGTACAACGGCGTGGTCACCCACGCCCGCCATCGACCGGTTCGGCATGCGCTGCGCTATCGCATCTTCATGCTGCTGATCGACCTGGACCAGGCGCCGGCGCTTCTGGCCGCGCGGCGCTGGTTGTCCAGCGGCCGGTTCGGACTGGTCGGGTTTCGGGAAGCGGACCACGGCGACGGAAGCGATCGCCCCTTGCAGGCGCAGGTTCGAGAGCGATTGCGCGCCGCCGGCCTGCCCGCCGATGGTCCGATCCGCCTGCTGACCATCCCGCGCGTGCTGGGCCACGCCTTCAATCCGATCAGCGTCTACTTCTGCCATCGCGCGGACGGCGGCCTGGTCGCCACCCTGTACGAGGTCTCGAACACGTTCGGCGAACGGCACGGCTATCTGATCTCCGTCGACGATCCCGACAGCGCCCTCGTGCGTCAGACGATCGACAAGCAGTTCTACGTGTCACCCTTCATGGACATGAATCTGAGCTATCGCTTTCGGGTCCAACCTCCGGGCGAAACGACGCGGCTGGTCATCGATGTCGACGGCAACGAAGGATCGATGCTGACGGCGGCCTTCGTCGGGCGCTGGTCGCCGCTGACGGACGCCCGTCTTTTGGCCGCCTGGGCTTCACACCCCCTGCTCACGGTGAAGGTGGTCGCCGGCATCCATTGGGAAGCGCTGAAGCTGTTTCTGAAGGGCATGCGCCTTCGGTCACGGCCGCCGCCGCCAGAACAAGCCGTCACCGTCGCGCGCCGTTCGGCCGGCAGCCCCGTTCATGGAGACCCCGCCCGTGTCGCCTAGATCCCTCGCCTTCATCGCCGCCATCCTCATCCTGATCCCGACCTCGGCGTGGGCGGCGCCCGAACCTGTCCGCTCGGTCGACCTCGATCGCTTCATGGGGCGCTGGCACGAAATCCTGCGCACGCCCAACAACCATCAGCGCAACTGCTGGGCGGCCAGCCAGGTCTGGTCCCGGCGGGAGGATGGTCGCTTCTCCATCCGCCAGACCTGCCATCGCGGATCCCGCACCGGGCGGATCCAGACCTTCGACACCACGGCGCGGGTGCTGAACCCGCCCCAGAACACCAAGTTCGAGGCCAGTTTCTTCGGCGGCCTGATCCGTCAGCGCTACTGGGTGATCGATCACGCCGACGACTACAGCTGGATGATCGCCACGACGGCCGACGGGGAGTTTCCGGCTCTATTGTCCCGAAGCCCCACGATGACGGCGGGCGAAGTCGGAAGGCTGCGGAGGAGGGTGGGCGAGTTGGGCCTGCCGACGGCGGCGCTCACGCCTTCGGAGCGCTGACGCGCGGGATCGGAAGGACGCCCTGCATCCGGGAGCGATGTCGCTCCGTACCTGTCTCCGGAGCAGCCCGCCGGGGGCTGACGGAGGACAGCCATGCGAACCTTTGACATCGCCGTCATGGTCGGAACGATCCTGGTCATCGCCAGCCCCGCCGCCGCCCAGGACTGGCGCGGCCCCTACATCGGCGCCTCGATCGGCGGCGCCATGGTCGACGACGACGAGGATGAACGGGTCGTCTTCGACACCAATCTGGACGGCGCCTTCAACGACACGGTGCGCAACGCAGCCATGGTCGACGCCTTCGGCCCCACGACGGCCAATCCGGGCGGGTTCTGCGGAGGCCGAGCGCGCAGCAACAATTTCGCGAGTGGCTGTATCGACGACGACGATGTCGGCGGCGATTTCGCGCTGCGCGCCGGCTGGGATTTCCAGACTGGCCCCTGGGTTTACGGGGTCGTCGTCGAGGCGGCGTCCGTGGACATCCAGGACTACGCGACCGCCTTCAGCATCACGCCGGCCGCCTACCAGTTCCAACGAGAGCTGAACGACGGGCTGTTCGCCGCCCGCCTGCGCGGCGGCCGCACCTGGGGCCGAGCGCTGGTCTACGCCACCGGCGGCGTCGCGACCGCCAAGGTGACGGACAGCTTCTCCACCACCAACACCGCCAACAGTTTCACGCCTCTGACGTCGGAGGACGACGCCACCGGCTATCAGTTCGGCGCCGGCGTCGAGACCTGGCTGACGGATCGTCTCACCCTTGGCGTGGAGTACCTCTACACCAACCTGGACGCCGGCGATGGCCTGACGGTCCGCACCGGCCCCGGCACGGCGCCGGCGACCAATCCGTTCCTGATCGTCAACCCGCAGGGCACCGATCAGCGGCGGATGGCGGACGAGTTGGCGTTCCAGAGCTTCCGGGTGACGCTGAGCGCCCGATTTTAGGAGGCCCGGGCGACATAGAAGACCCCGGATTGCCGGATGAAGGTGCTGAAAATCCCATCCAGAGGCCCTAGAATAGGCCCAAGAAGAGGTAGCGTCAGCAGCAGCGCCGCACCCGCAGATCCACCACCGTAGAGCTACCGGATCGCTCTGTCCGAACCCGCCTGCTAATATCGCCCCGTCATCAACGAAATCCCCTCGCCAGAGGCCGCACCCGCTCGCCCCCTACCCCTCACTCCCACTCGATCACACGCGCCTCTGCAAGTCGCTGAGTTCGCTGAGAAATACGGGCGGAGCACGTAGCTGCACCTCACAGCAGACCGACCGCGAGACAAGCTCATGATTCGATAGGGGAAATTTTCCACATCACACTTGCGTGCATTCTTCGGGCTATCGGGACCTCTTTCGTCGACTCCGGCCCTCTCTCGCCAGCCAGGAAGGAGGAATTTCATGATCGGTGGACGCTTCCGTCATACCGTCTGAAGACTTGGAGGCCACGGGGCTCTCGCCCATTTTCGGGCGATTGAGTGGACCCTCCTTGTGACCGATAGATCCAACAACAAGCCGAACACCCAACTGCCGAGATTCGTCCGCCGCGCGGAACTGCGCCGCATCGTCCCTCTGGCCGACACCACGATCTAGGACATGGAGTGCAAGGGACAGTGTCCGCGCCGCTTCAGCCTGACGCCACGCTGCGTGGTCTGGGACCTGGACGAGGTCGAAGCCTGGCTCCGCGAGCGACGCAAGGCCTCCGACGACGGCCTCGTCGCAACCCCGCCGCAGCCGGATGTGCGCCTGCGCAAGACGCGTCCGGTAAAGGAGCACTGACGCCGAGCTCCGAGAAATGGCGCACCCGGACAAGCTCCAAGTGCGCTATCCTCGCCGTTATCCAGGCTGCGCGATCGTCCCGTCTTCGCTCCCTGTTTACCGAACCAACGTTTCCAGGATAGCGGCTTGCACGGCCAGCCGTCACTGCCGCAAAGGCCAGAGCCGCGCTTGGAATCTGAGCCCAAGACCGTTCCACTCTCGCCTCAAAAGAGGTCAATTTCGGCCCTTTAACTGGATATTCGTCACGTAAGAGGCCATATTCGGCCCATGCTGTTGACCACGAATGAAATCCTGTCGGATCTCGGGCGCGCCGTTCGGCTGCGCCGAATAGCTCAGGGACTGACCCAGGAGGAGGCCTCCAGCCGGGCCGGCCTCGGCTTGCGGACCTGGCGTCGGCTCGAAAGCGATGGTCACGCCACGCTTGAGACCCTGGTCAACGCGGCCGTGGTTCTCCGCTGCGAACAGACCCTGACGGCCCTCTTCCCCCTGCCCGCGGCGAACAGTCTGGATGACCTCCTCAAACGCCAGGCCGAAGCCGCTCCCCAACGCCGCCGCGCGCCGAGGACATCTCGATGAGATTGCCCCGTGGAACCCCGCTGTCCGTCGGCCTGATGCTCGAGGACGCCGCCCCCGCCCTGCCCACGGCCCGCCTCGCCATGGACGCCAGCATCGCTCAGTTGGAATGGTCGCCGGAGATCATTGCGCGCGGCCTGCGTCTTGCGGCTCTGGACACTTACCCCCCGGAGCGAGGCCTTCAAGCCGCCCGCGGCCGGACGTTCGACGGCTTGCATGGCTTCCTGACCGACAGCCTTCCGGATGGCTGGGGCTATCTTGTCATGCGCCGCCGCCTGGCCAAGCTCGGGGTAGACATCGCGTCCCTGACTCCGCTCGAACGGTTGGCGCTGGTCGGGGAACAGGGGCGCGGCGCCCTGGTCTTCGCGCCCGCCACCGCTCCGGACGATCCGGTGGAAACTCTGGACCTGGACGCCCTGTCCGACGCCGCCACAACCCTGCTGGCCGGAGAGGCTGACGGTCTCGCCGACACTCTCGCCGGGCTTGCCGGCGGGTCCGGCGGGGCGCGCCCGAAAGTCCACGTCGGCTTCGACGCGCAAGGAGCGATCTCGGTCGGGACCGGGGAAAGCCCTCCGGGGTTCGCCCCCTGGATCGTCAAATTCCGCGCGCCCGAGGATCCTGAGGACATCGGGCCGATCGAGGGCGCCTATGCGGACATGGCCCGGGCGGCGGGCCTGACCCTGAGTTCTCATCGCCTGCTGCCTGCGCGAAACGGCCCCGCCTATTTCGCGACGCGCCGGTTCGATCGCCCCGATGGGGGCGGCCGGAGGCATATGGTTTCCCTGGCGGGCGCCCTGGAGGCGCCGGCGGACCGGCCCTCCGCCAGCTACGACACCTTCTTACGCGCGACCCGCGCCATCACGCGCCAGGCTGACGATGTCGCGGAGGCGTTTCGTCGGATGTTGTTCAACATCCTGGCCTCGAACCGGGACGACCACACCCGACAGCATGCGTACCTCATGGACCCCGCCGGCGACTGGCGACTGTCTCCCGCCTACGACCTGACCTATGCCCCGGGTCCCGGCGGCGAACACTATATGGATATCGAAGGCGAAGGCCGTCGCCCGACCCGGGTTCATGTCGAAACCCTGGGCGAAAGGCACGGATTTGATAGGCGCCGCATCGCGCTGATGATCGACGAGACCCGCGCGGCGATCGAAACCTGGCCGCGACTGGCGGCCGCCGTCGACGTCAGCCGGACCTCCTCCGAACTGATCGGAAAGGCGCACGATCGAGTCTGGGCGGAGTTCAAGGCCTGAGGCGGCCTGAAGATCCCGCCTTCAGCACCGCCGATGTCGGCTCAGCGCCAAGAGCGGACATTCGTTTGGGCCCCATATGCAGACATCTACAATAGCGGCTGCGGGCCCAATTAATGCCAAGCTCGACCTCAGGTAGGCGTTGGCGCCAAAAGCTAGCGTATGAGCCTCTCGTCGAACTGGACGTTGCCGCTGGGCGGCAGCGCGAACGAAAGTAAGGTCTCTAGGCTCGCCTAAGTTCTTCCTGTAGAAGAAATCCTGCGCCACGTACGCCGTTGTCCACCAAGATGTCAGACATAAGTGAGATGATCCCACGATGGGCGATGGTCAATCTCCCCGTCTTCCTTTCCAGCAGTGCCTTCAGTAGCTCAACTGTTTCATCACCGTTGGCTGCCCAGAATGTCTTGTCCAGCTTCTTCGCGTTCGCGATCCCAAGCAGCCAGTCGAGACCAGGGTCGGGTAGCAGGTCGAACCCGCCAGCCTTCAGGAAGCGCGTCACCGCGATGTACAAGGTGGAGTTCAACCCGAAGCGGGGCACGGCCTTTTCGATGATCGGCAGGAACTGAGGCAGCTTGGCCCAGCCTTCCTGTACGCCGCAGACCAGCGGCCGGAAGTCCCCATGCACACAGAACAGAGTCGCGGTGGCGCAGGTCGTGAAGTGCCTGTCCAGGTAGCGCCCGTCGCCGTAGCGGCCCTCCCTGTGGTCGAGCACCCAGTCCGTCGCTACGGTCCAGATCGCAAGCTTATCCGGTGTTATCGACGCTGGCGGCAGCAACGCGTGGATCATGAAGGACGAGATGAATCCTTGCATGCCGAGCAGCGCCGTCTTGTCGTCGGCAGCGAAGATCGGATCGAGGATGGCGTCCTGTACCTCGGCCGCCGATAGGTGCGCACCCATGCGGCCCGTCCAGTTGAAGAGCCGATAGATCCACTCGTAAGGCGCGTTCCCTGCGTCTCGGCGCGATTTGGCGAATGGCGGCATCGCCTTCTGGTTCGTGAAAGCGACTAGCTGGCCGATGAGGCGAACGAACTGACGTCGCCGTTCAGAGTTTTCAAGGATGATTGCGACCTGGGCCGGAAAGATCGCCTTTTCGGCGATGTTCCAGTGGAACGTCAGCTCATTGCGCAGATAGCGGGAGCGTTCATCGTCGCCTTCCGGGGCTACATCCTCGCGTTCGATCCAGGGCAAGGGAATGTCCGGCAGCATGGGCGCGGTGCCGCTGTCGAGCGCCGCTTCGGCGGCATCCAGAAGGGCGAGACAATGTGCAGCCTCCGCCTCATCCCAAGCGGCTGAGTGATAGTCGGGGGCCGCACCGGCTTGATAGATGCAGCGCGTGACGAGGAGCTGGAACAGCACCCAATAGAAATCCGGGTAGTCGGACGCATACTGTTTCGCTGAAACCGCGACGGTCTTCACGATCTCTTCGAGCGGATCGACAGCGAAATTCAGGAGCGCACCCTGACATTCACGCGGGCGGTGATGCCTGCCGAGGAGCGCGGCAAACCCGTGCACCGTGAACGTCAGGGGATGCATGCTCAGGATCGAGCCGCGATAGGCGACCGCGTCCAGCGCTGGCGGCGTCGTCGCGGCACGTTCCAGGACCGAGAAACACCAATCCGCGGCTTCAGCGGTCCAGTCATCGCCATCGGCGAACCTGGCAACCGTGAAGGCGGCGCCCGCTATCGCCGCCTTGCGCTGTGTTCCCACGAAATCCGAAACACCGGCCGACGTTTCAAACAGCTCGTCCAGATCGAGCGCTTTGGCTTCCGTCATGGCAGCGGCGATGGTGAAGCGGCTATCGAGTGCGCCAGCCTCAAGGCTGGTATTGCTCCAGAGCGCCAGCGCCAGGCAGCGGTTCAGGAGCGCGTGCTCGTCAAGCAGGCGCAGCCGTTCCGGTGTGTTGGCCGACGGCGGATCGTTCCAGATCTTGATGTTGCCATCGCCCGCCGGCTCCGCCCGCCAGTATTGCGGGTCGGCCTGTTCCGCGAACCAGCTCATGCGTTCGCGGAGGTCCTCGATGTGCTCCTTGTCCTGCTTCTCTTCCTTGTAGGTGAGAGGCAGCTTTTTCACGAACGAGCGAATGCCTTTGATGTAACGGGCACGCCCGGCTTTCTCGTGCCAGAAGACATAGTAGGGGACGAGATCGCGTATCGACTGCCGGCGGTGCGGCTTTTGGTTCAGCCTCCGGACGCCCATCATGAGATGACGGTGGGACACCCAGTCGGCCAGTTCATTGGCCGGCATGCCGCCCTGGTCTTCCGACGCCCGCGCCATGTCCCATTTCCAGACATGAGTGCTGGTGACGAGGGGCAAGGCGCTTGCGACCGCGTTGAGCGGGTGCGCAAGCGCCAGGCTGGTTGCGAGGCCGAGTGCGGCGACGGATTCATTACCCTCGACGACCTTGCGGAACGTCGCGGCAAAATCATCGCCGGCATCGAGGCGTTCCAGCGCCCACTGCTCTAGCGCCATCATACCTGACTGGACGAGGTGGTTTCCCCAAAGACCCCGGAACCAAAGATAGGCCTGGTCATCTCCCCAGAATGTCTGCTTGCCCCACTGGAACTGGAGCGTAAGGGGGAGCGGCGTGAGCGGCACGTGAAAACGTCGGCCGCGCGCCTCGGCCCAGCGCCAAACGGCGATCGAATGGTTGCAGAGACCATGGATCAACCGAAGTCCTTCGGCCTCGTGTTGGCGAAGCAAGATCAGGAAGGGCGGTTGCAGCGGTGAGGCGGGATAGAAAGCGCTGTGTTCCGACATGCCGAGATCGTCGGTAAGCGAGTCGGAATACATGCCCCATTCGTCGTCGTGATCCTGCGGATGTTCCAGGAACGCCGTCAGAATGTAGTCGACGACGGCGGCCGGCACGAAGCGGGCGGGCGTCCCGCTGTTTTTGACGATATCGCGTCGGAATAGGTGTCCGCGCTTCGAGGCGGCCGTGGTTGCCAGGTAGTCCGCAACCAGCTCGGGAACATCGCCTGCCGACGCCAGCAGGAGTGCGCGCAGCGACGATTCCAGTTTGTCGGCTTCGTCATAATCCAGCTTCAGGCCGAACGGCTTGCGGTGATCCTCGAACTGGTCGGGATGCCGCGCCTCTTCGAACTCGATCAGCCAGCCACGGGCGATCTCGCCGATCCGCTGGCAATGCCGGACATTCTGACCGCCATAGGTCGACTGCCAGGTCGAAAAAACCGGTAGCAGGTCTGCGATCAGGGCGGGCGGTGGATCACCGATGTGCGGCAGATACCAGTCGAGGAATCTGACCCAGGTCATCGCCTTGGGAAGCGCGCCGTACTGGGCGAATTTCACCCGTTCGTCGGGATCAAGATCGGGGGTCTGGCTTTCGTCGAGGAAAACCGGATTGGGAACCACCTCCAGCGTCCGCAGAGCGGTCAGCAGCTTCTTCAGCCGGTCATGATCGTCCGTCTCCAGGTAGGCGGCAAGTTTGCCGAGGATTTCCGTGGTCCGGGTGGAGCGCAGGCATGAAGTCAGAACCGTGCGTTGCCAGATCGGACGGAGCGCCGGTTGGCTGACGTCCTCATAGACGGCTTGCCATTCCCGCTCGGTAGGGTGTGTCTCAAGCAGGAACGAGCCCAGCAATTGCACTGGGCGGATGAGGTTCTGCGGCTCCCCGGTTCGCGTCAGGAAGGCGCTGATGCTGTCCGGCTCACCGATGAGCAACTCGGTGAGCGCCCATTCCTCATAGATGTCGTGCGAGAACGCCACCGTGTGACCGAGCTGGACATCGCGGATCGTCCCGGCTGATTTCAGGTCGCTCAGCGGCTCCGGTGCCAGATCGCGAATCGAGATCGCCGTATCTGGCTTGGCCACAAGCCGTTCCGCGAGGGCCAGGAGCACGTTGCGCCGTTGCTGGGCGGGCGTGAAATCCGCCCGTTCAGCGCCGCCCAGTTCCCACCAGAGCTTGAGCAACTCGACTTCTGTGGCGGGAAGTGACGACGTGCCGTCGCGGCCTGCCAGGGACAGAACGGATTCAAAGAAGAAGGGTCGCCGCAGAATCACGTCGGCGTTGCCGGATTCGAGCAGCAGCGGCTTGAGACGGGGGAAGCTTGCGGCAACCACGCCAAGTTCGTCCCTGCCGAGCGGAGGCACGGAAACGGACCTGACCGGTAGGCGCTTGATGGCGTCCGGATTCAGCCAGGTAGCGATGTGTTCGAGATTCTGTTCGCGCACCGTGGCCAGGATCTTCCAGTGCGCAAGCGCGGCGTCGGTCGCGATAGCAATGACGAGATCATTGATGGTGAGCTGGACGGCGGGGTCGCTGATCTTGTCGATGCCGTCGATGAAAAGAATGGGATCGGCTGTACCGCCCAATTCAATCAGAAGCGCGGTGAGGTTCGCTGTGACACCGAGATGGGTCGCCTGAGCCGCCCAGCCGCGGGGTATGATCCGGTTGTCCCGAAGGACGAAGATGGGGCCGGCGCGGGCGGCTTCCTCGGCCACCTCCTTCAGAAGGGCGGATTTGCCCGTACCGGGTTCACCCTCGATCTGAATGAAGCGCCCGCCTTCCAGGGCGTTCTTGAGCTTCTGGTAGGAAGCCTCGCGGTGCAGGCGCAGCCCGTGAATATCGGCCTTGATGGTGGCGAGGGCCCGCTTCGACTCCTGGTCGATGGCGGCTAAGTCCTGCCGGAACCGCCCCGGTACACCGGTCGGCAGATTTTCAGACCGGAAGCGATCGAGCAGCGTGGCGCGCGTGGCGCCACCGCCGACCGGTATGAGAGAACCGGCGTTCGTGACGAGATACGTCCACAGGTCGGCTGCCCGATCCTTGTCCGCATCGGCGAGATAGCCGCGTAGACGGTCCCGGGTTGCTTCGAGGTCCCGCGATCCGTCCTCGGCGGCGAAATCGAAATGGATGATCTCGAAGCAGCGCAGAAAGCGCCACAGGGTGTCGTCATCCACCTCGCCACCGCTGTGGCTGGCGAGGATGGCGCGGACCGACTCGACGAACGCCTGCTTGTCCTTGTGCGAGAAATCTTTCTGGGTGGTGCGAAGGACGAAGTTCGGGCCGTCCGGACTATGGACCGCCCAGTTCAGGACCGCCCGGTAGTGCTTGTCGGCGCGCGCGCTGTAGGTGCTGATGGCGACGCCCAGGCGGTCGCGTAAGTCATCGAAGGTACCGCTGAACGTTTCCCAGCCCTGCTTGAGGACTGAAACCCACTCTTCATCGTTCTCTGTGAAAGTGAGCTCGCTTTTTATCTGAAGGTGTAATTTGCTCCTGCTACCATCGGCGAGTTGACCTGATACGACCACGTCATCTAGCGGATCGCCGAAGGCGGCGCGCTGTGTCAGGATCTCTGCAACAAACAGTCCTGGCACGCCGCGCGCGGGAGCTTCGGCGAACGCAGCCGCAAGGTATGAAGCGACTATTCTCGCCTCAAAATGAGTGCCGCCACCACCGGTGGAATAGGGACTTGCCATCAGTTCTGTGTGTCCAACTGCAAGTCGAAGTTAGCTTGGAGGGGCGGGACAAACCAAGAACTTCTTTTTAGAACGATGCCCACATTCGAAATCGCGTCGCTCTGAAAGCGGACTTCAGCGACGTCGCCTTCGAGTCAGAAGCGAACCTTAAGCACGCACGGAAGATCGAGCCTCTCGACCTCCCGCTACCACCGTAAGCCTACCGCATCGCACTGCCCGACCCTGCCTGCTAAAGTCGCCCCATCATCAACGAAATCCCCTCGCCAGAGGTCGCTCCCGCACGCCCACTACCCCTCACTCCCACTCGATCGTCCCGGGCGGCTTGCTGGTCACGTCGTAGACGACGCGGTTCACGCCGCGGACCTCGTTGATGATGCGGGTGGCGGTCTTGCCCAGGACGTCCCAGGGGAACTCGAAGAAGTCGGCGGTCATGCCGTCGGTGGAGGTCACCGCGCGCAGGGCCAGGACGTTCTCGTAGGTGCGGGCGTCGCCCATCACGCCGACGGTCTTGACCGGCAACAGCACGGCGAAGGCCTGCCAGATCTTGTCATAGAGCCCCGCCTTGCGGATCTCCTCGAGATAGATGGCGTCGGCGTCCTGGAGCACCTGGACCTTCTCGCGGGTGATCTCGCCGGGGATGCGGATGGCCAGGCCCGGCCCGGGGAACGGGTGGCGGCCGACGAAGTCGGCGTGCAGGCCCAGCTCCTGGCCGAGGACGCGAACCTCGTCCTTAAACAGCTCCCGCAGCGGCTCAACCAGCTTCAGCTTCATGTAGTCCGGCAGACCGCCGACGTTGTGGTGGCTCTTGATCACGGCGCTGGGACCGCCCTTGGCCGAGACGCTCTCGATCACGTCCGGGTACAGCGTGCCCTGGGCGAGGAACTCGGCGCCCTCGATCTTCGAGGACTCTTCGTCGAACACGTCGATGAACAGCTTGCCGATGGTCTTGCGCTTGGTCTCGGGGTCGCTGACCCCCTCCAGCGCGCCCAGGAACAGGTCCGAGGCGTCCACATGGATCAGCGGGATGTTGTAGTGGTTCTTGAACAGGCTCACGACCTGCTCGCTCTCGCCCTTCCGCATCAGGCCGGTGTCGACGTAGACGCAGGTCAGCTGATCGCCGATGGCCTCGTGGATCAGCACGGCCGCCACCGAGCTGTCGACGCCGCCGCTGAGGCCGCAGATCACCTTGCCCTTGCCGACCTGGGCGCGGATGCGGGCGATCGCCTCGGTCTTGAAAGCCGCCATGGTCCAGTCGCCGTCGAGGCCGGCGATGCCGTGGGTGAAGTTGCGCAGCAGCTGGGCGCCGCGCGGAGTGTGCGCCACCTCGGGGTGGAACTGCACGCCGTAGATCCTGCGCGCCTCGTCGGCGATGGCGGCGAAGGGGGCGCCGGCCGAGGTGGCGATGACCTCGAAGCCCGCCGGGATGGCGGTGACGCGGTCGCCGTGGCTCATCCAGACGGTCTCGCGATGATCGACCGCGCCGATGCCGGCGAACAGCGGACTGTCCTTGGTGATCACGATCTCGGCGCGGCCGAACTCGCGATGATGGCCGCTCTCGACCTTGCCGCCCAGCACCGCGCAGATGGTCTGCTCGCCGTAGCAGATGCCCAGCACCGGCACGCCGGCGTCGAACAGAGCCGGATCGGCCGAGGGGCTCTCTTCCTCGGTCGTGCTGGCCGGGCCGCCCGACAGGATGATGGCCGCCGGCTTCAGGGCCGCCAGGGCCTCGCCGGCCTTGTCGTAGGGATGGATCTCGCAATAGACGCCGCTCTCGCGCACCCGGCGGGCGATGAGCTGGGTCACCTGGCTGCCGAAGTCGACGATCAGGACGGGCTGGTGGGCGGCGGTCATGCGGTCCTTTCCAGGATGGCGGCGAAGAAGCCGTCGGTGGCGGCGGTGCGGGGCGTGAGCCGCAGGTAGCCCTGCGACGTGACTCGATGGAGGACCGGCTCCAGCGTCACCGGGCGGGCGGCGAACTGCGGATGACGGTCGAGGAAGGCGGCGACCCGGTCCTCGTTCTCCTCGGCGAAGATCGAGCAGGTCACATAGATCAGGCGGCCGCCGGTCTTCACATAGGGCGCGGCCTGGTCGAGGACGGCGTCCTGCTCGGCCTGGCGGCGCTGGAACTGGTCGGGGGTCAGCCGCCACTTGGCGTCGGGATGGCGTCGCCAGGTCCCTGCCCCGGTGCAGGGGGCGTCGACGAAGACGACGTCCATCTTCCCCTCCAACCCTTTCAACGGCTCGGCCTCGACGGGGGAGCGGACCTGCAGATTGCGGACGCCGGCGCGGGTCGCGCGCGGGATCACGTCAGCCATGCGGCGAGCGTCGCTGTCGTGGGCGTAGAGTTGGCCGGTGGCGCCCATGGCCGCGGCGAGAGCGAGGGTCTTGCCGCCGCCGCCGGAGCAGAAGTCGAGCACCTGCCTGCCCTTCACCTCCCCAGCCACGGCGGCGGCGAGCTGACTGCCCAGATCCTGGACCTCGAACCAGCCCTTCCCGAAGGCCGGGATGGTCTCCACCGCGCCGGTGCGCTCGGTCGCGGCGGGCGCGGGAATGCGGAAGGCGTCGGGCAGCAGGCCGGCCGGCTCGGCGCGCAGCGGAGCCAGAGCCTTGGCGGCGCGCTCGGGATCGGTCTTCAGACGATTGGCGCGCAGGTCGACCGGGGCGCGTTCGGAAAGGGCGGCGCCTTCCCCGGCCCGGTCGTCGCCGAACACCCGCGCCAGCGCGGCCTCGGCCCAGTCGGGATAGTCGCCGGCGACGGCGGCCGGCGCGTCGTCCAGCGGGCGCGGCGCGGTCAGGGCCGCGATCTCGGCCTCGGTCAGCGCACCAATGCCGTGCGGCGCTTCGCCCGCGGCTTCGGCGATCCGCTCCAGCGGCCAGCCCCAGCCGAAACGCAGGACGCCCAGGGCAGTCGCCCGCGGCGTGTCGGCGCCCATGCGCCAGCCCAGCGAGCGGCGCTTGCGCAGGACGTCGAGCACCAGGCCGGAGACGAAGGCCCGGTCCTTGGACCCCGCGTAGCGCGCGGAGTCGCCCCAGGCCTTCAGCGCGAGGCGGGCAGGCTTGTGGCGCGCCTCGATGTCCTCGAGGACCTCGATGGCCGCCGCTAGCCGTCCGCCGTCACGCAATCGATCACTCCGTCAATCAGACCAGGATGGCCCAGGCCACCATGGCCAAGCCCGCGATGCTCACCAGCCAGGCCAGCGAGCGGATGTTTCTCACGCCGAAGGCGTAGAGCGGAACATAGGCGACGCGCCCCGCCAGGTAGATCGCCGTTCCCCAGTGGGTCAGCACGCCGTTGCGGTCCGCCACATGAGCGATCAGCACGGCGGCGATGAACAGCGGCAGGGTCTCGAAGAGGTTGTCCTGGGCCCGCTTCAGGCGCCCGGCCTGCGCCGACAGCGGCGGCAGGTCGGTCTCGTCGCGGGGCCCGGTGTTCCACTTGAGGCCGTACTGGCCCGTGCGGGCGAAATCGAAGAGAAGAATCTGCACGAAGGCCAGGACCAGGGTCCAGGCCAGGATCTTGAGTTCCCACGTCATATTTCGCCCCCTAGGCTTCTGAATTTATTGGCTAAGCACTCTCGTAGTTCGTCACAATCGTTGGTCCCGAACGCCTAGACGGCGCTCGGGTAGTTCGGCGCCTCGCGCGTGATCATCACGTCGTGGACGTGGCTCTCGCGCAGGCCGGCGCCGGTGATGCGGATGAACTTCGCCCGCCTCTGGAACTCGACGATGTCGGGCGCGCCGACATAGCCCATGGCCGCGCGCAGACCGCCCACCAGCTGATGGATCACCGGCGCGATCGGTCCCTTGAACGGGGTCTGGCCCTCGATGCCCTCGGGCACGAGCTTCAGGCTGTCCGTCACCTCCTTCTGGAAGTAGCGGTCGGCCGAACCGCGGGCCATGGCGCCCAGCGAGCCCATGCCGCGATAGGCTTTGTAGGACCGCCCCTGGTACAGGAAGACCTCGCCGGGGCTCTCCTCGGTGCCGGCGAACATCGAACCCATCATGGCCACGCCGGCGCCGGCGGCGATCGCCTTGGCCAGATCGCCCGAGTATTTGATGCCGCCGTCGGCGATCACCGGGACATCGCTGTCGCGGGCCGCGCGAGCGGCTTCCGCGATGGCGGTCAGCTGGGGCACGCCCACGCCGGCGACGATGCGGGTGGTGCAGATCGAGCCCGGACCGATGCCGACCTTCACGGCGTCGGCGCCGGCGTCGATCAGCGAACGGGCGCCGTCGTAGGTGGCGACGTTGCCGGCCACGATCTGGACCCGGTTGGTCTCGCGCTTCAGTCGGGCGACGGCGTCGGCGACCTGTTTCGAGTGGCCGTGGGCGGTGTCGATCATGACCACGTCGACGCCGGCCTCGACCAGGGCCATCGAGCGCTCGAAGCCCGCGTCGCCGACCGTCGAGGCGCCCCCGACCCGCAGGCGGCCCTTCTCGTCCTTGGCGGCGAAGGGATGCTGCTGGGCCTTGTCGATGTCCTTCACGGTAATCAGTCCGACCGCGCGGCCCAGGTCGTCGACGACGATCAGCCGCTCGATCTTGTGGGTTCGCAGCAGGCCGACAGCCTCGACGGGATCGACGCCCTCGCGGACGGTGATCAGGTTCTCGCGGGTCATCAGGCCCGAGGCCTTCAGCGCGCCGTCGGTCTCGAAGCGCATGTCGCGGTTGGTCAGGATGCCGACCAGCTTGCCGCTGCCGGGCTCGACCACGGGGAAGCCGGAGATTTTCCGCCGCGCGGTGATCTCGCGGATCTCGTCGAGGGTGGTGTCGGGGTGAATGGTCAGCGGATTGATGACCATGCCGCTTTCGTACCGCTTCACCTCGCGGACCTGATCGGCCTGCTCGTCGACTGTGAGATTTCGGTGCAGGACGCCCAGTCCGCCGGCCTGGGCCATGGCGATCGCCAGGCGGCTTTCGGTGACGGTGTCCATGGCCGCGGACACGAGCGGGATGTTCAGACTGATTTCACGCGTCAACCGGGTCTCGGTTGAAACCTGGGTCGGCATCACTTCGGACGGACCCGGTTCGAGCAAAACGTCGTCGAAGGTAAGCCCTTCGCGAATCTCCATTGGAGTCTCCATTTTGCGGCGCGGGTATCGGGGTAAACCCGTGCCGAGTCAATCCGCCTTGAGGGTCAAAACAGCCGCGACAGCCGCTCGCGCAGCATCGGACCTGCCGGCAGCGCGATGTGGAAGACCTCTTCCAGCGCCTGCTCGACCTCCTGCGGACCGCCCAGCGTCCGGCGCTCCGTCGGCCCGCCGAGATGATGGACGGCGAGCTCCAGTCCTCGCAGCGCGTGACGCCGATCGGCGTTCACGCGGGCGGCGAGCAGACTGTGGGTGAAGTGCGACGCCGGATGGGTGGCCGTGTAGTAGTTGCCCACGACGTAGTCGATCGGATGGGCCCGGGTCAGATCGAAGCGATATGTGGCCCGCCACTCGTCCTTCACCCTCGCCTCCTGTCGCCAGGACAGCGCGTCCTCGCGCAGGAGCCTGAAGGTCTCGTGCGGCGTTTCCTGCTCGACGTCCGGGGTCAGTTCCAGCACGCCCGTCAGGGTCATGCCGCCCAGGCCGACGTCGACCAGCAGGTCGCGGCCGTCCAGGTTCACGCGGATGATCATGTGAGTGCGGGCGTTCACCGCGCCGACCGGCAGGTTCCAGATCACCCGCGCCAGCAGGCCCTCGGCCTCGAAACCGAGCGCCCTCAGCACGGCGAGCAGCAGTCCGTTCTGCTCGAAGCAGTAGCCGCCCCGGCCGCCGCGGACCAGCTTCGCCTCCAAGGCCGGGACATCCAGATCCACGGGCAACCCAAGGAAAGGATTGAGATTCTCGAACGGGATGACGACCGGATGGCGGGCCACGATCGCCTTGAGCAGCTCCGGCGTGGGCGCGCGCGGACCGGCGTAGCCGATGCGGGCGAAATAGGCGTCCAGGTTGGGCTCGACCGTCATGGTTCGCAGGTAGGACGGGGGATGCGTTTCGCCAAGTGACGACCGTCGCGGAACGCCGGTATAGCTGACCGCCGACAAACGCGGAACGAGGCGCGGAACGAGGGGAGAGACACCATGCCGGATCATGCCGTGAGCATCGCCGAACCCTTGGAGGGGCCCGTCGAGCGCCATCCTGTGATCGACACCCTCACCCTCGCCTTCAGCACGGATCCGGCGGTCCGCTACCTGTTCCCGACGGCGAAGACGTTTCTCGCCAACTTCCCGCGCCTGGCGACGGCGATGGCGGGCAGCGCGATCGCCGCCGGCACGGCCTGGTCGGCCGACGACGGCGCGGCGGCGCTCTGGCTTGCCCCCGGCGAAAAGCCCGACGGAGACGCGCTGGGCGCCCTGGTCATGGAGACCGTCGCGCCGGAACGACTGGCGGTGCTGCTCGAGCTCGGCGAGCTCATGGAACAGCATCACCCGGACGAGCCGCACTGGTATCTGTCGATGGTCGGCGTCGACCCTTCCCGTCAAGGTCAGGGCCTTGGCGGCGCGTTGCTGAAGGCGGGCCTCCGCCGCGCCGACGCCGAGGGCCTGCCGGCCTATCTGGAAAGCTCCTCGCCCCGCAATGTGCCGCTCTACGAGCGGCATGGCTTCGAGGTGACCGGCCTGATCAAACCCGGCGACCATCCGGGGCTGATCCCGATGTATCGACCCGCGCGCTGATCCGGGGGCGGGGCGAATTTCTCGCCTGGAGCGAGGAACGGACGGCCGCGTCCGGACGCTATCGGACCGGATGGAGTTTCCATGAAGCTTCTCGCCGTCTGCGCGCACCCCTCCCCCGACAGCCTACACGGCGCCATCCGCCGGACGGTGCTCGAAAGGCTCGCTGACTCCGGTCATCGGATCACGACCATCGACCTGTATGAGGAGGCCTTCGATCCGGTCCTGCCGATCGAGGAATGGGCGCTGCACAGCCAGGGCGAGGGACTGGTCGATCCTGTCGCGGATCAGGTCGCGCGCCTCCGCGCGGCGGAGGGGTTGATCTTCATCTATCCGACCTGGTGGTACGGCATGCCCGCGATGCTGAAGGGCTGGCTGGACCGCGTCTGGCAGCCGGGCGTGGCCTTTACGATGGACGAGACCGGCGCCCTGCGCCGGCACCGCCTGACCAACGTACGGCGGTTCGCGGCGATCACGACGCACGGCTCCCCGGCCTGGTTCATCAAGCTCTACATGGGCGATCCCGGCCGACGGCAGGTGATGCGGGGCCTGACGCCCTGCCTGGCCGGCGGCTGCCGCACCAGCTGGCACGCCTGCCACGACGTGGACCGCCGGCCACGGGCGGCGCTCCGCGCCTGGACCGACCGCACGGCGGGACGGCTCGAACAGTTCTTCCGCGCCTAGCTGAGACCAAGGAGAAGCCAGCGGCGCCAGAGCCGCGGCTCGGCGATCGCACGGATGCGGCGAACCAGCGCGCGATCGTCGGCGGCGAGCGCGACCTTGCGACCGCGCAGCAGGGACGCCGCCTCCAGGGCGGTTCGGGCCTGGTCTCGCCCGTCTTCGGCTCGCCCTTCGGCGCGGGCGATCAGAGCCGCCGCGGCCGCCGCGCGCAGCCGGATCAGCGGCTGGTCCAGCTTGGCGCCGAACTCGCGCAGGATTTGGTGCGCCAAGCGAAATCGCGATCGGTCGCCCCGTTCGGCGATGGCCAGCACGCAGGACAGCCACGCCTGGGTCTGCACGCCCGGATAGGACCGCATGCGCTTGACGGCCAGGGCGTAGGACTCGACCGCGTTTTCGTAGTCGCCCAGCGCCATCAGGCAGTCGCCGCGCTGACCCAGGGTGGCCGCCGTCTCGAAGTGATCGGGCCAGTCGCCCAGGGCGCGATCGAGCAGCCGCAAGGCCTCGGCGGGACGGCTCTCGCCCAGCTCCAGCGCCTGCAGCCTCAGGTACTGGGCGCGGGCGTCGGTCGGCGCCTTGGCCAACCGGTCCTCGAAATCGCGCTGATCGTCGGCCTCCCAGCTACGCTTCCGGAACCAGTCGGCCACGCGATCACCGCCCCTTGAACCCTGTCGCCACCAGGAAGACCTCTGAGCTGTCCTGGCGACTGGCCTTGGGCTTGATGTTCTGGACCTTGGCGAAATGCTGCTTCAGCTCGGCGATGACCGCCGCCGTCTCGCCGCCCTGGAAAGCCTTGGCGACGAAGGCCCCGCCCGGTTTCAGCACCTGGATCGCGAAGTCGGCCGCCATCTCGATCAGGCCGACGATCCGCAGGTGGTCGGTCTCGCGGTGGCCAACCGTGTTCGGCGCCATGTCCGACAACACCAGGTCAGGCTCGCCGCCCAGCCTCTCGATCAGCAGCGGCCCGGCCGCGGGATCGGTGAAGTCCATCTGGATCAGGTCCGCCGGCGGCAGCGGCTCGACCGGCAGCAGATCGATGCCGACCACCTTTCCCGCGCCGCGCTGCTGGGCGATCTGCACCCAGCCGCCCGGCGCACAACCCAGGTCGACGATCTTCGAGCCGCGTCTGATGAGCTTCAGCCGGTCGTCGATCTCCGACAGCTTGAAGGCCGCGCGGCTGCGGTAGCCGAGCGCCCGCGCCTCGGCGGCGAAGGGATCGTTGATCTGACGTTCCAGCCAGGCCTGCTGGCTGGAGGTGCGCCCCTTGGCGGTCTTGAGCCGCGCGGGTTTGCTGCGGCCGCTGTCGAGCCCTCCGGTCGGAGGTTTCACCATGCGGCGGCGGGGAGGTTGGTCGGTCATGCCGCCTCTCCTGCCAGACGCGGCGCCGCACTGCGACGTTTTCTGCGTCGACGTGGCTGCTGATCGCTCATCAGGCTGAGCAGGAGACCCTCCCGGAGACCGCGGTCCGCCACCCGAACGCGGGCGCAGGGCCAGAGTTCCTGAACCGCCTGCAGGATCGCCGCGCCGGCCAGCACCAGATCTGCGCGGTCAGGGCCGATGCAGGGTTGCGCCGCCCGCTCCTGGGGCGTCCAGGCCAGCAGTCGACCGGTGGTCGTCTCGCATTCGTCGCGGGTCATCCACAGTCCGTCGACCCGGCTGCGATCGTATCGCGGCAGATCCAGATGCAGGCCCGCCAGGCTGGTGATCGCCCCGGACGTGCCCACCAGATGCGCCCGTCCCTCCTCGAACACCTGGCGCAGCGGCTCGGCGTGCGGGAAGGCGGCGATCCGCTCCTTGACGGCGTCGACCATGCGCCGGAACCAGTCCTGAACCGCTCCAGCGTCCTCCGGAAACCGCTCCGCCAGAGTGACGACGCCGATCGGCACCGACAGCCAGGCCTTGATCGGCAGCCGCCAGTGGGCGAACTGCCGCGGGCGCGCATCCAGGCCCCGCCCCTTGAGATCGACCCACGACAGCTCCGTCGAGCCGCCGCCCACGTCGATGACCAGCGCCGCCTCCGCCTCGCGATCGAGCAGGTTCAGACAGCCGGCGACCGACAGCTGGGCCTCCTCCTTGGGGGCGATGATCTGCAGCTTGAGGCCCGTCTCGGCCTGAACCCGGGCGATGAATTCCGGCCCGTTGACGGCCTGGCGGCAGGCCTGGGTGGCGACGGCCTTGATCCGCACGCACCGGCGGCGGCGAATCTTCTCGGCGCAGACCGACAGGGCGGCCAGGGCGCGCTCCATCGCCTCGTCGGACATACGCCCGCTCTGGCTGAGTCCCTCCCCCAGGCGCACGATCCGGGAATAGGCCTCCACGACCCTGAAGCCATGCGATGCGGGCGAGGCCACCAGCAGGCGGCAGTTGTTCGTCCCCAGATCCAGGGCCGCGTAGGTGGGGGGCGGCCCGCTGGACGGCCCTCGGCGGCCCTTGCGTGGGCCGCGCTGCGCGCTCGGCGCCTCCGACATGCTCAAAGCCTTGTCTGCGCAGGCGTCACGGAACGCGACGCCTCATTTCGCCGATGACTGTAGCGAGGCGTTTCGCGTGACGGAAGGCATTGACTTGCCTAACGTCGACTACCTCATACGTTCATGTTCCAGTCAGACGATTGCGCTAGATTCTGAGCATTATGAACCCGAGAACCGCAAAATTCTCGATCGGCCAAGTGGTCCGGCACCGGATCTATCCGTTCCGCGGCGTCATCTTCGACGTCGACCCCGTATTCGCGAACACCGAGGAATGGTGGCTCTCGATTCCGGAAGACGTACGGCCGCGAAAGGACCAGCCCTTCTATCACCTGCTGGCCGAGAACGACGACAACACTTACGTCGCCTACGTTTCGGAGCAGAATCTGCTCCCAGACGACACCGGCCTGCCGGTCGGCCATCCGCACGCCGCGCTGATCTTCGACGGCTTCCAGGACGGCCACTACAACATGCGTCCGCGCATCGCGCACTGAGCCGCCGGCGGCGCCGGAGAGGCGTTCCATCACCAGGCTCGCCGAACGCAATTTTGTTTCAAAAGAAACCAGTTTGCCGGGCGCCTTAGAACGGAAATGCCTGCGAAACGCGCGCATCGTCTTCTCATGAGCGCAGACGGCTTCAGCAGCGGCCCGCCCCCGGGAGCGGCGGCGGATTGGACGATCGACCAGGGGTGGGACGCCTACACCGCGGACGAGCACGCCGTATGGGACCTGCTCTATGAACGTCAGGCCGCGATGCTGCCCGGCCGGGCCTGTGACGCGTTCCTGCACGGGCTGGACGCGCTGAACCTGCACCGCGGCGGCATCCCCGAGTTCCGCAGGATCAACGAAGATCTGCAGAAGCTCACCGGTTGGAGCGTCGTCGCCGTGCCGGGCCTGGTGCCCGACGAGGTCTTCTTCGAGCATCTGGCCAATCGGCGGTTCCCGGCGGGACAATTCATCCGCCGCCGCGACCAGCTGGACTATCTGCAGGAACCGGACATCTTCCACGATGTCTTCGGTCATGTGCCGATGCTGACGGACCCGGTTTTCGCCGACTACATGCAGGCCTACGGCCAAGGCGGCATGCGCGCCCTGGGCTTGGGCCGCCTGCACAACCTCGCCCGCCTCTACTGGTACACGGTCGAGTTCGGCCTGCTGGAGACTCCGGCGGGCCTGCGCATCTACGGCGCCGGCATCGTTTCCTCGCGCACCGAGTCGATCTTCGCCCTCGACGATCCCTCGCCCAATCGGCTGGGGTTCGACCTGGAGCGGACCATGCGCACCCCCTACCGCATCGACGACTTCCAGCAGGTCTACTTCGTGATTCCCTCGCTGCAGGCGCTGCTCGACGCGACGCTGGAGGACTTCGGCGCGCTCTACGCCCGATTGGACGGCGCCAGCGACATCCCGATCGATCGGGTCGAGCCGACCGACCGGGTGTTCACGCAGGGGACGCAGGCCTACGCCGCCGCCAAGCTGCGCGGATAGCCGCGCCGTCGGCGGCGAGCTTCAGCCCGAACAACGGTCTCAGCACAGCGACCCGCCGAACGATCTCGTAGGTCGCGAAACAGGCTGCGAAGGTCAACGCGATCACGAGCGCGCCTTCCAGAGCCTGGTTCAGCCCCAACTTCGACAGGTGATAGGCGGCGACCACGATCACCGTTTGGTGGACGATGTAGAACGGGAACACCGCCAGGGTCAGGTAGGTCAGCGCCGGCCCCCCGCGGGTCAGATGCCGGGCGCCGAAGCCCAGCACGGCCAGGATCGCGCACCATTGGTCGGTCGCATAGACCACGCGCATCGTCTGGCGGAGCGCCTCCGGCGGCGCTGCGCCGTCGCGATAGATCCAGGCGTAGGTCGCCCAGGCCGCCCAGGCGCCGACCGCCAGGGCCAGAGCCGGCCAGCGCAGGCGGATCGTCGCCGCCCGGAACGTCTCCGACTTGGCCACCAGGAAACCCAGCAGGAAGGCCGCGAAGCTCATGGCGTGGTTGTACCAATCGCCCCCGAAGGCGTGGGTGATCTCGAAGCGCGGCATGAGCACGATCCGGCAGAAGGCTAGCCAGACGATCGGCAGCAGGAGCAGCCGCCAGCCGCTCAGCGTTCGACCCAGCCAGTCTCCGAGCACGACCAGCGGCTTCCGCGCGACCCACAGCAGGACCGCCAGCACCAGGGTGTAGAAGATCAGGTAGGCGACGAACCACATGTGGTTCCAGGTCGGGGTGATCAGGCAGTCGTCGCCCTGGCACCAGTTCCCCGACGCCGTGACGTAGGCTGGCCAGAAGTCGACGTAGCCGCCGGCATAGCCGAGTTGCTCGACCACCTCGTAGTAGCTCTGCGGCGGCACGATAACGAACATCGCGAACACCAGCGGCGGCAGCAGCCGCCACAGGCGCTGCCCGGCCAGCGCGCCCGCGCTCAGCTTGTCGGCCATGAATCGCGTCGCCGC
The DNA here is from genome assembly GCF_002749615.1 of Caulobacter mirabilis. Lineage (GTDB taxonomy): Bacteria > Pseudomonadota > Alphaproteobacteria > Caulobacterales > Caulobacteraceae > Caulobacter > Caulobacter mirabilis. Next base: position 2,866,821 of record NZ_CP024201.1, read on the forward strand.
GCCGGACACCAGGAACAGCAGGGTCAGCCGCCAGGGATTGGTCAGCTGCATCACCGGCTCCAGCCATTCGATCGGATGTGGGCTCTTCACGTGCCAGTCCCAAGGCACGTAGAACATGCCGACGTGGTAGAGGATCAGCAGGAAGAAGGCTCCGACGCGGATCCAATCCAGGTCGTTGCGGCGGTCGGAAACAGGGGTGGCGTCGGTCATGCGAAGGCCCGTCAGCGATGAGATACGGCGGGCATCGCCCGAGGCCGCGACGCCGCGCCAGCAACAAGCCGCGCTCGGCGGCCGGGGCGGGATGAACGGACGGACCGCGTGACGAACGGCGAGATTTCAGGGACGGACGGAGACCTCCGCACGGTCACGCGACGGGCGGTGGCGATCTACACGGCGGTCCTGGCGGTGGTCGCCATCATCAACACCATGAGCCTGATCCATGAAGGCGCGGGCGAGCGCTGGTGGGAACCCTGGGTCTGGGAGTGGAGCAGCGCCCTTGTCGTGGTCTCGATCCTGTGGCTGCCCTGGCTGACCTGGCGGGCTGCGCCGATCGAGGCTTGGCGACGGCCGAGAACCTGGCTGATTCACCTCGGGGGCGTGCTGGCCTGGTCTGGCCTGCACGTGGCCGGCTTCCTGGTCCTGCGCCACGCGGCCTACGCCCTGGCCGGGGTGCGCTACGACTACGGCGACCTGCGGGTCCAGGTCCCCTACGAACTGGGCAAGGACCTGTTCAGCTACGCCGTCGCCGTGGCGACGTTCCACATCGCCGACCGCTACGCGATGCGGCGGGAGATCGTGACGACGGCCGGCCTGCCCGTCACCTTCGACATCCGCGACGGCGCCCGCCTGATCCGCGTTCCGGTCGCCGACATCCTGGCCGTCGCCTCGGCCGGCAACTATGTCGAGTTCCACCTGGCGGACGGCCGCAAGCCGCTGATGCGCGTCTCTCTGGCCTCGGTCGAGGGGCAACTGGCGGACAAAGGCTTCGTCCGGGTCCACCGTTCCTGGCTGGTCAACGCCGCGCGGGTGACGGGTCTGAGGCCGGAGGGCTCGGGCGACTGGACGGTGGAGCTGGGCGCGCTGGAAGCCCCGCTGTCGCGGCGCTTCCCGGAGGCGCTGGCGAAGCTGAAAGGATGAGGCGCTAGGCCCTCTGGAACGGATAGAAATCCCCGCCCAGGTCCAGGATGTGGGTCAGCTCGTCCAGGGCGCGGCGGCTCTCGTCCAGCAGCGCCAGATCGGCCAGGTCGGCGGGCAGCAGGCGGTCGCGATAATGCGCCTCGGCCCAGGCCGCCAGCCGGCGGTGCAGGTCGGCGTCGAAGCGCTGCGCCGGATTTGTCGCCGCCAGTTCCTCGTCGGTCAGCACCACCCGCAGCCGCAGGCAGGCCGGGCCGCCGCCGTTGCGCATGCTCTGGCGGACGTCGACGTATTCGACCCGGCCGATCGGGCCGTTGGAGGCGATCGCCCGCTCCACAGCCCGTCGGGCGTCGACGGTCTCGAAGGTCTCCATTGGCGCGATCAAGGTCAGCCGATCATCGCCGGGCAGAGCCGCCAGCATCGAGTTGAACAGGTAGGACTTCACCGCCTCGCCCAGCGGCAGGTCGGCCTCGTCGACCTGGACGAACTGCGGCTCGAACCGTCCGGCGGCCGCGGCGCGGACCGCCGCCTTCATCGCGGCGCGATCCTCGAACGCCGCCTCGTGGAAGAACAGGCAGGTCTTGGCGCCGACGCAGACCACGTCGTTGTGGAACACGCCGCCCTCGATCGCCGAACGCGCCTGCTGGGTAAACACAGCCCCCCCCGCGCCATGCCGCCGAGCCACGGCCTCAAAGGCCTGTTTCGTCTGCCGCGCCGGGAAGCGGCCGGTCCAGGGCTCGTAGGCGTCCCGCCCCCAGACGAACAGGTTCACCCCGGCCTCGCCGTGATCGGCGCAGAGGCGGACATGGTTGGCGGCGCCTTCGTCAGCGAAATGCGGCTGAGCCGGCAGCGGCTCGTGGACGGCGAACCGCGTACGGTCCGGGAACAGGCGGCGCAGCGCGCGGGTCGTCTGACCGCCTTCCAGGCTGCGGTGCAGGTTGGTCAGCAGATTGGCCGGCGTGAAGTGGACGCGCCCGTCGGCGGCGTCGGCGCTGGGCGTCACCGTGGCCGCGTTGGCGGCCCACATCGGCGAGGCGCTGCAGGCGGTGTTGAGCAGTTCCGGGGCCTGTTTGGACGCCGCTTCCAGAACCCGGGCGTCCGCCCCCGAGAACCCAAGGCCACGCAGGAAGTCGACGGCGGGCCGCTCGTGCGGCGGCAGCACGAACTGCGGCAGCCCCAGATCGGCCAGCGTCCGCATCTTGGACAGCCCCTCCAGAACCGCTGCGCGCGGGTTGGAGGGGTCGCCCTTGTTGATCTCGCTGGCGAGGTTCCCGGGCGCGAGCCCGGCGAAACTGTGCGTCGGCCCGACCAGGCCATCACAGTTGGCTTCGACGGCGGTCACCATGTGGATCCTCCCCCCTGGGGGAGGTGGCTCGCCGAAGGCGAGACGGAGGGGGTCCGGCGCATCTGGTTTGGGACCAGAGGGTCGGCGCCCATGACCCCCTCAGTCACCGCTTCGCGGCGACAGCTCCCCCAAGGGGGAGCATCCATGACCGCGTCCCTCACCCCTTCAGCCCCTTGATGTCCGCCACGGTCGGGACCACGGCGTCGGCCTCGAAGCTGGCGACCGGATAGGCGCAGTAGTCGGCGGCGTAGTAGGCGCTCGGTCGGTGATTGCCGGAGGCGCCGAGGCCGCCGAACGGCGCGGTTCCCGCCGCGCCGGTCGTCGGGCGGTTCCAGTTGACCACTCCCGCGCGAACGCGCCGCTGGAAACGGTCCCACAGCATGGCGTCGTCGCTGATCAGGCCGGCCGACAGGCCGTAGCGGGTGTCGTTGGCCAGCGCCAACGCCCCGTCGAACGTGGCGGCGCGGCGCACCTGGAGCACCGGCGCGAAGATCTCCTCGTCCGGCGTCTCGTGATGGCTGACGTCGATCAGGCCGGGCGTGATGAAGGCGCCCGACAGCCCCTCGACCGCCCTCGCCTCGCGGATCACCGTCCCGCCCAGGGTCTTGGCGGCCTTGCGAGCGGCATCGGCCGCCCGAGCGGAGATCAGCGGCCCCATGAACGGTTCGTCGGCCGCGTTCCAGGCCCCGATGCGCAGGCGGTCGGCCAGGGCGGCGATCGCCTCGATCACCGCCTCGCCCTCGTGGCCTTCCGGGACGATCAGGCGGCGGGCGCAGGAGCAGCGCTGGCCGGTGGTGATGTAGGCCGACTGGATGACCAGGGCCGCCGCGGCCTCGGGGTCCGTCGCGTCCCAGACCACCAGCGGATTGTTGCCGCCCAGCTCCAGCGCCAGGATCACGTCCGGCCGATCGGCGAACTGGCGGCGGAAGTGCGCTCCGGCCGCGCCCGAGCCGGTGAACAGCAGGCCGTCGATGGGCTGCTCCAGCAGCGCCTGGCCGGTCTCCCTTCCGCCCTGGACGAGATTGACCACGCCCCGGGGCAGGTCGGCCGCCTCCAGCGCCTCGATCATCAGCTCGCCCGTCCAGGGGGTCTCCTCGGACGGCTTGAAGACGACCGTGTCGCCGGCCAACAGAGCCGGGACGATATGGCCGTTGGGCAGATGGCCGGGGAAGTTGAACGGACCCAGAACCGCCATGACGCCGTGCGGCCGATGGCGCAGCACCGCGCGCCCGAAGGCCGTCGCCGTCTCCTTGGTCCCGGTCCGCTCGTCGTAGGCGGCGATCGAGGCGTCCACCTTGGCCATCATCGAGCCAAGCTCGGCCTTGGTCTCCCACAGCGCCTTGCCGGTCTCGCGCGAAATGGCTTGGGCCATAGCGTCCTTGCGGGCGTCCAGGGCCGACTTGTAGCGACGAAGGGTTTCGATCCGTTCGGCGCGCGGGCGGTCGGCCCAGTCGTGGAACGCGGCGCGGGCCGCGGCGACGGCCGCTGCGACGTCGGCGCCGGTCGCGGTCGAACCTTCCCAGGTCGGCGCCCCCGTCGCCGGATCGATGGAGATCAACGCCGGTCCACGCCCTGCAACCCAGGCGCCGTCGATGTACTGGCCGCGGCTCATGCCTTCACCTTCACGATTTCACCTTCGCGCACGCCGAGCACCTCGGCCGCGTCGCGGGACAGGATGGCGCTGTCGTGGTCGACCAGCACCGGTGCGCGCACGGCGCGGAAACGGCCGATCTCGGCGGTGGAGACCAGCGCCTCTTCGCCGAAGGCGTCCTCGCCCAGCTTGACCGTCAGTCGGCGGGCTTCCTTGACCGTCCGGATCTCGTCGCGCGGCGCCGCCAGGGTCGGACCGGCGTCGAACAGATCGACCAGGCCTTGATAGCGGAAACCCTCGCGCTCCAGCATCGCCCGCGCCGCTTCGCCGTCGCGGTGGACCTTGCCGATCGTCTCGGCGGCCTCGGTCGGCAGCAGGCCAGTGTAGATCGGATGGCGCGGCGCCAGGTCGAGGATGAACTGGCCGTTGGTCGAGGCGCTCATCCGGTCGGCCTCGTCGAACTCGAGCCGGAAGAACTTGTGGGCGACATGCTCCCAGAACGGGCAGCTGCCGTCCGCATCGAACCAGCCGCGAAGTTCGGCCAGCACCATCTCGGCGAAACGGTTCGGCTCGATGCCGATCAGCATGTAGCGCGACTGGGCCAGCAGACGGCCCGCGCCGCCCTTGCGCTTCTCCGGCCGCAGGAACAGCGACCCGACCTCGGACCAGCCGGAGCATTCGTTGACCAACACCAGCGCCTGGTGGTCGAAGCGCATCTCCAGAACCGGCGAGGATTGCGCCAGGGTCACGACCCGGAACGAGAAGAACGGCCGCTTCAGCCCGACGCCCGCCTTGACCCCGGCGACGCCGTCGATGCCGCCGGTCTCCGCGTCCTCAAGCATCAGGGTGTACCAGGCTTCCGGCGGCGCCACCTCTCCGCCGAAGCTGGCCGCCGACAGGTCCAGGCGCGCCCGCAGGGTCGGTTCGTCCTCCGGCAGGCTGGTGAAGCCCCGCCCGGACAGGACGGCCAGCTCCATCAGGGAATCGTAGTCGGCCGGCAAGGCGGGACGCACGACGAGCATTCAGCGGGTCTCCATGAGGGCGCGCACGCCGCGGGCGTCGATCTCGCCGGCGGCCAGTTTCATCAGGATCAGGGCGGACAGCTGCGCCCGCTCGGCGAAGCTGTCGGGCCAGGCGAACTCGTTCTCGCTGTGGATGTCGCCGCCCCGGACGCCCAGGGTGTCGACATTGGGCAGGCCGGCGGCGAACAGGTTGTTGCCCTCGCAGACCCCGCCGGACGGCTTCCAGGCGATGTCCTGGCCGATCAGGGCGCCCACTTCGCGCACCTTGCCGAACAGCTCGGCCTGGGCGGCGTTGAACGGCTTGGCCGCCCGGGTGAAGCCGCCATGCAGGCTGACCGACAGGCCGTCGCCCTCCCCGGCCGCCATCGCCGCCTTGACGCCGGCCTCCAGCCAGGCCGCGGCCGCGGCGTCGGAGAAGCGGACGTTGAACCGCACCACGGCGATGTCCGGCACCATGTTCAGCGGCGCGCCGCCGTCGATGCGGGCGATGTTCAGGGTCACGCCGTCGCGGCGGCCGTTCAGGGCGTCCAGGGCCCCGGCGATGCGGGCGGCGGCGGTGATCGCGTTGCGGCCCAGGGCAAAGTCGCGGCCGGCATGGGCGGCGCGCCCCGTGACGCGAATGTGGAAGTTGCCCGATCCCTTGCGCTCGCCGGCCAGGGTCCCGTCGGACAGGGCCGGCTCATAGGTCAGGCCGACATGGCCCAGGCGGCCGAACTCGGTCAGAACCGGTCCGGAAGCCAGCGACCCGATCTCCTCGTCCGGCGAGATCAGCACCCGATAGCCGAGGTTCGCCGCCACGGGCGACGCCTCGAACGCCTCCAACGCCGCCAGGATGACGCTGATCCCGCCCTTCATGTCGGCGATGCCGGGACCGTGCAGCGCGCCGTCCGGACGGGTGGTCACGGTCTGGAAGCGGCTGTCGGCGGGATAGACGGTGTCGTAGTGGCCGGTCAGCACGACCTGGGTCGCCGCCTCGGGCCGGACGATGACGGCCAGCGAGGGCGGGTGGGGTTGCTCCCTCTCGCGGCCGTCGGCGGCGATCTCGATCGAGGCGGCCAGCGGAATGTCCTGCGGCTCGGTCGGCAGGACGGCGAAGGCGTCCTTCAGCAGGCCGCGGACCGCGTTCAGCCCGTCAAGGTTGCGACTGCCGGAATTGACGTCCGACCAGGCGATCGCCCGGTCGACGATCGCCGAACCCCGCTCGGCGATGGAATCGAGAACGGCCTTCTCTTCCGGCGACAGGCGCATCGGCGTGATCCGTACAGCTCTACGACGCCATTGCCGCGGACTAGGTCGACGCGTGCCTCAACGAAGCGACCCGCCGGAATGGCGCAAGACGGGAGTCGCCGAACGCCACCTTCGTAGCCGAGCCCCGACGCGGCGTGAACCCCCTGCCCGCGTGGATCAGCGCCTCTGGCGGCGCATCCCTCGCATCAGGAAGAAGACAAAGCCCAGCATGGCCGAAACGCCGACGAGCAGGGACAGCCAGAACGCCGCGACATCCTTCGGTTGGGGGCGGCCGAAATAGGTTTCGTTGATGGATACCCCGATCGCCGAGACCAGGCCGACGTAGACTGCCAGCCCCGTGATGGCGAAGCAGGCCGCGCTGCAGGCCAGGTTCCAGGCGCGCGGCGTCACTCGTAGTCCTTCCGCCAGCGCACCGACAGCTTGGTGCCGCCTTCGCTGGCCAGGCGGGAGATGATCGACAGGTTGCGGCGCACCTGCCACTCGACCTGGGCCGCCGGCCCTTCGCGACCGCCGCCGATGATCTCCAGATAGACGTCGTCGGTCAGGTACTTGCCGCCGGCCACGGTCATCGCCCCGCCATCGCCGCCGCCCGCGAAGACCAGCCGGTCGAGGCCGGTGAGGTTCTTCAGGTTGCCGATCACGTCGAAGCCGCCGCCGCCGGCCAGAGCCGCCACCGCGGAGGCCAGCTGAGCGGCCTCCAGCG